>NZ_JASGDO010000029.1:0-40630 GCF_047607225.1 Microbacterium sp. | reverse complement strand
GTGGGGGTGGTTGTCTCCCGGGGTGCTCGTGTGGGTGGTGGGGGGGGGGGGGGGGGGGGGGCGCTGGCGGGGGGGGCGGGAGTGCGGCGCGGCGGCCGCACCCCCGACGGGTCAGTCGACGACGAGGTTGGAGGCCTCGAGGTTGTACGTCTCGGCGATCTTGGCGAGCGTGCCGTCGTCGTACAGGGCCTTCAGCGCCTCGCGCAGCGGCTCGGTGACGGGGCTGTCCTTCGCCAGGAACATGCCGAACTGGGTGCTCGGCGGGAAGAACCCGCTCACGAGCCGCAGCTGACCGTTCGAGCGCGCCACGATGTCGGCGGCCGCGACATCGGTCTCGATGAGCGCGTCGGCGCTCCCGTTGACGACGGCCACGACCGTGTCGGCGGTCTTCGGGTACTGGTCGACCGACGTGCCGCTTCCGCACTCGGTGGCGATCTGCTCCGCGACCGTGGAGTTCTCCGATCCGCTCTGGCCCGAGATCGTCAGACCGCACAGATCGCTGTTCTTCGTGTAGTCGGTGTCGTCGTCGGCGCGGACGATGAGCGCGGGTCCGGTCTGCATGTACTGCACGCCGTCGAGCACCTCCAGGCGCGACTCGCTCATGTACAGGCCACCGGGGATGATGTCGCAGCGCGCGGCCTGGATACCCGGCTGCAGGCCCTCGAAGGTCGTGACCTCGAAGGTCGCCTCCTTGCCCCAGTACGCGGCGATCGCACGGGCGGCATCGGCGTCGAAACCGATGATCTCGCCGTCGGTGCCGTTCTCGTAGTACTCCAGCGGCGGGTACTCGGGGTCGATGCAGAACGTGACGGTGCTGCCGTCGACGAGGCCTTCCGGAGCCTCGGCGCCGGCGGCGACGGAGGGGGCGTTGCTGGTGGGGGATTCCGGCGCGGTCGAGGAACAACCGGCAAGGGCGAGCGTGGCGGCAAGGGCCGCGACGCCGACGGCGGTGAGCTTCTTCATGCTGACTTCTCTCGGTCGGGTGCAAGGGTCCGCTGTGGAGCTCACGGATGACGATCATGCTAGGTACGGCGCGCACCCGGTCCCGCCCATATCGGCGATGGGCGGCACTCCTCGTTGCGGATTCGGTCGCGAAGTCGGCCTGTTCCCGAGCAGTCGCGGACGCTCGGAGGGGTTCGGGTGCGATTCTGTTATCGCACCCGAACAGAATCGGGCCGTAAATTCCCTGTTTCTAGAGTGTTTCGGACGGCCAGAAGCGCTGTCGGCCAGGTGATCGGGGGATCAGGATGAAACTCATGGCGCGTGGACCCCGATCACTCGACGACGCCCTGATCGGTCTGTTGCGCACCGACGGGAGGGCGTCGATCAGTTCGCTCGGACGCCACTTGGGGGTGCCACGACCCGTCGTCCGCGAGCGCCTGCGACGGCTCGTGACCGAGGGTCACGTCACCGTCACCGCGGTCGCCGACCCCGCGGTCCTCGGGCTCCAGACCCTCTGTCACCTCGCCGTGCACATCGACCGCTCACCGCGCGAGGTGGCGCACGCCCTCACCACCTTGGCCGACACGTCGCTCGTGACGATCACGAGCGGTCCGCACGACCTGGTCGTCGAGGTACGCTCGCGCGGGCAGAGCGAGATGTTCGACGCCATCGCCCGTATCCGGGCGATCCCCGGCATCACCCACGTGACGACGCTCCTGTACGTCGACGTGCACAAGAGCCCCTATTCCTCGCTCGACAGCCGGCCCCAGCGCACCGTGCTCGACCGTCTCGACGAGCGGATCATCGGTATCCTGCAAGCCGACGGGCGGGCGTCGTTCACCGCCATCGGGCAGGAGCTGGGGATCAGCGAGTCCACCGCGCGCACCCGGGTTCGCCGGCTCGTCGACGACCACGTGATCCGCATCACGGCGGTCGCCAAGCGCAACACCGTGACCCAGAGCCTCGCGCTCGGCATGGGGATCAACGTCGGTGGCGACACCGCGCCTCTCATCGCCGATCTGATCCGCCGCCCCGAGGTGGAGTTCCTCGCCACGAGCATCGGCGCGTTCGATCTGCTCGTGACCCTGTCGGGCGACTCCCTCGAGGTGCTCCGACGCGTGACCGACGATGTCCGCAGCGCCGAATCGGTCACCCGGATGGAGTCGTGGATCCACCTCTCGATCATCAAGGAGTCGTACTCGCCGCCGGACGCGCTGGGCCTCACGCCCGCGACCCCTCTGGACACCGGCGCTGCTTAGCAGTCTGCCCTGGGGTTATCCCTCCACGTCCATCGCGTCGCGGATGCGGCGATCGAGCTCATCGAGTTCGGCGATGACCTCGAGAGCCGCCCAGACCCGGTCTTTCTTGCGACCGGTGATCTCCATCAGCTCGTTGCCGAGGGGTCGCCGCGGTTGCCCGCGATCGCCTTGGCGTAGTCGGCGGCGCAGACGGGCGGTGAGTAGCCCGCCCGCTATCGCACCATCCGCGCGTCAGTGATCAAGGGAGCGTGAGGGTCGACCTGCTCGACGCCGTCGAAGTGGAAACCGTTGCGGAGATAGAACGCGGTTGCGCGCGGATTCTCCTTTGCCACCCACAGCATCGCCGGGCCGTCCCCCAGCGTCTCGTCCAGCAGCGCCTGGCCGACCCCCGTCCCGTGCTTCGCGGCCAGCACGTAGATCGCATAGAGGAGGCGCTGACGAGGTGGCTCCTCGCCGCCTATCCCTTCGCCCGGGCCGACCCACGCGAATCCAACGATCTCGCCATCGGCCTCAGCCACGCGAACGGTCATGTCGTCATTCGGATGAGTCAACACGTGCTGCCACATCCGGCGACGGCCTGCGACGTACTCCTCAGAGAAATAGTGCTCGGGGAGCAGGTCGGAGTAGGTCTCCTTCCACGTCGCGACGTGGATGTCAGCGATCGCGGAGGCCTCCTCCGCGCGCGGCTCCCTGACGGTGAATGCCATCCGCCAATGCTGTCACGGCCGGCGACTGTGGGTCGACGCGTCCATATGGACATCGCGTCGGAGACCTACACGACCGGCAGCCGCCTAGTGGAAGTCGTTCGCCATGTCGGTGAAGCGGGAGAAGTGACCCTGGAAGGCGACGGTGACGGTGTCGGTGGGGCCGTTACGGTGCTTGGGGACGATCAGGCCGGCCTCGGCGGCGCGGGGGCTGTCCGTCTCGTCGGCGGCCTCGCGGTGGAGCAGATCGCTGATGGCGGGCTTCCGCGGACCCTCCCGCACGACGACCATCCTGGAAGAGTGCCGCGACCTTGACCACCGACGGTCAGGCGCAAATGGCCTCTGTCAACGAGCCAGGATAGGGGTCGGGCACCAGCAGACACCAAACATTGCGAGCGCGCGGATGAGCGCAACGACCGCCCAAAACAGAGCACGGCGACCTGCTGCTGGAGAACTGACCCCACACTGAGGTCATTACGAGAACTGTCAGCACCGGAGCCGAATCCGGGACGACGGATGCCACCCGACCCAGCCAGCCACGGCCTTCAGCTATTTCGACTATTCACACGGTAGGCAATGAGCCAGGCTTCCGACCTCCGCGCGTTTGCGCTCCGAGTAGCGGATGCGGACAGCCCCCGGATCCGCGTTCCCGTCGCCCGCGACAAGCGCCGCGGCTCACGCGACGGAACCTTCGACGGCGACACCGCTGACTATCGAAACCGCAACGCCATCGAGCACCGCACCATGCAACGACGCGGCCTCACACCCGCCACGAAGGGCTCGCGAACGTCTACCGCGCCTCCAACATACTCAACGGCCTCATCGCCTGGAGACGGCAACTCTCAGGCATGCCCGGCGCCGTGAGCGAACCAAACCTTGTGAGCTCCGACTCCAGGTGGTGGAAGGCACCGGTGCGGCGTTCTTCTATGCCGTCAACTCGAGGACGTGCTCGAAGAGGGGATGGTCGTGCTCAAGGGCCAGACTGCTTCCCGTTTCAATCACTGCGTCGTCCGCAGCATTATGGCATCGGACACAGCCGAGTTATCCACAGCCTCCAATCCAGCTGGTTCGACTGCCTAGGGGTCAGCTACACTCTCGGAATTACTGCGCAGCTCGAGTTGTGGCGGCGCGGTGCCGCAGGACTATCGTGATCTCGATGAGGAGGAGGTGAATGCATGGGCGCCATCAACGAAACGACAGAGCAGGTCTCGATTGAGGATCTGATCTTCGACGAAGTCGAGCTCGACGATTTTGTGGACCTCGCCAAGAACACTGTCAATGTCTGCAAGATCGTCACGTGAGACCGGCCGCGCGCTCGGTGCGCCGAGCGCGCGGCCCGTCGGGGAGCAACAACAGATGCAGGTAAGCCAGTTCGTCGAGTTCAGCGATCGAGTCCTAACACATCACGATGGAAGTGAGCGCGTCGGCGTCTACGTCACGAACATCCCGCGACTCATCTTCATTCCTCTTGATCTTGCGAGACAGGTCGGGTCAGGAGAAATCGAGACCTTGTCTCCTGACGCCGCGCGCGCCCTCCAGCGCGCCGGGGTCCTCACAATGAGTGCAGCAGAGGACCGCGCTGCGGTTGTTTCGGAGATGGCTGAGGCAGAGCTTGACCCATCGGTGCGTAGCTTTGTGCTTCTGCCCAGCTCCTACTGCAACATGAGCTGCTCCTACTGCGGTCAGGAGCACCTCCGGGGCACGATGGCACCTGACCATCGCACTACCATCGAAGAACGAGTGATAGGTGCTATCAGAGACCCCACTGTGGAGCACGTCCACGTGGCATGGTTCGGCGCGGAACCACTCATGGCATATGCCCGGCTGATGGACATGGCGCAGAAGTTCATCGGCGAGGCCGATCTCCGCGGCGTTCGCTACACCTCCAAGATCACCACCAACGGCGCCCTTCTCTCCGAGCGCAAACTTCTCAGCTTGTGGGAGGACGCTCGAGTATCACGGCTCGATATCACGCTGGACGGTCCTGAACACATCCATGACGCGCACCGACCACTCAAAAGTGGCAAAGGGTCGTTTGCCTCCCTCGTCAATGTACTCAAGTGGGCGGCCAGAGAGTCCCGACTCGATACCGTACAGTTCATCCTCCGCACCAACGTGGACAGGCACAACATTGACTACATTGATGAATATCTCACGATGATGGCTGAGAGCGGTCTGACCAGTGAAAAGTTCGTCTACCAGCTCTCACCGATTCACAGCTGGGGCAACGACATATCTGAGCTAGAGCGAGAGTCCGAAGCCATGGCCAAAGAGTGCGACTGGTTCCGGACCATGGAGGCCCTGGGACTGAAGCACAAGCTCCTACCTGCGAAGATTTCCGGCTCAACGTGCGTTGCGACTCACGTCGGCAGCGAAGTCATCGATAAGGACGGTCGAATGTATAGCTGCACCGAGCAGCCCCTAGTGCCTAGAGACAAGTTCACCACCATGATCACCTCAGTCTCCAACCTCGCAGCATCCGCCAAACGCCCGCTCGGATCACTCGACGAATGGTCGGCTCAGGTTAAGTCACGGCCCGAGCTCCCCTGCAGCACATGCTCGCTACTACCCGTGTGCGGGGGCGGATGTCCAAAGCGCTGGAACGAAGGAGAGCGAGCTTGCCCGACCCTGCGCGCAACCGTGCGCCAACGTATCTCACTGCTGGCACAACGAAACGGCTACGTCGCCGGCGACCCGTTCCACCTCCGATGACGGATCAGACCGAGGCTCGCCTCGTCCGATCTCCGGATTTACGCATCCGCCCGCGCGGGACGACTTTTGTCGTCGACTCGCCGCGCCTGACGACAGCGTATGAAGTCCATGGCGCTGGGCTCGACGTCCTGCGCCTTACCGCCGAGCCCGTCTCGCCCGAGGTACTTGTCGACTGGCTGGACCTCGACCGCGACACTGCAGCGCGTCTTGTCGGTTCCATGGTTCGGTCAGGTCTATTGATCGACGCGACTGAGTCGGTGGCACCCGCTTCACCCTTCGACGTGTGGGGTCAGGCCGTCGGTGTCGCGCACTGGGAAGGAGAGCGCACCGCTTACGCTGCGAACGAGGCGGACGAAAACACCGTCAAAGCGAAGGTGTTGAGCCGCACCCGGCCGCCAATGACCAACCGGCGAGGGGATGTGACCGGCAATGACGTACGGCTGACAGCGCCAGAGCCGCTCGTGCGACCGCTCGGCGAGGTGTTGCGCAGCCGACGAACGTCACGGTTCTCGCAGCGGCGCGCCGTCAGCTTGGTGGACCTGTCCACACTTCTTGGGTCCGTGTTCGGGATAATCAGCGTTCGGGACGCGGGCGATTTTGGTGCCGGTTACCTCAAGGCCTACCCCAGCGCCGGTGCGCTCCACGACATCGACCCGTACCTGGTCGTCTTCGACGTCCCCGGTGTGGCGCCAGGGACGTACGCGTACATCGACTCTAGGAACTGTCTCGTCCCGGTCTCGGACGAGGCGGATTCCGCGGAGTGGGATCGAGCGACTGCTAGCCAAGGCCCGCCCGGAGCCTGTGCGATGCTGCTCGTTCTTGTGTCTTCCACGGAAAGGCTAGCCTGGAAGTACCGCTCACCACGTGCGTACAGAGATGTCTGGCAGCACGCGGGCCACGCTACTCAATGCGCGCTCCTGGTCAACACTGCTTTGGGTCTCGAGTCCTTCGTAACCAACGCCATCACGACGCCCGAGGTAAGCAGATTACTGGGATTGACCTCGACTGAATGGCCGACAACGGTTATCGCAGTGAATGGTGGTCCCACAAGATCATGAGCGTCGCGACCCCCTCATTGCCGTCCAGCATGCGCGAGATCATCGGGGATCGAAGCTACCTGGAACTTGATCTCGCCTCCAGCACCGCAGCAGCACAACGGGCGTTCAGCAACGGCGGGTTCAGCGAGCCGACTGCGCGTGAGCTTAACGGACTCGCGCTCGCGCTCTCAGTCGCAGGCAGGGCGAAGCTCGCAAGGAGTCTCTGTGTCGCCGTTGTGCGCCGCGCTTCGTCAGAGCCTCGGATGTGGTACCTAGGCACAGACGCACAGCTCAACATCGTGCGGCTCGACGTGGCAAGAGACGGTGCGCGCGCTCCCGTCGTTGACTCTCTGCGCCGCCTCATCGTGAGCGGTGAGAGCAGCCTTGCTGGTAACTGGCATCTCCGACTGCCGTCCTCCGCCCGTCATGCTGATGCCAGGCGACTGGCCGCCTTCCGGCTGCAAGCGCTTGTGGCGTACACCGATACGATCGCACAGGCTCATCTTCGTTCTGGCTCACATGAGTTGCTGCTTGACCACGCTCTCCGCAGCGCCAGTGACTGGCCTCGGGCACTCGCCAGTGGGCTAACCACCCCGCTCGAGGTTCTCGCCCACACGAACCTCCGTCCACCTGTGCCTGCCTATACAACTGAGACGGTGAAGGCCCGGATGACCGTGCTCGTCGACGTCCAGGCGGCGATACACCAGGCCTCCTTTGACGCGACGCGGGCCGGGGCCAACCTCTATGCGGCTGGTATCGCTGCACTGAAGTCCCAGGACGCTTTCGCCTACAGGAGTACTTCGCAACGGATCGCTCTGACGGTGGCTACCACGCTCAGCGACATTCAAGATTCGCGCGGTGCTGAGCTTTCATTGCGTGCACTGCGGATGAGTGGCCTCGAAAACCGCCCGAGGCTTCGTAACCGGCTAGCGTCCCTTGCAGGGACGCACGCAGGCCGTGTCATTCCGTCCCAGAAGCGCGTCGACGAACCGGCCGTGCTCGATCTGATCTCCGCCCTCAACAGGCCCACTTGACAAGGACGCCATGACTCCGAGACATCAAACGCTCTTCGCTCTGCCCTTGACCTTCTTCGGGTTCCTGATGGCAGTGGCTGTTTCAGACCTCGGGGACTCCTTCCGGGTGCTTGCACTGGATCTGTGGTTCTACGAATCGAGTCCAGATAAGGAAGGCGCGCGCCTCACACTCCTCTTGGCCTCAGTCATCCCCGCTCTGCTCATTGCGCCGCTCGCGGGGGCTGTCGCAGACCGTTTCGACCTGCGCCGCACTTTCATCGCGACGACCACCCTGAGGGGCGTCATCAGTCTCGGCCTGGCGGCGGTCGCCTACAGCCTCGGGGCCGGGGAGATCGCCCTCGTGCTCGTCATCGCCTCCGCGGTGGCAAGCGTCTTCTTCACATCGTCGGCATTCGTCTTCGTGCCGAGACTCGTCACGCAGAACCTCCTCCCTCGCGCGAACGGCATCCTGGAATCGATGACCTGGACGCTCGCGGCGGTGGGGCCGGCCGCGGGAGCGCTCGCGTTCGCCGCGTGGGGACCGGTTCCTTCCTTCCTCATTGACGGGGCCTCTTTCCTGCTCTCCGCTCTCCTGTTCACGTTCGTACTCAGGAAACCGGTCGAAGAGGTCACCGAACAACAGAGCACCCGAAGTGGCCTTCGCCAGTGGGCGCGGGAGTTCGGCGCACTGCTTCGCGGGATCAGGCCCGCCGCTGCCTACCTCACGTCGAATCGGTACGCCCTGGGGCTTCTCGTCGCGTCCTACGGAGTCACCATCACGGCCGCCGCGAACTCGTTCAGCCTCATCTTCCTCATCGCGGCAGACTTGCAGCTGCCAGCGGAAGCGTTCGGGTTCGTACTGTCTTGGAACGGCGTCGTCGCCGTGGTCGCCGCACTCGTCGTCGGCTTTGTCGTGAGAGCCTCCGGGATGCAGACCCTCTACCTCACCTGCCTCGGGCTGTTCGCGGTGGCGCAGATCGTCATCGGCCTGGCACCCAACTTGCTCATTCTCACCCTTGGCGTGGCCCTTAGCGCACTCATCAATGCGCCCTACAACGTCGCGGTGACGACGCTCTTCCAGACCGCTATCGCTGACGAATACCTCGGCCGCGTCGAGGGGCTCGACGTGAGCATCGACAACGCGCTGCGTATCGGGACTTTCGTTGCGGCTGCGGCTGCCGTGGCGATGTGGGGGGCACGTTCTGTTCTCGTGTTGTCGGGTGCCGTTGCGCTCGTCCTTCTCATTGTGGGGGGCGCACTCATGCTGAGATCAACGGCCCCGGGCGGCACGTCTCGGAACGAGGCTGACGACGTCCCCGCGAGCAACCTCTCCTCCCCGTCGCACGACTGAGGCGGCGATCCGGGGACCCGCAAAGCTGAGCGGCCCAGCACCCGCCTCGTCCGCCCAACTCGGCGTTCGGACCTGTGGGCAGGAGAGGGAGACGACGCCGCCTCGGGCTGTGAACGCACCGGGGAGCTGGGGTCACGAAGCGCCGTCCTAGGGGCGCCTTCGATGAGGTCGCCTCCCGCGGTTAGCGCCTCGACGATCAACGCCGAGCTGGTCCGCGAGTTTCGATACCAAGTTCGAGGGTCAAGTTCCGTTCACTCCGTTCGGCGGAACTGAGATAGGTCCTGTGGGAGCCAAGGTCCTGCGCGAACTCCTGTTGCGAGCGCCCGCGGATGGGACGGAGCGGTCGTGGGTTTCCCAAGCGTCATGTTCAGCGGGATCCGCTCGGCCAGCGTTCGCGCATAGCAACCTGCTGCAAATCGGTCGACGTACGCACACCCCCTACTGGAAGTCGTTCGCCATGTCGGTGAAGCGGGAGAAGTGACCCTGGAAGGCGACGGTGACGGTGTCGGTAGGACCGTTACGGTGCTTGGCGACGATCAGGTCGGCCTCGCCGGCGCGGGGGCTGTCCTTCTCGTAGGCGGCCTCGCGGTGGAGGAGGATCACCATGTCGGCGTCCTGCTCGATCGAGCCCGACTCACGCAGGTCGCTGATGGCGGGCTTCTTGTCGGCACGCTGCTCGGGACCACGGTTCAGCTGCGACAGCGCGATCACCGGCACCTGCAGCTCCTTCGCGAGGAGCTTGAGCGCACGGGAGAACTCCGAGACCTCCTGCTGGCGGCTCTCGACGCGCTTGCCGCTGGTCATGAGCTGGAGGTAGTCGATGACCACCATCTTCAGCCCCACTCGCTGCTTGAGCTTGCGGCACTTGGCGCGGATCTCGACGAGGGTCATGTTGGGGCTGTCGTCGATGTAGAGGGGCGCGTCGTTGATGCGGCCGCGGGTGGAGGCGATCGTCGTCCAGTCGCGGTTGTCGAGCATGCCCTTGCGCATGCTCTGGAGCGGCACGGCCCCCTCGGCGCTCATGAGACGCATCGCGATCTCGCTCTTTCCCATTTCGAGGGAGAAGAAGATCGTGGGGTGGTTGTGCTTGATGGCGGCCGCGCGGGCGAAGTCGAGCGCGAGCGTGGACTTACCCATGGCCGGACGCGCCGCCACGACGATCATCTGGCCCGGGTGGAGGCCGTTGGTCAGCTGGTCGAGACCCGCGAAGCCCGTGGGGATGCCGGTCATCTGACCGTCGCGACCACGTGCGGCCTCGATCTCCTCGATGGCGGCACCGACGGCGACCTCGAGCGGCACGTAGTCCTCGGCCTGCTCGGCGCCGGTGACGGAGTAGATCTCGGCCTGCGCGTTGTTGACGAGGTCGAGCGCCTCGCCCTGACCGTTGTAGCCCATCTGCACGATGCGGGTGCCGGCCTCGACGAGGCGCCGCAGCAGCGCCCGTTCGCGGACGATCGACGCGTAATAGGCGGAGTTCGCCGCCGTGGGAACGATCGAGGTGAGCGAGTGCAGGTAGTCGGCACCACCGGAGCGCTGCAGGTCGCCCGTCTTGATGAGCTCGTCGGTGACGGCGATGACGTCGGTGGGCTCGCCGTGCGAGTACAGCGAGAGGATGGCCTCGAAGATCAGCTCGTGCTTGGGGACGTAGAAGTCGGTGCCACGCAGGGCCTCCACGACATCGGCCACGGCGTCGGGCGAGAGCAGCATGCCGCCCAGGGTGCTCTGCTCTGCCAGCAGATCGTGCGGTGGGGTGCGATCGTGACCGCGATCTCCGGACGGGCCGCCGAGGCGCTCCTCCGAGATGTCGGCGATCGACATGCGCACTCCCCTTCCGCAGCCCACCCATCGAGCCACACGCCACGCTAGGCACGCCCTCCGACACTCGCAAACGCGCCTGTGGATAACTGTGTGGAGAAGATGCGCGAAACGCCGCACAGCCTGTGTACAGCTTCTGTGGAAAACGCCCGGGATCCGAACGAATCTCGCAAGCGATTATGGCTCTGACCTGGTGTTCTCTGTTCCACAGCCTGTGGAGGAGAAACGTGTGTGAAGTGGCACTTGAAGGTTGAGAGTGCGCGGTCGGTCTGGGGACAACCACGGGGATAACTCTGGATTTGTCAAGTCCGCTCGTCCGGCGGCGTCTCATCCCTGGCGCGTCGTCGAGACCCGCGGTGGCGTCAGCTGCGCTTCTGCGTGGGAAAGCGCCGACGCTCCCACGAACCCAGGATGTGCTCCTCCATGGCCTGCCGCGCAGCCTGACGATCGCCGGCGGCGATGGCGTCCACCACACGCTCGTGCTCCTGCATCGTGAGCTCGAACGCCCGCTCCGGGTCGACGCCGTGATACCGGGTGCTCTCCAAGGCGCGTTCGAACAGCACGCGTGCCACGTTCTCGGCCAGAAGGTTGTCCGAAAGCTCCATCACGGTCTGGTGGAACTTGACATCGGCTTCGCGGAAAGCGGCGGAGTCGTCGATGACCGCTCGCATGGCGTCGAGGCTCGCGCGGAGTCGGGCGACGACCTGCTCGTCCGCCGACGTCGCCACCGCCCCCGCCATCACGGACTCCAGTGCTCCTCGCACCACACTGAGGTCGTCGAGGATGCCGAGGTCGTCGTCGTGCCCGATGAGGGCCGCCAAGACGAGAGGGTCGAGCAGGTTCCACGACGACATCGGGTTGACGTGCGTGCCGCGTCCCTGCGCGACGGTGACCATGCCCTTCTCCTGCAGTCGTTTCATCGACTCGCGGATGACGGTGCGGCTGACGCCGAACTCTTGAGCGAGCACCGCCTCGGGAGGAAACCCTCCGCCCTGCGGAATGGTGCCCGAAACGATCGTCTCGACGAGTTCGCGCAGCACCGCGACACCGATGCGGTCGATCGGCGCGCGTGCGGCGACGACGCGCGCACCCCCGTTATCGACAGCCATGCGCCCACCTTAGGGGAGCGGATGCCGTTGCGCCGTCGAGACGCACCAGATTGGCTATCTTTCAGCAGACATGTGATGTATGCTGTTTGGACCACCGTCGGTGTCGAGAGTCAAGGGCGATATGAAGATCACGGGGTACCGCACGCTGCGGACCGTCCACGACTGGGGTCGTCCGGTCGGCGATGCGAATGGACACATCTCCTCCGGCGTCACCGAGGTGCCCCTGGTCATCCTCGAGACCGATGAGGGCATCGAGGGCGTCGGCATGGGATCCCACCACGACCTCGACCGCATCTATCCCGCGCTCGACGGACGCGACCCCCGCGCCGTGACCTCTCTGTACGACGCCATGCTGGCCCGAGTGTTCAAGTCCGGCCACACCGGCGCGACGTTCGGCGGCATCGGCACGTTCGACATGGCCCTCTGGGATCTCAAGGCGAAGATCGCTGGAGAGCCGCTCTGGCGCCTGCTCGGCGGCGCCGACCGCTTCGTGCCCGGCTACGCGTCAGGGCTCGACATCGCGCTCGACGACGACGAACTGCGCACGTTCTACGACGCGATGGCCGAGCGCGGCTTCACGGGCGGCAAGCTCAAGGGCGGCCGCGACGCCGATCATGACATCCGGCGCCTGGGCATCGTCGCCGACGCTCTCCGTGCGAACACGTCCGCACCCACCCTGCTGCTCGACGCCAACGAGTCGTGGAACCTCAAGCAGGCGGTGCGGTACCTGACGCGCATCGAAGAGCATCTCGACCTCACCTGGATCGAAGAGCCTCTGCGGAGGTGGGATGCCGTCGGCCACGCCCGTCTCAGCACAGCGGTGCGCGCCGCGGTCGCCACCGGCGAGAACCTGACGGGGCTCGAGCAGTACCGTCCGCTCTTCGATGCCGGCGCCGTCGACGTGGTGCAGGCGGGGGCCGTCTGGGGGATCACGCACTTCCTCCGGGTGGCGATCGCCGCCCACAGTCGCGACCTGCCGGTGAGTCCGGTCGGCCTCACGGCGAACTACGCCGTGACGGCGGCTGCCGCCGCGGTGCCGAACCACCTCACGGCCGAGATCCAGGATCTCGGCGCGCCGTTCGGCCTCTCCCTGGACCAGATCGTGACCGACGGCGGCGTCGTGCTCGGCGACACCCCCGGCGCGGGCGTGTCGATCGACGAGGCCGCGATCGCCGCACAGCACCTCTCGGGAAGCTGGGCCTCTCCCGAGGGACCGCACGTGCGGTCCCAGCGTGCGGGCCTGCGCATGTTCACCCACGCCGACGGGGAGTGACCGTGGAACTTCGCCCCGGCATCCACCGCATCGCCGCCCCGCTCGGCGAGCGGTTCATCGCGATGTACCTGTTCACCGGCCCGGCCGGTGCGCTCCTGTTCGACACCGGAGTGGACGAGAGCATCCAGCAGACCCTGCTCCCCTATCTCGCCGAGCACGGCATCGGCCTCGACACGGTGCGCTGGGTGGTGAGCTCCCACTGCGACTTCGACCACACCGGCGGAAACGCTGCGCTGGCCGCCCATGCACCGGCGGCCGAGTTCCTCGCCGGTGCCGCGGACGCGGAGATGACCGTCGACGTGGAGGAGCTGATCCGCGGCCGATACGGCGAGTTCGCCGAGCGCGACGGATTCGACGACCCCCCGGAGACGACGGCTCTCGTGCGCTCCTCGACGCGACTGCACCGCGTCGATCGCACCCTGCACGGCGGCGAGACCTTCGACCTGGGCGATCGCGTCATCCGCGTCGTGCACGCGCCGGGCCACTCACCGGGACATCTCGCCCTGTGGGATGAGGAGAACGCCGCGCTCGCGATCTCCGACGCGGTGCTCGGCGAGACCGTGCCGACCGCCGATGGCGCGCCGGCCTTCCCCCCGACCTATCGCGACACCGACCCGTACCTGGCCACCATCGCCCGCATCCGCGCGTTGGCGCCGCAGCTGCTGCTCACCGCGCACTATCCGGTGTACGAAGGCCGCGCGGCGATGGACTTCCTCGACACCTCCGAGGCGTACGTGGCGCGGATCGACGAGGTCATCACGCGCGCACTTCGCGACGCGACCGGGCCTCTCACGACCCTCGAGCTCATCGCACGCACCCACGCGGAGCTCGGCCCCTGGTCAGACGACGCCGCCCAGTACCTGATCTTCCCTCTCACCGGCAATCTCGAGCGTCTGGTCGCTCAGGGCATCGTGACCGAGGCGGACCGCGCCGGGCGGCGCACGTGGGAATGGAGCGGCGCATGACACGTGTGCGGCTCGGCGCGATCGGCGCCGGCTGGTGGGCCACCAGCAACCACTTCCCGCTCTTCGCCGCACGCGCCGACGTCGAGCTGGTCGGCGTCTGCGGGCTCGGCGACGACCTGCCCGACATCCGCGACCGGTTCGGCTTCGGATTCGCCACGGAAGACCCGGAGGAGCTGTTCGCGGCAGGCCTGGATGCCGTCGTGATCACCACCCCGCACGATCTCCACCATCCGTTGGCGGCCCGCGCGCTCGATCTCGGTCTGCACGTGCTGTGCGAGAAGCCGATGACCCTCGCAGCCACGGAGGCCTGGGACCTGGTCGAGCGTGCCGAGAGGGCCGGCACGGTGTTCCTCGTGCCGTACGGCTGGAACTACAAGCCGTTCACGACCGCCGCCAAGCGCCTGATCGACGACGGCTCGATCGGTGAGATCCAGTACGCGCTCTGCCACATGGCCTCGCCCACGCGTGGCCTGTTCGGCAACGACCCGTCGCACATGCTCGAGCGATGGAGCTCCGCCACCGCCCCCGACCCCACCACCTGGTCGAGCCCGGCGCGGGGCGGGGGCTACGCCCACGGACAGGTCACCCACTCCTCCGCGCTGCTGTTCTGGCTGACCGGCCTGCGCGCCCGCAGCATATCGGGGCGGGTTCTCGCCGCCGGCGCCCCGGTCGATCTGTTCGACGCGGGTGTCATCCGGTTCGACAACGGTGCGCTCGGCACGCTCTCGGGGGCGGCCACCCTCGCCGACGGCGACAAGTACCAGATCGACATCCGCCTCTTTGGCACGGAGGGGGTGCTGATGATCGACGTCGAGCGCGAGCGTGTGGCGCTGAGCCGCTACGACGGCACCCGTGTCGACATCGAGATCGGCGAGGGAGAGGGCGAGTACGAATGCCTCGTCCCGCCTGCGCGGTTCATCGACCTCATCACTGGCGCGTCGACCGAGAACAACTCGGGCGTGGAGGTCGCGGCGCGCTCCGTCGAGCTCGTCGATGCGCTCCTCCGATCCTCGGCCGCCGACGGCGCCGACGTCCTCGTCCACGACTGAACCTGCCCCGACCCCTTGGTGATCCGATGACTGACCTTCCCCGCGTCCTCTCCGGCATCCGCGTGATCGACTGCTCGATCGCGATGGCGGGCCCCTTCGCCGCACAGCGTCTCGGCGACCTCGGCGCCGACGTGATCAAAGTCGAGCCGACGCGAGGTGAGTGGCAGCGCTTCGCCTCGGCCGGCGGCGCGCAGGGCAACGCCGTGAACGTGTCGTTCCTCTCGCTGAACCGCAACAAGCGCTCGCTCGCTGTCGACCTCAAGGCAGAGGCGGGACAACGGGTCGTGCGCGAGCTGGTCGCCACCGCAGACGTGTTCCTGCAGAACTACCGCCCGGGGGTGGCGGCACGTCTCGGCCTCGACTACGAGACCCTGCGCGAGGTGAACCCGTCGCTCGTGTACGTGTCGATGTCGGGTTACGGCGAAGACGGGCCCTACCGCGATCGGCCGGGACAGGACCTGCTGCTCCAGGCGATGAGCGGCGCGATGCTCTCCGCGGGCCGCGCGGGCGAGCCGCCGAGTCCGGCCGGTCAGTTCCTCGCGGATGCCGTGACCGCGTCGACCGCGTTCGAAGCGGTGCTGGCCGCGCTGCTGCACCGGGAGCGCACCGGCGAGGGGCAGCTCGTGACGGTCAACATGCTCGACGCCCTGACCACGCTGCAGATGCAGGAGCTCTCGGTCTACACGGTGGGTCACGTGCCCCAGGAGCGTGGTTCGCAGCCCAACGCGCACGTCTACATCCGCGCGCCGTACGGCGTCTTCGCGACCGCGGACGGGTACATCGCACTGGGCTTCGCCGACCTCGAGACCCTCGGCGCAGTGATCGGTGAACCGAGTTTCGCGGGGCTCGACCCGGAGGTGGAGGGCTGGTCGCATCGTGACGAGCTCTACGAGAAGACCGCCGCCGCGCTGTCGACCCGCACATCGGCGGAGTGGCTCGACGCACTCCTCGACGCGGGCATCTGGGCGGGCCCGGTCTACGGCTACGCCGACCTCGTCGACGATCCGCAGATCGTCCACAACGGCACGTTCGTCGAGTACGAGCACCCCACCGAGGGCACCGTGAAGACGCCCGGATTCCCCTACCGTTTCTCGCGCACGCCGGCACGCATCGACCGCGCTGCTCCGCTCGTCGGCGAGCACACCAGCGAGATCCTGGGCGAACTGGGCTACGGCGGAGGCGACGTGGCGACACTCCTCGCCGACGGCGTGCTCGCCGAGACACGTCTGGATGCCGTCGGCACCGGTGGCCGGACGTGAGCGCATTCGTCGGCCTCACCTGGGACCATCCGCGGGGCCGCAACGCACTCGAGACGGCTGCTCGCACGCGCGATCCGGGTCTGCTGTCGTGGGACGTACAACCCCTCGAGGGCTTCGAGTCGGCGCCGATCGACGAGCTCGCGTCGCGCTACGACCTCCTGGTGCTCGACCACCCGCACCTGGGCGATGCCCTCGCCGCCGACTGTCTCCGTCCGATCGATGAGCTGTTCACCGACGTGCGACTCCGAGAATGGACCCGTGCGGCGGTGGGTCCCAGCGTCGCGTCGTACGAGATCGACGGTCACCTGTGGGCGCTGCCGCTCGACGCGGCCACGCAGGTGAGCGTGCGAGACGACGCGCTCGTGCCGACCGCTCCCGCGGACTGGGATGCCGCGGTCACGCTGGCCGACCGTGGCCTCGTGGCCATGAGCCTCGCCGGCCCGCACGCCTTCCTGAGCCTGTGCTCGATCGCCGTGTCGCTCGGCGATGACCCCGGCCGGGGCGCCCGCCTGTTCGCACCCGAGACCGCCCGGCGCGCCCTCGATCTCCTTGTCCGCCTCAGTGCACGGGCGCCCGCGGGCACCGCCGACCTCAACCCCATCGGGCTGCTGGACCGTATGCGCGACCGCGGCGACATCGGCTGCATCCCGCTCATCTACGGCTACGTCACCTACGCGTCGGACCGCCTCGTCTTCGGCGATGTGCCGCGGGGGCCAGCGGGCCTCGGATCGACCATCGGCGGCACGGGAATCGCGGTGACCACACGGTCCACGCCCACTCCCGAACTGCTCGCCCACCTGGCGTGGCTGCTCGCCGACGAGACGCAGCGATCGTTCATCCCGCGCCACGACGGTCAGCCGAGCGCTCGGGCGGCATGGGACGATGCCGCTGTCGATGCCGCCGCGCACCGGTTCTACAGCGGCACTCGCGCCAGCATCGAAGAGTCGTGGGTGCGGCCCCGCCTCCCCGGTTACATCCCGTTCCAGTCCGTCGCCTCCGCGCTCGTGAGAGACGTCGTCGTCGGGGTGCGGGAGCCGGACTCCGTCCTCGACGAGCTCGAGGAGCGATTCGCCACGCTCTCGCTTTCCACCCCCCAAGTGGCGCATTCTGCCCCCCACCTGGCACATCCGGAGGTGTCCCCGTGAGCGACTACGACAGCGGCATCGATCTGATCGAGGCCGACCTCGACGGTTTCGTCCTGACCATCCGGCTGAACCGCCCCGACAAGCTCAACGCCGTGACGCAGGAGATGTCGGCCGCCCTCGTCGACCTGATCACCCGCGCGAACGACGACCCCGCCGTGCGAGCGATCGTGTACACCGGCTCGGGACGCGCTTTCAGTGCGGGATCCGACATCCGCACGCTCGACCAGTATGCGACGCCGTGGGAGTTCCGCAATCGCCGCGATTACTGCGATGCGCTGCGCGCGGCGCGCAAGCCGATCGTCGCCGCGATCAACGGCTACGCGCTCGGCGGCGGACTCGAGACCGCGCTCACCTGCGACATCCGCATCGCCGCGACCACGGCCACCTTCGCCGCCCCCGAGATCAAACTCGGCTGGATCGGCGGCGGCGGGATGTCCGCGCTGCTCACGGCGTCGATCGGCGCCGGCAACGCCGCTCTGATGCTCATGACCGGCGACCCGATCGACGCGCAGCGCGCCCTGCGCTGGGGCTTGGTGAGCGAGGTGGTCGAGCCCGACGCGCTCCTCGGCCGCGCACACGAGATCGCCGCCGTGATCGCGGCGCGACCCCCGATCGCCGCCGAGACGGCCAAGGCCAACCTGCGGGCCGCCCAGAACCTGCCCCAGGATCAGGCGATCGCGTACGAGCGTGAACTCCAGGGGATCACCTTTGCGACCGAGGATGCCGCCGAGGGCCGCGCCGCATTCGCCGAGAAGCGCGTGCCCGTCTTCCGCGGTCGCTGACCGATCGCAGGCCGCACGACGACCCCGCACGAAATCCCCCGCACGACAGCCCCGAGGAGAGACATGACCGACTGGACCGGCGGCGCAGCAGCCGCACTCCCGCACGACGTCGCCGGCGCCACGCTGGTCGGGCGCGCATGGGATCCTCGGGCAGGCGGCCCGTGCATCGTCGCACTCCGCGGTGACGACCTCGTCGACCTGAGCTCGTCGTTCGCCACCATGCGCGACCTCACCGAAGGTGCCGACCCGGCATCCGCTGTCGCCGACGCCGTCGGCAGCGCCCGCCGCGTGGGATCGTTCGCCGACGCACTCGCCAACACTCCCGCCGACGTGCGCGATACGGGGCGTCCATGGCTGCTCTCCCCCATCGATCTGCACGTCGTGAAAGCCGCGGGAGTGACTTTCCCCGTCTCGATGCTCGAGCGCATCATCGAGGAGAGAGCGCGAGGCGAGGCAGACGCCGCGCACGGTGTGCGTGCGCAGATCATGGATGCCCTCGGCTCGGAGCTCGGCGACCTCACCCCGGGATCACCGGAAGCCGCCCGTCTCAAGGAGGTGCTCGTCCGCGAGGGATTGTGGAGCCAGTATCTCGAGGTGGGCATCGGCCCGGATGCCGAGGTCTTCACCAAGGCGCCGGTGATGGCGACGGTGGGGACGGCGGTCGACGTCGGCCTGCGCGAGGGCTCGGAGTGGAACAACCCGGAGCCCGAGGTGGTGCTCGTGATCTCGTCTCGGGGCGACATCGTCGGCGCGACGCTCGGCAACGACGTCAACCTCCGCGACATCGAGGGGCGGAGCGCGCTCCTGCTCGGACAGGCGAAGGACAACAACGCCTCGGCCGCGGTGGGGCCGCTCATCCGACTCTTCGACGCGGAGTTCACCCTCGACCACCTGCGCCAGGAGACGGTGGCTCTCACGGTGACGGGAGCCGATGGCTTCACCATGAGCGCGACGTCGCCGCTGGCGCAGATCAGCCGGGACCCCGCAGACCTCGCTGCGCAGACGATCGGAGCACATCACCAGTACCCCGACGGGCTCGTGCTCTACCTCGGCACCATGTTCGCCCCGATCGACGATCGCGACGAGCCCGGTCGCGGCTTCACTCATCACCTCGACGACATCGTGCGGATCGAGAGCCCTCGTCTCGGCGCGCTCGTCAACCGCGTCCGCCGCAGCGAGACGGTCGCTCCGTGGGAGTTCGGGATCGCCGCTCTGTACGCCAATCTCGCCCAGCGCGACCTGCTCACGAAAGCGACGTCCTGATGCTCACCACGACCGACCCGCGCACCGGCGTCACCGTTCCGACCGCACTCGCACCGACCGCACCCGAGGAGCTCTCGCCGATCACGGCGGCGGCCGCCGTTGCCGGAGCCGAGCTGCAGCGTCGTTCCCGTGCGTGGCGGGCCGGGCTTCTGCGCGCCCTCGCCGACGGGCTCGAGGCAGAACGCGACGGCCTCGTCGAAGCCGCCCTCGCCGAGACGGGGCTCGCGGCGCCGCGCCTGCAGACCGAGCTCACCCGCTCCGCGTTCCAGTTCCGCCTGTTCGCCGATGCCGTCGATGACGGAGGCTACCTCGAAGCCGTCATCGACCACGCCGCCGACACCCCGATGGGCCCCGGTCCCGACGTCCGTCGCATGCTCGTGCCGCTCGGCCCGGTGGCCGTGTTCGGTTCGAGCAACTTCCCGTTCGCCTTCTCGGTCGTCGGCGGCGACACGGCGTCCGCGCTCGCGGCGGGGAACCCGGTGGTCATCAAGGCCCACAGTTCGCACCCCCTCACCTCCGAGCGCTCGTTCACCGCTCTGCGCCACGCCGCCGACGCGTACGGCGCACCGGAGGGAATGCTCGGCATCGTCTACGGACAGAGCGCCGGAGCGGCGCTCGTCGCCGACCCGATCATCGCCGCCGTGGGGTTCACCGGCTCGCTCTCCACGGGTCGCATCCTCCTCGACATCATCGAGCGCCGCGAGCGGCCCATTCCGTTCTTTGGCGAACTGGCGAGCGTCAACCCGCTGATCGTGACGCCTGCGGCGGCGGCCGCACGGGGTTCCGCCATCGCCGAGGGCCTGTTCGCGTCGTTCACCGGGTCGGCCGGCCAGCTCTGCACGAAGCCCGGCATCGCGTTCCTCCCGGCCTCCGCCGACGACATCGTCGCCACCATCGTCGATCGCGCCCGGGATGCCGGTGCTCAGCCGCTGCTGAACGCCCGCATCCACGCCTCGCTCGACGAGATCCGTCAGCGACTCGTCGACGAGGGCGGCGCACGGGTGCTGGTGGCACCCCACGCCGGCGATGAGGGCTTCTCGGTCACTCCGGCGGTGCTCGAGATCGCGGCCGTCGACCTCACCGCCGCCGCCACCGAGGAAGCATTCGGCCCGCTCATCCTTTTCGTGCGCTACGACGATGTGACGCAGATCGATGCCGCGTTGGCGACGATCCCTCCCTCGCTGACGGCCACGATCCACAGCGAGAGCGAGGACGCGGCGTTGACCGCCCGACTCACCGACATCGTGATGCCCCGCGTCGGTCGCATCGTCTACAACGGCTACCCCACCGGTGTCCGAGTCTCGTGGGGCATGCACCACGGCGGCCCGTGGCCGGCGACCAACACGCAGCACACCTCGGTGGGAGTCACCGCGATGCGGCGCTTCCTGCGGCCGCTCGCCTGGCAGGATGCCCCCGACGCCGTGCTCCCCGACGAGCTGCGCGACCACGCCGTGGGCGTGCCCCGTCGCATCGACGGCGTCCTCCGCCTCGGCTGACCGTTGCACCTCGCGTATTTGCCGCCGTAAGATGAGTAGGTCGACAGGACTGCCAACGCGGTTCCGGTCAGCCGGTGGGACTGCCAACGCGGTGCCCACGAAGCGCTGAGTCGAACGCATACGAAGCCGTGGACACGTCCACGGCTTCGTACTTTTTGGGGGATGACAGTTGTACCTGCTATTCGTTGACGAGTCGGGTACGCACCCGGGACCTCATCCGTTTGTCCTCGGGGGTGTGGCCGTCCACGAGGACGACGCCGCCCAGTTGCAGAAGGAACTGGATCAGCTTGTGATCGACCAGCTCAAGCGGGTGCCCCCCAACCTGGACGAGTACGAGGTGCACGCCTCAGACATGCGAAACGCTCGCAAGCCGAAGAGTGAGTCTCCGCATCGACAGACGAGCATCTGGGCCAACGTGGAGCGTTCGGTTCGACTTGCAATCCTCACAGAGGTGTACAAGCGCCTGGCCGATTTCACACCAAGCAATCCCGACCTTCCTGTGGTTCTGTTCGGTGTGGCGGTCGAACGCGACTTCCATTCGGACTGGAGCCCCGTCGAGCGCGAGAGGTGGGCCTATGAGGTTCTCCTCGGGAAGTTCGACGTGATGCTGAAGACGCTACGGACTCAGCGCAACCTACCCAACCGTGGGCTTGTCATCCACGATCGCAGAGTTGTGGCTGAGCGTGATATCCAAACCTGGACCGCCCAGTGGCGGTCAACAGCTGAGCGAATCGGTCAACTCCGCAATCTCGCCGACGTCCCACTGTTCGGTGACTCACGAGCTACGCGGCTGCTTCAGGCAGCGGATGTCGTCTCCTACGCGGTCTTCCGCCGCTATAACCGCAACGCTTCAAGCAGCGAGTACTTCGACATCATTTGGCCTGCGTTCCATTCGGAAAAGGACGCGGTGCACGGAGCCGTCCACTACACGCCGGAGTACAGCACCGGATCGTGCGACTGTGAGCCATGTGATCAGCGGCTCAAGGCCGAAGCGGCTAAGACGAAGATGTACGGTCGCAATCCGCACGCACGTACTCCGCATGACTAACACCTCCGCCTCGGCTGAGGCGGCATCGATCAGTCGAGGTGCCAGATCTCCTCGAGCATCTCCCAATTGGGGTGCGGGGAACCTTCGTGGAACGGCAGCTGACAGGGTCCGGTTCGGGCCCACCATCGCTGCGTCGCCTCGTCGGCGGCCATCACCGCCTGGTCGGCCGCATAGTCCTCGCCGACGTACTCGAAGTAGCCGACGATGACATCCCCGGTCACGAAGATCGTGAAGTTGCGGATGCCGGTCGCCGAGATCGTCGCCTCGACTTCGGGCCACACCTCCGCGTGAAGGTCGAGATACTCCTCCCGGCGCTCCGGCCGCAACCGGGCGATCATGCCGAAGCGGCGCACCCGCGCACTCACTCCTTCGTGCCGCCGGCCGTCATGCCCGAGACGAGGAAGCGCTGCGAGAACAGGAAGATCACGAGCACGGGCGCCACGGAGAGGATCGTGGCCATCGCCAACACGGGAAGACTGATGGTGACCGATCCTGCCGAGGTCGGGTTGAACAGCGGCACGTTCGAGAGCAGCTCGGCGAGACCCACCTGAATCGGCGATTTGCGCCCGGGGACCATGACGAACGGCAGGAAGTAGTTGTTCCAGTTGCCGACGAGGTTGAAGAACCCCACCAGCGCGATCACGGGTGTCGCGAGCGGCATCGCCACCTGCGCGAAGACGCGGAACTCCCCAGCGCCGTCGATGCGTGCCGCGTTGAGGAGATCGCGCGACACGGCCGTGGAGAAGTAGATGTAGGTGAGGTAGACGCCGAACGGGAAGAACGAGAAGGGAAGGATCACCGACAGCGGCGTGCCCACGAGTTTCAGCGCACTGAGCTCGAGGAACACCGGGAGCACGAGCGCCGTGTTGGGGATGAGCATGACGATCAGCGTCACCGCCAGCAGGGCGCGACGCCCACGGAACTCGACCAGTGCGAGGGCGTATCCGGCCGGGATGCTCACCACGAGAGTCAGCAGCAGCGCGAGCCCGGAGTACATCGTGGCGTTGCCCAGCCACACCCACACGATGCCGTTCTGGAACGCCATGAGCTCGTTCCAGTTCGAGGCCAGTGTGTCGAGGCCGCCGAAGCTGAACGGATTGTCGAGCAGCAGCTGACGCGCGGTCTTGGTGGGAGCCAGCACCAGCCAGACGATCGGCAGCACGAAGAAGATCAGGAAGAAGCCGATCACCGCCCATGCCAGGGTTCGTCCCATCCATCCGCGCGGGGAGGGGTGAGCGGTCTGCGGGTCGTGCAGGCCGTAGGGCCGTTTGCGTCCGCCGCGCGGGCGGACGATGGTTTCAGTCGCGCTCAAAGAGTCCTCCTCGGAACACGAACAGGGCCGAGAGACCGGCGGCGACGACCAGCAGCAGGATCGAGATGGCGGCCGAGCCGCTGAAGTCGTTCTGCTTGAAGGCGTAGAGGTAGGCGAGCTGGTTGAGGGAGTAGTCAGGGGGCACGACGCCCTTGGACGCTTGAGAGAGCACGCGCGGCTCGACGAACAGCTGCGTGCCCGCAGCCAGCGACATCACCATCATGTAGCTGATCCACTTGCGCATGAGCGGGATCTGGATGTGCCACGCCGTCTTGACGGGACCGGCGCCATCGATGCGGGCAGCTTCCATGACCTCCTGCGGCACGTTGTTGAGGGCGCCGTAGAGGATGATGATCCAGCCGCCGGCTCCCGCCCAGAAGGCGATGAGCGTGAAGACCACGGGAAGGTTGTCGAGCGAGACGGCCTTGACGAACGTCTCGATGCCCAGCGCGTGGAGCACGCCCGAGACGGGGCTCACGGTGGGGTCGAGCAGGAACAGCCACAGCATCACGCTGGACGCCCCCGCCAGGGCTCCCGGGATGTAGTAGAAGAAGCGCACGCCGGTGGACGCCCACCGCGCGTGGAGGCCGTGCACGAGGAGCGCGAGGAGCACCGCGAACAGCGTGAGGACGACCAGCCACACCACGATGTACAGCGAGACGTGCTGCACCGCTGGCCAGAAGCGGTAGTCGCTCAGCACTCGCTGGAAGTTCTCGAACCCGACGAAGGCTCCATTGCGGGTGAACGAGAGGAACACCGCGTAGAGGGCGGGGAAGATCCCGAAGGCCAGCAGCAGCACCGTGTAGGCGGCGCTGAAGGCGTATCCGATGCGAGCCTGGGTGCGGTCGGGACGCTTGCGGCCCCGCCGTGGCTCCCGCCGCCCCTCCTCGAGAGGGTCGACGGCAGGAGCCGTGAGGTCAGCGATCGTAGTGATGGCGGTGCCTTACTGTGCGACGGTGTACCCGTTGACCTGGGCCTCGTTGAGGTACTTCTCCTGCCAGGCGTCGGTGACGTCGGCGATCGGAGTGCCCTCACCGAGCGCCGGGACGACGATCTCGGCGTACGCGGTCTCGGGGCTGAAGTTGGGGAAGCCCCAGCCGCCCCACACGCTCGACGCGGCCTTCTGCACGGCGGCCTTGAAGTCGCCCACGAAGTACCCGCTCGCCGCCTGCGCATCGAGCCAGGTCGAGGCGGTGGAGTCGTAGGCGGGAAGACCCGAGGCGAGCGTGGCCGCGTCGTCGGACGAGATCACGAACTCGAGGAACTGCTTGACGGCATCCAGGTTGGCGGAGTGGCTGGAGGCGTACCAGACGCCACCGCCGACGTTCCCGGTCACCTCTTCCCCACCGTCCCAGTAGAGCGGATCGGCGGCGCCGATCTCGCCGGCGGGCGCGTTGACGTTGTCGGCGTTCTGGAAGATGGCGCCGGCGTACCAGGCCGGTCCGGGCATCGCCACGATCTTGTCGGCGTACTTCTCCACGAACGTGGCGCTGAACACGCTGTCGGTCACGAGAGTGCCGTTGGCCAGCATGTGATCCAGGAGGTTCGTCATCGCGACCGACTTGGGGTCGCTGAAGTCCGAGGAGAACGTGTCGCCGTCCAGCTGGAAGATCGGCGCCTGCGCACCCCAGTAGTAGACGTACGTGCCGACGAACGAGTCGCCCACCGAGCCGAGGATGTAACCCGGGTGATCTGCGGCGAGCTTGTCGCTCAGCTCCTGGTAGTCCTCCCACGTCTCGGGGATGTCGTAGCCGAACTCGTCGAGGAGCTTCTCGTTGTACCAGAGCGACACGGGTGCCAGGTCGTTGCGCAGGCCGTAGACGGTGCCGTCCACCGTCATCGGGTCGAGCGCGCCGGCCGTGAAGCCGCCGAGGAAGTCGTCGTCGAGGAAGCCCTTGTTCAGCGGAGCGGCGAATGCCTGCGTGCCGTTGTTCTCCTTGGCCGCCCACGAGGTGTCGTTCGTCTGCGTGGAGAAGACGACGTCGGGCCATCCCTCGCCGGACTGGTCGAACAGCGACACCTTGGTCTGGAACGACCCCGATCCGCCGGCGTTGCCGTCGTACGTCTCGATCGAGATCGGCACGTCGGGGTTCGCCTCCTGGAACGCCTTGGCGAGCGGCTCGCGAGCCGCGTCGACCCAGACGGTGATGGTGCTCGACGCATCCTGCTCCGCCGTGGCGAAGCCGAACTCATCGTTGACTTCGGTGGCGTCAGTGCTGCACGCGCTGAGCGCGACGACGCCAGCAAGGACGAAGCCGGTCGCGGCGATGCGAGTGAGGGGTCTGCGGTGCTGTGGTGCCATTGCCATAGCCTTCCTGGTCGGCGTCGTTGACGACTGCTGCGCGCGGGCGAGCGGCGCGTTGCTATTAGATCATACATCTGACCTATGAGCAATGCGTCCTTCGCTGGCGCGGGCGCATCGATAGGCGGCGACGGCCGAGCCCTCCCCGATCGCGGCGCGTTCGGTGGGGCTGAGCTCGGCGATCGCCTCGCGCACGGCGCGCGTCGCTGCGGCGTAGCCCCCGGCCAGCTCCGCGATCGGCCAGTCGCCCCCGTAGAGCAGGCGGCTCGCCCCGAAGCAGGCCAGCGCGTGGTCGATCACCGGCCGCACATCGTCGACGCCGGCCGGTGCGAGCCGGGGCACAGTGCGATAGAGCCCCGAGAGCTTCGCCACCACGTTCGGTCGACGCGCGACCTCGGCGAGCGCCCCGGCCCACGACGGCTTCTCGATGTCGATGGGCGGCTGTCCGAGATGGTCGACGACGAATGTCACCCCCGGAAACGCGTCGGCGAGCACAGCGGCCTGCCGCAGGTGCGACTCGGTGACGGCGACGACATCGAACGTGAGGCCGGTCTCCTGGAGCAGCCGAACGCCCTCTCGGAATCCGGGGCGAAGCATCCATTCCGCCTCGGGACGCATGTGGATGAGCGTGCGCACACCCACCATCAACGGATCGTGGGCGAACTCCTCGAGCACCGCTGCCGCCCGGGACGGATCGTGCAACGGCGCGTACCCGACGATCCCGCGCACACGCGGGTCGCCCGCGGCGAGCTCGCGCATCACGGCGGTGTCGTCGGCGGTGTCGTCGGACTGAACGAGGATGACGGCATCCACACCGCACGCGCGCAGCTCACTCGACACGTCGGCCAGTGTGAGCGTGCGATCGATCTGCTCGAGGCCTCGAAGCCAGTCGTAGGGGCTGCGCTCGACGTCCCACACATGCACATGCGCATCCAGCGTCATGTCAGCGTCGCCTCCGCGTCGGCATCGAGCAGCCCGGCCTGGACGAGATCCCGCCAGAGCTGCGGAGGGATCACCGCGGATGCGCGCGCGACCGCATCGACCACCTGCTCCGGCGTGCGGCAGCCGACCACGGCCGAGGCGATGGCGCGGTGGCCGATCGCGAACTGCATCGCCACGTCGGGAAGACTCACCCCCCAGCGGTCGCAGATGTCGGCGATCGCCTCGGCCCGCTCCACCAGGTCGGCAGGCGCGGGCAGATAGTCGTAGGTGGCACCGGGGCTCACCCGCGCGCGAGCGAGCAGACCGGAGTTGTAGACGCCGACGTTGACCACGGCGACACCGCGTTGCGCGGCCAGGGGAAGCAGATCGCGCAACGCAGGCTGTTCCAGCAGGGTGTAGCGGCCGGCGAGCATCACGACATCGATGTCGGAGCGACGGATGAACTCGGCCGGCATCGCCGACTGGTTCATCCCCACTCCGACGGCGGTCACGGCGCCCTGATCTCGGAGCTCGATCAGCGTGGCCATACCCTCGGTCGAAGCGACCTGCCAATGATCGTCGGGGTCGTGGAGATACACGATGTCGACGCGATCGAGCCCGAGCCTGTCCAGGCTCCCCTCGAGACTGCGCAGGATGCCGTCTCGGGTGAAGTCCCAGGTGCGTCGCATCGCCGCCGGCACCGCGAAGCCGCCATCGTCCAGCCGATGCGCCGTCTCGGGCGAGTCGACGAGGAGCCGGCCCACTTTCGTCGAAAGGACGTACTCGTCTCGCGGGTATTTGCGAAGCGCTCTGCCCAGCCGCCTCTCCGACAACCCCAGCCCATAGTGCGGGGCAGTGTCAAAGCTTCGGATCCCTTCGGCCCACGCAGCATCGACCACGGCCTCCGCCTGCTCGTCGTCGATCTCTCGCGACAGGTTGCCCAACTGCGCGCCGCCGAGCCCGACGCGGGTGAGGTGGGGAAGGCGACCGGCGGCGTGGGGGGTCATGATTCTCCTGGGGAGTCGGATCGGTGGCGGGGCAGTCGTCGGCAGGCGAGGGCTCAGCGCACGACGGGATCGGTGGCCTCGAGCAGGTCGAGATCGGATCGATGGGGCAGACCCTCCCAGTCGCCGGGGTGCAGGCACGCGAAGGCCCCGGCGCGCAGAGCGGTGCGCAGCGACTGCGGGGCGTCGGCGCCCGAGAGGGTGTCGGCGAGGTAGCCGGCGACGAAGGCGTCGCCGGCGCCGACCGTGTCGATCGGCGCGATCGGCACGGCCGGGAGATCGTACTCCCGCCCGTCGATACGCGCAAAGGCGCCGCGTTCGCCCCGCTTGACGACGACATCCGCCCCGCTCTCACCCAGCGCGCGTGCCAGGTCTGCGGCCGACGCATCCGGAGCAGCGCCGGTCGCGAGAAGCCGCGCCTCATCCTCTCCGGCGAACACCAGGTGCGACACGGAGAGCAGCTCTCGGTACGACGCCGCGGCGCGTGCACGACCCGCGTGCGTGGTGCCCCACAGCGACGAGCGGTGGTTCACGTCGAACGAGATCCTCGCCCCGCGCGCGCGGGCGATCTCGACGGCCGCGAAGACCGCCTCGTGCGCCGCCTCCGACAGGGCGGGGGTGATGCCGGTCACGTGGAGCACCCCGACGTCGGTCCAGAGCGACTCATCGGCGAGGTCGGCGGCGGTGAGCCGGCTTCCCGCGCTCCCGGTGCGGTGATAGTCGACGATGACGCGCCCGCCCCGTCGCGTCTTCACCATGATGCCGCTCGGGGCATCGGCGTCGACGACCGCTCGGACATCCACCTGCTCTGCGCGCAGTTCGCGACATATTCTCCCGCCGACACCGTCGTCACCGACGCGCCCGATCCAGCGGGCCCTGCCACCCAGGCGCGCCACACCGATGGCGACATTGCTCTCCGCCCCGCCGATGCCGAAGCGAAAGCCGTCGACGTGTGCCGCGGCACCCGGCTGGTCCGCGTGGAAGAGCCCCATCGTCTCGCCGAGGGTGACCAGCGCGCGGGTCATCGCAGCCCCGCCACATCCGCCGCGCGCCGAGAGAGATCGCGGATGCGGGCGAAGTCTCCAGCGACGATGTGCTCGCGAGGCACCATCCAGCTGCCACTGACGGCGGGGACGGCGGTGTGCTCGAGATACCCAGGGGTGTTGGCGAGCGTGACGCCACCGCTCGGCACGAACCCCACACCGGGGAACGGCGCCGACAGCGCGGTGATCGCGGCACGACCTCCGACGGCATCCGCGGGAAACAGCTTCACCGCATCGCAGCCGAGCCGCACAGCGCGCATGACCTCGGTCGCTGTGGCCACTCCGGGCAGCAGCGGCAGGTCCAGCTCGCCGGCGCGCGCGACGCTGGCCTCGTCGAGTCCGGGGCTCACGGTGAAGCGCGCCCCCACGGCGGCGGCGCGCTCCACGTCGTCGGCCGTCAGCACGGTGCCCACGCCCACCTCGATCGCGGTGCCGGCGGAGATCAGTCGTCCGATCGCGTCCCAGGCGGCGGGCGTGCGCAGGGTCACCTCGACTGCGCGGATCCCCGCCTCAGCCAACGCCTCCCCGACCCCCACGGCCCGTCCCGGATCGTCGATGGTGACCACCGGGATGAGCCGCAGAGACGCCACGACGGCCCGGATGCTCATCGACCGAGCCATCCGCCGTCGACGGGGAGCACCACGCCGTCGACATAGTCCGAGGCGGCGCTGGCCAGGAACACGGTCGCGCCCGCGAGGTCGTCGGGTCGACCCCAGCGGCCTGCGGGGATACGGGAGAGGATCGCCGACGAGCGATTCTCGTCCTCTCGCAGCGCCTGGGTGTTGTCGGTGGCGATGTAGCCGGGGGCGATCGCGTTGACGTTGACCCCGAGCGGTGACCATTCGTTGGCAAGAGCCTTGGTCAGCCCGCCGATGCCCGACTTCGCCGCCGCGTAGCCGGGCACGGTGACCCCGCCCTGGAAGGTCAGGAGGGAGGCGGTGAAGATCACCTTGCCGCCGCCGCGCTCGATCATGCCCCGCCCCACGGCCTGCGTGAGGACGAACTGACTGGCGAGGTTGATCTCGACGACTCGGTCGAACCACTCGAGAGGATGCTCGGCAGCAGGAGCGCGCAGGATGGTCCCGGCGTTGTTCACGAGGATGTCCACCGGGTCCCCCGCGAGGCGCTCGCCCAGCGCGACGACCGCGCCGCGATCAGCGAAGTCGCACGCGATGCCCACGAACCGACGACCGAGCGCCCGCACCTCGTGCTCGACGGCGCTGCCGGAGGACTCCAGTGTCGCGCTCACTCCGATGATGTCGGCGCCGGCCGCTGCGAGTGCGACCGCCATCGCCCGCCCGATCCCGCGGCGGGCGCCGGTGACCACCGCGGTGCGACCGGCGAGGTCGAACAACCCGCTCATCGCTGGCCCGCCACGTCGATCAGCACCTTGAGCGCCCGGCCCGACTCGAGCGTGCGAAAGGCCTCCGCCGTCTCTGACAGCGGGGAGACGGCGGTGATGACCGCGTCGGCGGGGATCACGTGCTCGTCGAGCAGTTCGACCGCGCGCACGAAGTCCTCGCGCTCGTACACCCGCGCCCCCAGGATGGTCAGCTCCCGCCAGAACACCCGTTGCAGGTCGACCTCTCTCGGGGTGGGATGGATGGCGACCACCACGACGGTGCCACGCACCTTGGCCAACGCTGTCGCCGTCCGCACCGCTGCGGCAGCGCCGGAGACCTCGAAGACCACGTCGGCGCCGGCGCCGGCGGTCCATTCCTCGATGTGGGCCACGACGTCGACGCCGGCGGGATCGACCGTCGCGAATCCGAGCGCCTCGACTCCACCGCGGCGCGCGGCGTCGAGTTCGATCACGGTCACCGCCGCACCGGCGTGGCGGGCCACCGTCGCGATGAGCACGCCGATGGGACCGCCGCCGATGACGACGACGCGGTCGCCTGCGCGCAGTCCCGACCGACGCACGTCATGCACGGCCACCGCCACGGGCTCCACGAGCGCGGCGTGGTCGAGGCGCAGCGTGGGCGGCAGCGCGACGAGGGTGTCGGCGGGCACGTTCCACAAGGGCTGGAGCGCGCCCGGGGAGTCGATTCCGATGAAGTTCAAGTTCTGGCAGATGTGGGTGTGCCCGGCACGGCAGGCCGGACACGTGCCGTCCCATGCCAGAGGCATCACGGTGACGTGCTGACCGACGCTCCACGCGGTCACCTCCGCGCCCACGGCCGCGATGGTTCCGCTCATCTCGTGCCCGAACACCAGCGGCGTCGCCACGCGAGCGTCCATGGCGCCGTGCAGGATGTGCAGGTCGGTGCCGCAGAGGCCGGCGTAGGCGACCGCGACCTGCACCTCGTCCGGTCCCGGCGCCGACGGCTCGGCTTCGGCGATGGCAATCCGGCCGCCCCCGACATAGTTCGCAGTCAGCATCGACGCTCCTCGGCTCTGTCTCCGCGGTGTTGACCGCGTCATAACGGCATCCTACGGAAAATTCATCAGACATCATATCCTTGACACAGCGGGCGCCGAAGACGGTGCCGGAGAGGACAGAACATGGGCTTCCAGCGACGAGGCGAACCCGGGGCCGAGATCCCCGTCTACACCGACGGGCACCGGTCGTTCGACCTGCGCGGGATCACCGACGATCTGACGGGCGGGTTCTGGGCGTCGGACGGGATCGCCCGGGCGCGCGCGGCGCACGCCGCCGGGGAACTGCCCGAGCTCGCCGGGGCCGACACCCTGCGTCTGGGTGCGCCCATCGCGACGCCCGGGAAGATCGTCTGCGTCGGCCTCAACTACACCGACCATGCCGCCGAGTCGGGGCTCGCCGTTCCCACCGAGCCCGTCGTGTTCATGAAGGATCCCTTCACGATCGTCGGCCCCTACGACGATGTGCTCATCCCCCGCCGATCGGTCAAGACCGATTGGGAGGTCGAGCTGGGTATCGTCATCGGCCGGACCGCCCGCTACCTCGAGCCCGAAGACGACGTCGATGACGTGATCGCCGGATACACCGTCTCCCACGACGTCTCCGAGCGCGAGTTCCAGCTCGAACGCGGCGGCCAGTGGGACAAGGGCAAGAGCTGCGAGAGCTTCAATCCACTCGGACCGACGCTCGTCCCCGCCGATGAGATCGACGATCCGCAGAACCTGGGACTGCGGTTGTGGGTCAATGACATCCCCCGTCAAGACGGCAACACCCGCGACATGATCTTCTCCGTCCACCACATCGTGAGATACCTGTCGCAGTTCATGGTGCTGCGCCCCGGCGACCTGATCAACACCGGCACACCCGCCGGTGTCGCTCTCGGGCTCGCCGATGCGCCGTACCTGCGCGCGGGTGACGTCGTGCGCCTGGAGATCGACGGCCTGGGCGGGATGCAACAGCGGATGGTGCCGGCGTGACCGCCGAGTTCGACGGCCTGGTCGCCGTCGTCACCGGTGGCGCCTCCGGCATCGGACTGGCCACCGCCACCGAGCTGCACACGCGTGGTGCGACCGTGGCCGTCATCGATCGCTCGCTCGACGGACTCCCGCAGGCCCTCCACGGCTATGTGGGCGACGTCCGCTCCCGCCAGAGCGTGGATGCCGCCATCGCCGCCATCGCCGAGGATCACGGCGGCATCGACATCGTCGTCAACAATGCCGGCATTGCCGCCATCGGCAGCGTCGAGGAGCTCGCTGACGACCAATGGGGCGACGTCCTCGACGTCAACGTGGTCGGGATGGCCCGCGTCACGCGCGCCGCGCTGCCGTGGCTGCGCGCGTCGCGGGCGGCTGCCGTGGTCAACGTCTGTTCGATCGCGGCGCTCAACGGACTCCCCCGGCGCGCGCTCTATGCGGCCTCGAAGGGTGCCGTGCTGTCGTTGACCTTCGCGATGGCCACTGACCATGTCGGCGACGGCATCCGGGTCAACGCCGTCGGTCCGGGGACGGTCCACACCCCGTTCGTCGACCGCTTCCTGACGCAGTTCGACGACCCCGCTGCCGAGAAGGCCGCGCTCGACGCACGCCAGGCGACCGGTCGGATGGTCACCGCGGACGAGGTCGCCGATGCGATCGCCTACCTGGCGAGTCCCCGCTCGGGTTCGACCACCGGCATCCTCCTCCCCGTCGACGGCGGCGTCACCCACCTGCGGACCCGCGGCTGAGTCCGGTCACGGCGCGGCCCTGGACAGCCGCGTGCTCGCCCGGTATGTTCTGTCTCACCAGGCACCCCGCGCGATCACTCAGATCGCCCCCCAACGTCGAGACGCGACGGAGGTGAACGTGGAGACGGTACGAACGGCCAGCATCCCCCCGCAGGCCGAAACGTCCCGAGCGGCGTACGCCCCTCGGTGGTTCCACGTCGCTCTCTGTGCCGTCGGCCTCGCGCTGGGATGGATGGTCTTGTCCACCGCGACAGGGTGGGGTGCCGAGCCCTCACACGCAGACGACGACGATCGGCCCGGTCTGCTCGGATCGGTCACCGGTCTCGTGGAGGGCACCGTCGACATCCTGCCCGACCCCCTCGAGGAGGTCGTCGAGAAGCCGGTCGTCGCGGTGACCTCAACGGCCGCGAAGACCGTGGAGAAGACCACCGAGAAGGCCACCGAGGTCATCTCGAAGAGCACGACGAAGGTCGCCGACGCCAAGCCGGCCACCACGGTGACCAAGACGGTCACGAAAGCGGTGAGCAAGACTCCCGTGGTCGGCGCGGTGGTCGACGAACTCGGTGCGGATGATCTGGTCGATCACGTCGGCGGCGTGGTGGACGACGTGCTGGCGGATGCCGGCCACGCCGTCGACACCGTCGTCGAGATCGTCGTCGATGGCGGTCCCACCGTCGTGCTCCCGGCGACCCCGCTGCCCGAGACGCCGGGCGAGGCGGGACCATCGCCCGAGGAGCCCGCGACCTCTCCGGGCGCCGACGCCGTGCCCTCCTCCGGCGACACTTCGCTCGCGGGCGAAAGCACGCCGGTGGATGCGGCGTTCTGGGCCGCGATCACCGCGGCATCCGCCTCCTCCCGCGACTCCGTCGCCACCGTCGACGGTGCGCGCACCGCCCCCCGTGCGACCCGCGCCGACGCCCCCGCCGCTCCCCCCGGCACACCTGCGCTCCTCCCCGCGCAGGTGTGTGCCGCCCTCGGTCTTTCCTCCGGCTCCTCCGGCACTGCCACGGGACCCGGCGCCCTCCCGGCCTCCGCGCCCTCGTACGCACGTCATGCCTGGTCGTGCATCGTGGGCCACGGAGGATGGATCGCGCCGGCATCGCCGGCCTCCTCGCCCGACACGTCTCCGGACTGACCGCCCGCGAGCGCTGACCGCCCCCGATCGGCGCAGACGAGCATTGGCGCGCCTCCTGCGCGCCCACCCCCCATTCAGTCAAGGAGACACCATGCGTACATTCATCAAGCGCGCCCTCTGGGGCACGCTCCTCGCCGGCGGGCTCACGCTCGCCGGCGCCTCGGTCGCGATGGCGGCCGAGACCGACGGCGACGATGGTCTGCTGTCGGGCACCCAGGCCCTCATCGACGTCACGGTGCCCGTGACGGTGTCGGGCAACGGCATCTCCGTGTTGGGCGATTCGTCGAGCAGCTCAGAGTCGGCCGATGCCGCCGAGCCGACAGCGGCTTCGGCCGATGCCGGCGGCGCCTCCACCGGCGGCAGCGACGGCGTCGCGTCCGGCACCCAGGGACTCATCTCCGTGAAGGTTCCGGTCACGGTCGAAGGCAACGCCGTGTCGGTGGTCGGCGACAGCAAGAGCGACAAGCCCACCGCCGGCGGCGGATCGTCGGATGCCGCGGAGGCACCTGCGGAGGCGACCACCGACGGGACCGACGGTGTCGCCTCCGGCTCGCAGGTCGTCACACCGATCGAGGTTCCGGTCACGGTTGAGGGCAACGCCATCTCGGTGCGTGGAGACAGCGAGAGCAGCACCGCCGGCGGGGCACCTGCCTCGGCACCGGCCGACGACACCGCGGCAACCGGAGCCACAACCAGCGGGTCGGACGGCGTCGCCTCCGGCAGCCAGGTCGTCGCCCCGGTGGAGCTCCCGGTCACGGTCGGCGGCAACGCCATCTCCCTCCTCGGAGACAGCACCAGCACCGGCACCCCGACCGGCAGTGGAACGGCCTCCGGGACGGGGATCGGACCGGTCACGTCCGGCACCGAGGGCCTGCTGAGCGGCACTCAGCTGGCGCTTCCGGTGTCGATTCCGGTGACGCTCGGTGGCAACGCCATCTCGGTGGTCGGCGACAGTGAGACCACGACGCCGGTCGTGCCGACCGACCCGACGGATCCGACCGACCCGACGGACCCCACCGACCCGACGGACCCCACCGACCCCACGGACCCGACCGACCCGGGAACGCCCACTGACCCGGGCACGCCCACGGACCCGGGCACGCCGACGGACGGGACGACGATCGTCGGCTCACCCGCGGGCGCACCCACCGCGGCGGCCCTGGCCGAGACGGGTGGACAGCCTCTGCTGCCCTTCGTGGCCCTCGCACTTCTGCTGATGATCGGGGGAGGGGTGATGCGTCTGACGCGCCGCACGATCTGACGGCAGGAGCGAACGGGGGCGCCGGCTCAGCCTGGCGCGGCGTCCCCGCCTTCGCTTGCCCGCCCTCGGCGAGGTTCTCACGGGGTCGGCTAGGTTGAGCCCGTGAGACGAGCACCCGGCGGCAGTCCGACCGAGCGACCGCGCGCAGTGGTGATCCTGGTCGCGTTGATCGCGCTGTCGGTGGCCGCCCGCTGGTACGTCACCTTGCAGACGTTGTCGGTGGCGGGGTGCGCAGACGACGCTTGCAGCCACACGGTATGGGTGACGTTCGCCAGCTTCCGCGGCCTGCTGATCACGCTACCCGTGCTGAGCACGGTCATCATCATCGTCCGAGGCCGCCGTCAGCAGTCGAGCTGGTGGGCGCCCACGGCATGCATCGCCCTGCTCGTCGTGGCAACGGTGACGGCCGTCGCTGTGATCCAGACGACAGTTGCGGGGTAGCGAGACCTCGGGAAACGACGAAGGGCCGCAGGATCACTCCCACGGCCCTTCGATATCGACGCGATTACTTCGCGGCGACCACCTGCAGGGTGATCACGGCGGTGAGGTCGTCGCGCAGACGAACGGTCGCCTCGTGCTCGCCGACCGACTTGATCGGCGAGGTGATGTGGATCTTGCGCTTGTCGAGCTCGCCGAGACCGGCGGCCTTGACGGCGTCGGCCACATCGGCGGTCTTCACCGAGCCGAACAGGCGGCCCTCGGCGCCGGCCTTGACCGACAGCTTGACCTTGTTCGACTCGAGCGAGTTCTTGAGCGCCACGGCCTCTTCGTGGTCGTGGATCGCGCGGGCGTCACGGGCGGCGCGGATGGACGCCACCTGCTTCTCGCCACCGCGGGTCCAGGCCACTGCGAAGCCCTGGGGGATGAGGTAGTTGCGGGCGTACCCGTTCTTGACCTCGATGACGTCACCGGCGCTTCCGAGCCCGGCGACCTCGTTCGTGAGAATCAGCTTTGCCATGTCGGGACCCCTTAGCGGCCAGCGCCGGCGTAAGGCAGGAGCGCCATCTCGCGCGCGTTCTTGATCGCCTTGGCGATCAGACGCTGCTCCTGCACCGAGACACCGGTGATACGACGGGCGCGGATCTTCCCGCGCTCCGAGATGAACTTACGAAGCGTTGCGACGTCCTTGTAGTCGATGACGCCGACGCGGATCGCCTTCGCGGGAGCGGCGTTCTTCGCGCCCTTCCGCGGCTTGCGGCGATCGCCGGTAGCCTTTCCAGCCATGTTGTTTCCTTAGTTGTGGTCGGATGCCGTGGCATCCGAAGTCCTGATCAGAACGGGGTGTCGTCGCCGTAGCCGGCGCCGGGGGCGCTCCAGGCATCCGGAGCAGCAGAGCCGGGGGTCGCCCACGGCTCTTCCTGCTGGACCTGGGGACGCGACTGGCCACCACCGCCACCGCCAGAGGCGGCGCGGGTGACCTGGGCGGTCGCGTAGCGGAGCGAGGGGCCGATCTCGTCGACCTCCAGCTCGATCGCGGTGCGGTTGTTGCCCTCGCGGTCCTGGTAGGAGCGCTGCTTCAGACGGCCGGTCGCGATGACCCGCATGCCCTTGGTGAGCGAACCGGCCACGTGCTCGGCGAACTCGCGCCACACCGACGCGCGGAGGAACAGCGCTTCGCCGTCCTTCCACTCGTTGGCCTGACGGTCGAAGTTGCGCGGAGTCGACGCGATCGTGAAGTTCGCGACCGGCAGGCCGTTCTGCGTGTAGCGCAGCTCGGGGTCTGCCGTGAGGTTGCCCACGACGGTGATGACGGTCTCGCCGGCCATCGTCGTCAGGCCTTCGCAGCCTTGCGGGCAGCCTTGGCCTCAGCGCGCTCCTTCTCGGCGGCGACCTGAGCGATCGCCTCCTCGGCGCGGAGGACCTTCGTACGCATGATCTGCTCGTTCAGCTTGAGCTGACGGTCGAGCTCCTGCGTGGCGGCGCTGGTGGCGGTGAAGTTGACGACGGCGTAGATGCCCTCGTTCTTCTTCTGGATCTCGTACGCGAGACGGCGCTTGCCCCACACGTCGACGTTGTCGATCGAGCCACCATCTGCGGTGATGACCTTCAGGAAACCGTCGAGCTTGGGAGCGACCTGGCGCTCGTCGACCTCGGGGTCAAGGATGACCATGAGTTCGTACTGGTGCGTGTGCGTCACTAACCCACCTCCTTCGGACTAGAACGGATACCGGGCGGTTCCCGGCATCAGGAGGGTTGATGCACGTGCCGTTCCACGCCGGAGCGCAGGCAGACAACCACAACAGTCTAGCGGACCCGGCGGGCGCCGCGAGCCACGGCCGGAGGCGCCCGGTAGCGTGGCCGTCATGACGTCCACCTTCGACGAACGTCCCCTCACCGAACCGGTCGACAGGGCGGCCGCCCGCGCGTACGTCGCGGAGCTGCGCAAGAGCGGGCGTGCGCCGGCGGGAACGGGGCCGATCGGCATCGTCATCGGTGTCGCCTTCGCCGCGGTCTTCCTCCTGGTGTTCGGCGGGGTGTTCGCGAGCATCTTCACGACCTTCCTGGCGGTGGGCTCGGGAAGTGGAGCGCCGGGCGTGCTCTCGTTCGTCCCCTTCGTGATGATCGTCCTGATCATCGCGCTGATCGCGACCCTGGTGTGGCGGTTCTCCCGCAACAGCACGGCGGTGCGCTGGTATCGCCTCGACCGGTTCGCGCGGGCCAACGGCATGCAGTGGCATCCGGAGGCGATCAACCCGCCGCTCCCGGGGATGATCTTCTCGCTCGGCCGGTCGCGGAAGGCGACGGACATCGTCCGCGGCGCCCACCCGCGCTTCGTCGAGTTCGGCAACTACCAGTACACGACGGGCTCCGGGAAGAACCAGACCACCCACAAGTGGGGCTACGTGGCCGTGAAGCTCTCGACGCCGCTTCCCCACATCGTGCTCGATGCCACGAGCAACAACGGTCTCTTCGGCTCCAACCTCCCCGCCGCCTTCAACCGCGACCAGCGCCTGAGCCTCGAGGGTGACTTCGACCGGCACTTCTCGCTGTACTGCCCGGAGGGCTACGAGGCCGACGCCCTCTATCTGTTCACGCCCGACATCATGGCGCGCTTCATCGACCACGCCGCGGCGCTGGACGTGGAGATCGTCGACGACTGGATGTTCCTGTACGCCAAGCGCGACTTCTCGACGCTCTATCCCGGCACCTGGGCGTGGCTGTTCTCGGTGGTGCGCGCTTTCCTCGACAAGTTCGCGCAGTGGGAGCGCTGGCGTGACGACCGTCTCGCTGCCCTCGCGGCCCCGGTCGTCCCGACGCCGGGCGCCTCCGCAAACGGCCCGGCGGGAGCGGCGGACGGCGCGGGAACACCCGGCGTCGCCGGTCCGCTTCCGTTCGTCGCGCCGATGGCCGCGCTCCGGCCGCCACCCGGTGTAGCCGCGCCCGGACGACGGCTGAAGCAGCGGTTCCCGTGGGCGATCGTCATCGTCTTCGTCGCGTTCCTCGCCTTCTTCCTCTTCGGACAGGCGGGCGTGTTCGCCGGATTCCTCAGCGGCCTCTTCCGCTAGTCGTCTGCGCGCCGAACGGCCAGCCACAGCCAGGAGCAGCCGCGACGCGACGTGCCGGCGTGGAGCTCGGCGCCTGTGGCCGTGAACGGCGGCTCCCCGTCGGCGAGCGGAGTCACGTCGTAGCGCGCGTCGGCCTGCAATCCGCGCCACGCCAAGGCGACGTCTTCGCTCTCGGTGTCGAGCGCGAAGGCCGCGAGCAGATGCCCGTGCCGCGAGTCGAGCTGGAAGACGGGCTGGCGGCAGCCGCCACCGTCGCGCAACGGGGGAGGCGTCAGCGTCGTCAGCACGCCGTCGACGAGGAGAGGCGCGATGCGAGCGCGGAAGGCGTGAACGTGCGCCGCAAGCCGCGCCCGCAGCCGCTCGGGAAGCTCGGTGAGGCGGATCGAGACGCCGGTGCGGTGCAGGAGCGCCGCGCGGAGGGAGCGATCGAACTCGGCGTCGGAGAGCTCCGCCCACGCCCGGCGCTGCGCGGGGTGGTCGCCGAGCCACTGCGACCACGTCCAGTGGAGGATCGCGGCCGGCGGCAGCATGAGCGAGGCGCCCCAGAGCACCTGTAGGTGGTGCTCTGTCCAGTCCGGGTCGGAGAGGAAGTGGCAGTGCACGTGCTGTGCGATCCCGAGGTCGATGCGCAGTCCCCCCGACGAGCACGACTCCAGGACGACGTCGGGATGGCGCTCCCGGAAGAGATCCAGCATCGCATACAGGCCCTCGTAGTGGCGGAACAGCCCGTCGCCGCGGCCGTGGCCGTGATCGTCACGGTCGCAACCGCTTCCGGGGTCGACGTTGAAGTCGAGCTTCAGCCACCGCGCTCCGGTGCGGGTGACGATGTCGTCCATCGCGTCGAGGACGAAGGTGCGCCCGGCGGGACTGCCGAGGCACACGTAGCCGAGGAACGTCGGGTCGTCGGGGTCGAGCGACACGGTGATGCGCGCGGCGCCGTCGGGGGTCGAGCGCGTGGCGACGATCTCGGGATGGGCTCGGCGTGCCCGTGCGTCGGCGCCGAGGGCCTCCGCCTCGATCCACACCCCGAAGTCAGCCCCGGCCTCTCTCACGCGGTCGGCGAGCGCCGCCACGCCTCCGGGGAAGCGGACCGTGTTCTCCCGCTCCCAGTCGCCGCGCTCGGTCTGCCAGTCCGCCGCGCGGTCGGCGCTGCCGAACCATCCCGCGTCGAGCGTGGCGACCTCCAGACCCAGGGCGGCGGCGGCACGGGATTCGGCGACGAACGTGTCGGCGTCGATCTCGCGGTCTTCATAGGGCCACCAGTGGTTCCACTCGGTGGGCATGGCGTCGCTGCGCGATGACCGAGGGATGATCCCCCCGACGGCCGCGGCGAGGGCCGCCCCGGCTTCGGTCAGCGTCGCGCCATGGGCGACGAACACCGACGGGGCGACGACGGATTCGCCGGGCGCGAGATCGATGAAGAAGTCGTGCGGCTCCACGCCTGCCCGGAGCACGCCGTCGTCGTCGATCGCGACCCGCCAGTTGCCGCTCCATGCGACCGAGACGAGCACGACGACGCCGGGTGCCTCCAACGCCACGAGCGGGTGGGCGCCGTGGGAGGAGCGCCCGGTGCGGACCCCGACGTGGAGCCCGCACGCATCCGAGTGCTCGACGGGCTCGAACTCCGCTCCCCAGGCCGACGCGAAGGTCCGCGCCGACCAGCCCCGCGGCGCGAGACGCGCCACGAGGGCGTCGAGCTCGGTCACGTGGCCGGGGGCGTCATCGGGGGCGGTGACCTCGAGCGTCGCCTCCCACGCGTCGCCGCGCCGAACCCACGCGCGGTGCTCCCCCACCCCGCCGGGCGCCGGCGCCGCGGGCGTC
>NZ_JASGDO010000028.1:0-71390 GCF_047607225.1 Microbacterium sp. | reverse complement strand
GACCCCCGCCGCGATGGCCGCCGCTCGCGCGGCCGCTCAAGCCGCCGGCGTCGCCCACATGGGCGCGCACGCGTTGGGGGCCGCCGCGTATGCCGTGAAGGCCGTCACGCTGGCTCGGGCGGATGATCCCGATGCGCAGCGGTCGGAGATTCGGTGGCAGCTGTCGCAACTCGCCCCGGAGGCAGCGGCGGCCCTGCGCAGGCTGCCTCATCTCGGCGGTGACTCCGCCGGGCCGCTGGGCAAAGGTCTCCTCGCGTCCGGGATGCTGGGTGAGACGATCCGCGAGATCCAGGCGGTGGTCGGGGCGTCATGAGCCGCGCGTCGAGGACGCACGCGGCGATACCCTTCCAGCGTGGGACTCTCTCCTCTCGCGCACGCCGTCGCCCCACGGGAACCTCGTCCGCGGCGGGGGCGTTCGTGAGTACTTCTGTGGACCTGTGGTGGCTACCGGTGGGAGCCGGCGGGCACGTCGTCATCCACACGAGTAAGTGGTGGGAATCCCTCCGCGCCCGCCGCGACCATCGGCCGCCGCGACCGCTCTTCCACGCCGCGCTGGAGGTCGTCGACGGGGGCGCACGATACGTCATCGAGATGACGCCGGCGTGGGGTGGACCATCCGGCCCCCGCGGTGTCGTCTCCGGCGGGCCCGTCGGCGCGCGGTGGCTCGGCGCGTCGCGGTTCTTCCGCTACGAGATCCGCTGCTGGCCAGACGGCACCATCCCCGACACCGCGTGGGCGGTCGCACCACCGACCCGGCTCCCGCTCTCCCCCGCGGAGGCCCGCGCACTCCTCACCCGTGCCGCGGAGACGCCGCGTCTGGTGTGGGGTCGAGACGCCTTCGGCATCGGAGACATGTGGAACTCCAACTCGCTCATCTCCTGGCTCCTCCAGACGTCCGGGATCGACGCGAGCGCGCTGAGCCCACCGGGTGACGGCAGCGCCCCGGGGTGGCGGAGCGGCGTAGTCGCCGCGGGGTCACGGGCCACACGATGATAGGCCGGCCACAACGATGACGGCACGAGTGGCGAGAGCGGCGACTGAACCTCGACGCGACTCACGGGGCGCCGCTCAGATGCTCATGGACAAGGCGCCACCCCTCATCCGCCCGTCTGAAGACGTTGGTGGCACGCCCCGACCCCGAAGCCGGAGCGCCATTGATCGTGCCGCTCCACCGATAGGTGTAGGTGGCCACGGCGGCATCCGAGCCCTCAGCCACCCACGAGACGTCTTCGGCTGCGTAGATCTCGTCGGGGATCGCCCGCCATGTGCGTTCGAAGTACTCCCGCACCTCACGCACGCCCCGGCACGTGGCATCGCCGAAGAAGTACACGGCGTTCGTGGCGAGGACCTGCGCGACCTCGTCGAAGTCGTGGGTGTTGGTGGCGTCGATGTAGCGAGCGAGCACGAGACGCGGGCTGTCACCCAGGTCGCTTGCGGCGCCGGCCTGATTCGGCGCCGCACCGCCGAGATCGTCGCGTGGAGCCGGCGATACCTGAGACGTCACTTTGCGCCCTTTCTCTTCTCGCGCAGCGACCGGCCGAGCCGTCGGACGATCTCCTCGAGGATCGGCCGCGGGGTCGCGAAGATCAGCCGGGCGAACCCCGTGCCGGCGACCCCGCACATCGATCCCTCGGTCAACGCGACAGAAGCCTCACGGGCGAAGAACTCCGCGGGCCTATCGCCGATACCGACGTTTCGGAAGTCGATCCACCCGACATAGGTTCCCTCGGGCCTCGGCATCCACGCGTCAGGGATCTCTTCGGCGAGCAGGCTCAGGAGCGTGTCGCGGTTCTGCTGGAGATACGGCACGAGGTCGGCGAGCCAGACGTCGCCCTCCCGGAAAGCCACGGCGTTGGCGATCGCGCCGAGGTTGCTCGTGCCGTGACCGGCGAAGGGCCCGATCCTCTCCCACACGGCGCGGTCGCGATCGCTGGAGAGCACGAGTTCGGCACACTTCAGCCCCGGCAGGTTCCACGCCTTCGACGCACTCATCGCGGTGATCGTGTGCTCGGCCGCCGCCGGCGACACCGTGGCGTAAGGGATGTGGGTCGCGCCGGTGAAGACGAGCGGGGCCCAGATCTCGTCGGAGAAGACTCGTCCGCCGTTGCGCTCGACCACCTCGGAGATCGCCACGAGTTCCTCCCTGCGGAACACGCGCCCCACAGGGTTGTAGGGGTTGCAGAGCAGGAGGAGGTTGCCGCCGTCGTCGAAGGCACGCTGCAGCGCCTCGAGATCGAACTCGTATCGACCGTCGCGCACGACCAGAGGAACCTCGATCACCTCACGCCCGCGCAGCGGCGGAACCGAGAGGAACGGCATGTACGACGGCGTCGGCACGATGATCCTCGACCCCGGCGCGGAGCAATGCTCCATCGCGAGTTCCAGCGCCATGATCACGTCGGGCACCGGAAAGACGTCGGATGCCGCGACCTCCCAGCCGTACCGCCGCTCGAGGAACTCGCCCGTCGCTTCCGAGAGATCGGTGGACATGCCACGCGGCAGGTATCCGAACGAACCGTCGTCAACCGCACGGTGGAGCGCTGCGGTGATCGTGGGGTCGATGCCGAAGTCCATCTCGGCGACGAAGGCGCCCAGCGTGCCGTCATCCGCTGTCCACTTCGTGGCGCCCGTCGACCGCAGGCGCTCGATCGTGATGGCGTCGACGCGGCGCGCGAATTCGGTCATCTGGTCACTCCTCGACTCGGGAAACGATGCCGCCGCCACGGCCGGTCCGGCGATCGGCGTCACTGTGGACGGTACCGGACGAGATGGCCTCGTGCGGTCGGGGCCGCCTCGGTCGACGTCTTTCCGCTTCAACTCAGGATGCTCCGGTGGCGGCGCTCTGCCGGAGTCGTCGCAGCATCCGTGCATCCTCGAACCCCACGGCGCGTGCTGCGGCCTCCATGGTCGCACCCTGCGCCAGCAGGTGCTCGGCACGTTCCCGACGAATCATCTGCTGGTATCGCAAGGGAGTCAGCCCCGTCGCCTCGGTGAACAGCACGTCCGGCACGACGCGCGCCCGCGGATGCCGTCGAGCCAGCTTCCGCTCGATGTCGTGGTGAGTGGTGCAGCGCCGTCCGTCGAGCAAAGCCTGCACCGCCCAGCGCAAGTGCCCCCCGCGCACACACTGACCACGGGCGCACTGCGCCGTCGTTCGAATCGAGGCGAACCCTCGTCCGCCGAACACGGTCTCGGTCCTGCGCATCAGGCTCTCGCCCGATACCGCGTCGTATCCCTCGCCGGCGGGGATACCGGATGTCGAGCACGCGCACGAAGCCCGACTCCGGATCGAAGTTCCCGGCAGTGCCCGGCTCGGTGTGCGTCACCCACACGATCACGTCACCTCTCCGCCGCGCGACTTCGAGAAGTGTCGCCAGGTTCTCGAGGACGCGGGGGTTCGCTGTCGTGACCCAGTCCTCCGTCCGTTGACGGAAGGACTCCTGAAGATCGACGAGGAGCAGAGCGGTGTCGTCAGTAGGCGACGGCCAAGTGACCGCGATGCGCCCGGTCGGAATCGATCACATCGAGCACGGCCGCGGCGAAGTCCGCGCCACCGATCGCGGAGCGGCCGTTTTCATCGACCAGCACGAGACCGTCGGTGCCGAGCCGGTACGCGCCGGTGCGCTCTCCGGGCACATGAGAGCCGAACTCCATGCCCGGCGAGACGAACGTCCAGTCGAGCTCGTCGTCTCGGGAGATGAGGTCGTGCAGGATCGCATTCATCTGCGTCGCTTCGCTGATGAGGGCGGCGACCTCGGCATCGGGCACGACGTCGCCCGGGCCGAAGCCTTCGTCGATGACGCGCGGGCCATCGGCCTCTCGCCGCAGCGAGCTGAATCCGCCCACGACCAGGAGCCTCGCGCCGTGGCGACTGACGAGATCCGCGATCTGGCGGTTCACAGCTCCCAGCGCCCCGTCCAGTCCCGCCCGCGGCGAGAGCGCCGAGACGACGACATCGCTCCTGGAGATCGCCGCCGCGAGCTGGGTCGCGTCGAGCACATCGAGGGGAAGGTACTCGACACCATGGGGTGCGCCCGTAGCAGGGGCCTTCGCGCTGCGGCTCGCGACGACGACGCGGTGGCCACGACGACCTGCCTCCGCGACGATGTGGCCTCCGGCGTATCCGGTTCCGCCGATGACGGTGATCGTGCTCATGGGTTCTCTTCCTTCTGTTTCGTGTCGGTGAAAGTCGCGGTACGGGGAGAGTCGGCAGTGGGCGCCGGCGATGCGGACGCGGAGGGATCCCACACGCACGCGTCATCGGGCGCGCAGGAGAGGCCCCCACCGATCACCGGAAGGGCGGCGCTCATGCCGTTACCGGAGAGGTGAAGGCCTGTTCGATGGCCTCTCGGTAGCCGTCGACGGTCGCGGCGCCGGGCACGGCGAAGCGGTCGTCGAAGACCGCGAACGGCACTCCCCGAGCGCCGAGGCGCATCGCGGCGACGCGGTCGGCGTCGACGTCGTCCGCGAAGCGGTCGGTGCGCAGAGTCTCGCGCGCCTCGTCGACGGGCACACCGGCATCGACGGCAGCAGTCACCAGGAACTCGTCGCTGAATGCGTCGTAGTCGCCCGCGAAGGCTGCACGCTGCACGACATCCATGACGGCAAGGCCGGCGCCGTACTGCTGAGCGAGTTTGATCATCCGGTGGATGCTCTTCGTGTTGCGATGCCCTCGTCGCACCGAGAACGGAAGCCCGTCCGCGCGGGCGACGGCGGCGAAGCGCTCCTCCCCCACCTCCACCTCGGCGACGGTCCGGCCCATCATGTTCGCGAGAACCTCGCTGTTGTCGAGGATCTCGTCCGGTGTCTCAGGATGCAGTTCGAACGCGTGGAGCACGAGATCGATGTCCTCGGCGCGCCCGCTCTCGTCGATCGCGCGCTGGAGCCGGTTGTCTCCCACGTAGCATGCAGGGCAGACGACATCGGCCCACAGGTCGATTCGCAGCCGCCGTCCACTGTTGATCTCGGTCATCTTCTGCTCCTTGGTTAGGTGTCTTGGTATGCAACCGGGTTAACCTGAGGATATTCCTCATTTTAGGAGGTTTCATGTCCCGCCCCACCCGCAGCGACGCGCGTCGCAACGCGGAACTGCTTCGCGTTGCGGCTCTGCGCGTGTTCATGTCGCGCGGTATCGACGCACCCTTGGACGATGTCGCGCGCGAAGCCGGCGTCAGCATCGGCACGCTCTACAACCACTTCGGCAACCGCGACCGCCTCATCGATGACATCCTTCCCGGCGCGGCCGCCGCACAGTTGGCACGGATCAGAATCGCGGCCGAGACAACCGACGACCCGCGTGAACGGGTCGAACGCTACCTCCACGAGGTCTTCGCCGTGCAGGCGTCCGACCGACTGCTCTCCGATGCGCTGGCAACCCTCCCCTCACTCCCCGCCGACGCGGCGCGCACCTGCCAAGAAGTGATCGGTCTCGGGCGCCGACTCATCGCCGATGCCCGAGACCACGGCGCGTCCCCTCTGCTCGACGAAGACACCCTCGTCGCGCTCATCCTGGCCAACAGCACCGTTCAGCGCGGTGGATCCCCGAAAGACTGGGACCGCCTCCTCATCACCCTCGCCCGGGCCTGAGCCCGTCGACCCGACTACTTCGCGAGCGATTTCGCCAGCAGATAGCCGGACGTCGCGTTCGCACCCGCCCCGGGCCAGGTGGCCGCGCCCACCACGTAGAGCCGCTTGATGGGTGTCCGGTACCGGGAGAAACCGGGCGCCGGTCGGTAGAGCAGGAACTGGTCGAGGTGATGTGACCCTGACACACTGTCTCCACCGATGAGATTGACGTTGTCTCGCTCGAGATCTGCGGGCGACAACACCGCACGGCCGAGAATGTGCCCGGAGACTCCCGGAGCGTAACGCTCGATCAGGTCGAGGACGCGATCGGCGTACTGCTCTTTCACGGCATCCCAACTCGTGCCGTCGATCACGCCAGCGGCATCGCCCGAGATCTCCTGCGGCAAGAACCGCACCTGCACCCACACGGTGTGTTTGCCTTCGGGCGCGCGAGACGGATCGAATGCCGTCGGTTGACCGACGACGAGGATCGGCTCGCCGGGGAGCAGACCCGCGATCGCCTCGTTGTAGACACGACTCATCGCGTCGAGGCTCGGAGCGATGTGCACGTACGCGTAGGAGGCGAGATCCTCGGAAGCGCTCCACGCCAGCGGCGCGTCGAGCGCGAGGTGCACCATCATGGTGGCCGGGCCCGGCCGGAACTTCTCGAGCGCGTCGTCGAACTTCGCGTTCCCCGAACCGGCGGGCAGAAGATCCTCGACGAGGAGCTTGGGGTGAACGTTGGAGATGACGGCGCGCGAGGCCGACAGAACCTGTCCGCCCGCGAGCCGCACACCCGTCGCCCGCGAGCCCTCGGTGAGCACCTCGACGACGCTCTCACCAAGGATGATCTCGCCGCCCCGCGACCGGAAGAGCGACTCCATCGACCTGATGATCGAGTCCGCGCCTCCGCGCCCGATCATCATCGGCTGCAGGTGGCTGGAGATCCCGGTCAGGAAGGCGAACACGGCACCTCCCGCGATATCGGGAGCGAAGTCGGCGTGGGCTCCCCACGCGGCGATCGTCGTCTTCACTCGGTCGTCGACGAACCGCCTGTCGAGGAAGTCGCGCGCCGACGAAAGGAACATCTGACCGAGGTCAGTAAGGAGACCCACGCCGCCTTTGCGGAGGATGCCCGCGCCGATCAGCACGTCGGTCCATGACGGCATGGGAGAGGCCATGACCCCACCGATGAAGGGGATCTTCTCGCCGAACTCCTTCAGCAGACCACCCCAGGCGGCCGCATCGGACGGCGAGAGCGCCCCGATCTGCTCGAGAGTCTCGTCGACGTCGGTGCTGACGCCGATGCGCGTGCCGTCCGGGAAGACACTCGCGTAGGAGTGGGTGGTCTGAGCGAACTCGAGGCCGTGCGCTGCGAGGTCGATGCCGTAGTCGGCGTGGAAGGCCGAACCCGCGAACTGGCCGAGGCCCATCGCATAGAGATCGTGGCGATAGCCCGGCAGCGTCAGCTCGGCTGACTTCACAGCCCCACCGGAAACGTCGCGAGACTCGACGACCGCGACCTTCCACCCCTTGGTCGCGAGATGCACTCCGGCAGCAAGTCCGTTGTTTCCTGCACCGATGATGAGAGCGTCGTACGTGGTCATCTGCGACCGGCTTTCCTGTAGTACATGAACGGGACACTTAGACAAGTAACTTTACTATCTGCGACGGCGGGGCGATAGCGTGTTCGCGTGAACCTCGACGACAGCGAACGGCGGCTCGTGTCCCAACTGGGAGCCGTCGCTCGCATGAGCGAGCGGGCACTCCTCGACCGCTTCGCGCAGGCGGGCTACCCAGAGCTACGACGCCGCCACGCCGCGCTGTTCCAGGCGCTCGCCGACGGCGGGGTGCGCGCCAAAGATCTCGCGGTGCGCCTGGGCATGACTCCGCAGGCGATCGCCCAGCTCATCGATGACCTCGAGGGATCGGGAGATGTCACCCGCATGCCGGATCGCACCGACGGCCGCGCACGTCTGGTCGTCCTCACCGAACGCGGACGACGCGCATTGCATGTGTGCGACACAATCCTCGATGACATGGCGCGAGAGGCTGCGGAGTCCATCGGGCGCAGACGACTGCGGGAGATGCAGGAGGTTCTCGACGACCTCGCGGCACACTTCGGCCCGCGCCGGTGAGAGCCGCGAGGTGCCGGCGGTCCTGAGCGCCTCGCGCATCGCGCCGCTGCTGGGGCACCGGCGATCGGGTCGCTACTCGTAGCGGAGCGACTCCACGGGGTCTTGACGGGCCGCCCGCAGTGCGGGAAGCGTGCCCGCGAGGAAAGCGACGAGCATGATGAGGATCACCGTCGAAGCGATCGCCATCGGATCGAACGCGATCAGCTGCAGACCCGGAAGATCGGCGAGCAGCCCCTCGGAGAGGGCCGAGCTGATCCCCGTGCCGGCGAGGATCGCGATGCCCGCGCCGATCGCGCTGCCCAGGAACCCGATGAAGGCGGCTTCGAGGCTGAAGAGCGTGAAGACCCGCCCCGACCCCATCCCCATGGCCTTCATGAGACCGATCTCGCGCGTGCGTTCCTGCACACTCATGAGCAGTGTGTTGACGATCCCGAAAGCGGCCGCGAGGAGGGCGATGACGGCGAACGCATTGAGCACGAGCACGATCCCGTCGATGACGGTCGTGAACGCACCGAGTTGCTGCTCTACCGTCGTCGACGAGAAGCCCGCGGCATCCAGGTCGTCCTGCAGTGCGTCGATCTGCGCGGCGTCGAACCACACCCGCGCCTGCAGATACCGGTCTCGCTGCTCATCCTGCAGTCCCTCCTGCTGAAGACCGAAGATCTCATCGGTGAGGAACTCGTTGGGAATGAGGCTGCCGGCCTGACCCACCACCGCGAAGGTCTCTTCCGCGACCCCCGTGATGGTCGCCGAGATCGTGTGCTGCCGGCCCGTCGCATCGGACACCGCGATCGTGACCCGCTCCCCCAGAGCCGCGGCGTCATCGTCGAACCCCAGCGCGTCGACGTAGTCGACGGGAATCGCCAGTTCGGCGGTTGCCGCCGCGTCGTCGGGCTCGTCGCCCGCGGCCAACTGCAGGGTCTGCCCCGCGACGATCGTTCCGGCGCCGATCACGAACCGGGTGCCGTCGCCGCGCTGGATGTAGTCGACCGAAAGCGAGCGCACCGGCTCCACCCGCAGGATGCCGCTGACGGCGGCGAGGTCGTCGAGGTCGTCGGCGGTGATGATGGCGACCGTTCCACCGGCGCCCCCTCCCGCACCCCCGCTGTCGGGCCCGGGAGCAGTGGTGACGGCGTCCGGGTCGTACTCCTGTGGGCCGTCGGCCGTCGTGGTCTCCGCCTGCTTGGTGACCGTCATCACGTCGGATGCGCCGATCGAGGAGAGCGTGTCGTCGATGTAGTTGTTGATCCCCGTACCGAGACCGTTCGTGAGCGTCAGGGTGAAAGCGCCGACGAAGATCGCGAGCACCGTGAGGAGCGTGCGTGTCTTCGAGCGGAAGGTGTTGCCGATCGCGGTGCCGACGAGATCGAGAGTTCTCATGCCGCCGCCTCCTCGTCATGGACCAGACCGTCTCTCACGTAGATGCGCCGGTCGCAACGGGCAGCGAGGTCAGGGTCGTGCGTGACGATCACGAGCGTGATGCCGTGGTCGCGGTTGAGGCCGAAGAGGATGTCTTCGACGGCTGCCCCTGTCGCCGAGTCGAGGTTTCCCGTCGGCTCGTCAGCGAAGATGACACGCGGGTCGTTGACGAGCGCACGAGCGATCACCGCGCGCTGCTTCTGCCCGCCGGAGAGGTTCACGGCCTTGTTGCGGGCTTTGTCGACCATCCCGAGCTGCGCGAGCGCGGCGGTTGCACGTCGCCGACGGTCCTTGCGACCTACGCCGGCGATCTTCAGCGGCAGCATGACGTTCTCGAGCACGGTCTGATTGGCGGTGAGGAAGAACTGCTGGAACACGAACCCGAACGTCTTGTTGCGTGCACGGTTACGGGCGCGCCCCCGGAGAGTGCGGGAATCCGCACCCTCCAGACGGATCGTGCCGCGGGTCGGCTCATCCATGAGGGCGAGGAGGTGCATGAGCGTGGACTTCCCCGAACCAGACTTTCCGACGATTGCGACGCTCTCCCCCGCGGCGATCTCCAGGTTGACGCCCTTGAGCGCCTCGAAGATCCCGACACCTCGCCCGTAGGTCTTGTGGAGGTCGGTCGCGGACAGCACGACGGTCATGCCGTCACCTCGGCCTGATCGGCGTTGGTCTCGGCCAGCGGCTTCTCCGGCAGGAAGATCGCGAGGACGAGTCCCACGATGAACACCGGCACGAGGTATCCGAAGACCGGGACGAGAGCCGAGTGGTACGACTCGATGATGGCCACCTGGACATCGGCAGGCAGCGTGTGCACGAGCGCGGGGGTCAACGACGACGCACTGCCGTCTGCGAGAGAGCCCGGCAGGTTCGACGTCAGCGCATCCGTCAGCCGGTTCGTGAAGATCGCCCCGATGACCGCGATGCCCAGCGTCGCGCCGATCTCGCGGAAGAAGTTGTTGGCGGAGGTCGCCGTCCCCACCTCCGAGATCGGGAATGCGTTCTGCACCGCGAGGACGAGAGTCTGCATCATCATGCCCATGCCCGCTCCGATGAGAAGGAGGTAGGTCGAGAGCATCCACAGCGGCGTGTCGATCTGGAGGGTCGAGAGCAGCACGGCCGCCGCGCCCACGAGCGTCGTACCGAGGATCGGCCACAGCTTGTACCGGCCGGTGCGGCTGATGACGACCCCCGAGGGGATCGAGGTGAGGAGCATGCCTGCGACCATCGGAATGAGCAGGAGGCCCGACTCGGTCGCCGTCGTGCCGTAGACCATCTGCAGGTAGGTGGGCATGTAGCCGACGATCGCGAACATGCCGACGCCGACGACGATCATCCCGAGCAGTGTGCCCATCACGAAGATGCGGTTGCGCAGCATCCGGATCGGGATGATGGGCTCGGCCACCTTCGACTCGACGAAGAAGAACGCGACCCACCCGAGCACCGCGGCGATGATGAGGCCGATGATGAGCGGGTCACTCCACTCGTAGTCGGTGCCACCCCAGTTGGCGACGAGCACGGTCGCCGTGACGGCGACGGCCATCGTGAGGATGCCGAGGTAGTCGATGCGCACGCGGGTGGGCGTGTGCGGCAGCTTGAGCGCGACGACCGCGACGACGACGGCGACCGCGGCAAGCGGCAGATTGATCCAGAACGCCCAGCGCCAGTGGGCGCTGTCGGTGAACCAGCCGCCGGCGAGCGGACCGACAACCGACGCCAGCCCGAAGACGGCGCCGATCGGCGCCATGAACTTCGCGCGCTGGCGTGCCGGCACGAGGTCGGCGATGATCGCCTGCGACATGATCATGAGGCCGCCGCCGCCGAGGCCCTGGATGCCGCGTCCGAGGATGAGTGTCGTCATGTCGTGCGCCGCTCCCGCGACGATCGAGCCGGCAGCGAAGACGACGATGCCACCGACGAAGATCCACTTGCGTCCGACGAGATCGCCGAGCTTGCCGTAGATCGGCATGACGATCGTGGCCGCGAGGATATAGGCGGTCAGCGTCCACGCCATCTGTTCGACGCCGTCGAGCTCGCCGACGATCGTCGGCAGTGCCGTCGACACGATCGTCTGATCGAGAGCGGCCAGAAGCATCGTCACGAGGAGCGACGCGTAGATCCAGCCGAACCCCTTCGGGAGCGGGGCGGGGGTGTAGGGGGCGTCGACGCGCGCGGGCGAAGAGGCGGATGCGGCATCCGAGATGCCAGTCGATTTGCTCACGGGAGCTCTTTCTTTGTCGTGGACGGTGTCGAAGACGCCGTCGGGGCCTGCCAGGCACGCGGGATGAGCGTGCCCATGAGATCGAGCGCATGGCGCACGTGTGGGACGGGCGAGCCGGGGTTGCGAACGCGGCGCGCCCGGCCGCCCTCCGACCAGGCCTGCACGCCCGAGCGCACGGCCGCCATCGCGAGGGCGCCGATGAGCTCGGCCAGTTGAGGATCGACCGTGGGGTCGAGGCGTCGCCGGACGATTTCGGTGATTTCCATGCGGCGATGGTCCAGCTGCGCGACGAGTGCCTGGAAGACCGTCGGGTTCTGCTGGGCGAGCGCGAGGACGGCGTGGACGTCGGCACAGTCCGGCTCGTGACGATCGAGGTGCTCGACGAGCGTCTCGGTGAGCTCGACGAGCACCGTGTGGGGATCGTTCGAGGTCTGCTCGAGGAATCGGGCGGTCTCGTCTTCGTCCAGCGTCCCGAGCGGGTCGGAAACGGCCGCAGAGTCCTTGGTCGGGAAGTAATTGAAGAACGTTCTCGGCGAGATTCCGACGTGCGTGCTGATCTGGTCGACGGTGACCTGGGCGTATCCGACCTCTGCGCTCAGCTCCAGGAGCGCGGCATGGATGTCGCGGCGCAGCTCGAGCCGCTGGCGCTCACGAAGACGAGACGGATGGTTTGCCACATCCGCAATATTTGCACACTCTGCATCTCCTGCTTACTGTGCAACTTGCTCTCATAGAAAACCGTCAGGTTCGGCCCCCGAGCCGGACGACCCCGGTCAGCGCGGCGAAGTGAGCGTCTGCATGAGCTCGACGGCGTGGCGGACATAGGGCACCGGCGAGTCGCCCTCTCCGGCAACCCATGCCTCGAGTCCCGAGCGCACGGATGCCATCGCCACGGACGCGACGAGGTCGGGAAGCTGGGGATCGGCATCAGAGCCCAGTCGTTGTGCCACGGCCCTCGAGAGTTCGAGGCGCACGGTATCGAGCTGAGCGACCAACGCTGCGAAGACGGTTGGATGTTCGGTCGCGATCTGGAAGATCGTTCGAGCGCCGGCGCGGTCGGGTGGTTCTTCCGCGAGCTGATCCAGCAGGGTGCGGGTGAGCTCGACGAGGACGTCGGAGGGACCGCTAACAGGGCCCTCTGCGAAGCGGATCGCGTGCTCGCCGCGCAACTGGACGGGCGGGCTGTCCAGCAACGCCGACTCTTTGGAGGGGAAGTAGTTGAAAAACGTGCGAGGTGAAATCCCCGCACGTGTGCTGATGAGATCCACCGTCACGCGATCGAATCCGATCTCGGCGCTGAGCTCGCGGACAGCGGTGTGGATCTGGCGGCTCGTCTGCTCGCGCAACCTCTCGCGCAGGGATCGTGTGTCGCTCATGGGATCAGTCTCGCTCACCTCGGACCATCACGGGTGCGCACCGCCTTCACGACGCGATGCGCACCCGCGACGTCAGAGCACGACCAGAAAGCCGATGACAGCGCTCGCCCCCGACAGCGCGGCGAGGACGAGCGGGGGAACGAACGGTTCGCGGCGCCGGATGTGGACGCCAACGGCGCCGATCATCATGATCGCCAGCCCCACCGCCGCGAGCGGTGTGAGAACGGGCACGACGCCGATCGACCACGGCAGGATGAGTCCGATCGCCGCCAGCACCTGCAGCGCCCCGAAGAGCTTCACCGTTCCCTCGGAGAAGTCCTCGACCCAGGCCATGCCGCTCGCCGAGAGCGCCTCGCGGGACCGTGCCAGCTTCATGACGCCCGCCCCGAGGAACGCCAGTGCCAGGAGACCGTTGATGATCCACAGCGCGATGGTCATGGTCAGGCCGCCGCAGCCGCGCGGTCTGCGCGCACCGTTGCCAGCGCACGACTCCAGGCCACCACCTGGTCGAGCTGCGCGTTGAGCGCCTGGACGTTGTACTCGCCGGGCGCGAAGACCGGAGCGCCGCCGGAGTAGTCGAACTCGGTGGCCAGCGCGAGAGGGACCTGCGTGCGCACATCCGCGACCTGCAGCTCCCCCAGCACGAGACGAAGATGCTCGGCCGCACGCGCGCCACCGACGCCGCCGTACGAGACGATGCCCGCAGCCTTGTCGTTCCACGGCGCGTTCAGCGTGTCGAGCGCGTTCTTCAGCGCCGCCGGAAGGCCGTGGTTGTACTCGGCGGTGACGAAGATGAAACCGTCGAACGTGTCGATCTTGTCGGACCACCGTTGGATTTCCGCCGCAGAGCCTTCGGAACCGGGCGCGTGCAGGAACGGAAGCGGGTAGTCGGCGAGATCGACGATCTCGAATCGGGCGTCGGTGCGGGCCGATGCGACCTCATGCACCCAGCGCGCGACCTGGTCGCCGATGCGACCGACGCGCGTACTGCCGATGATGATGCCGATATGAGTTGTCATGAGTTGTGTCCTCCTCTGGACGTCGGGGAAAGTGGATGCCAATGCGGTCAGAACATGCCGTTGTCGTTGGCCGAGGCGGCCGGCACCGGCTGGCGCGCAGCCCACTGCTCGACGACCTTGCCCTCACGCACCCGCAGGATGGTGATGACGGCCACACCGTCGTCGTCGGCGAAGTGCCAGTGGCCGTGCACCGCCACGTAGTCGCCTTCAGCGATCACGCGCGTGATCTCGACGTCGTGACGCCCTGGTGCCTTCGCCGCGTCCCGCAGCCCCTCGAGCCCCGCACCGATGGCGGCATCGTGCTGGACGACGTCTGCGGCCACGAGATCGTCGACGGCGCTCGCGTCGTGATCCACGCCGAGCGCGCGCACCAGGCGCACCGCGACGTCACGGCTGACCTCCGCATCCGCTGCGGGATCGGGCGCCGCATCGACGGGCAGGCTCAGCGTCGAGTAGAGGTCGTTCCCGCTCAGCGTCTCCTCGGGCGCTTCGCTGGAGGCATCCCAGTGCTCGACGATGACGCCGTCGACGACACGGAAGATATCGATCGCCGCGAATCCCGGCGTCTGGGGCACCGCGACGATGTTGCTGTGGACGACGACCAGGTCACCCTCCGCGAACAGGTGATGCACCGTCGCGCGGCTGTCGGGGAAGGTCGTTTTCGCGAACGCGATGAAACCGTGGAGGCCCGCGAGCCCGTCGCCGGCAGCGGGACTGTGCTGCACATAGTCGGGGCTGAAGTGGGTGTCGATGACGGCGGCATTGGCATGGCTGAAGAGCTGGTCGAAGACGTAGGCGACGAGCTCCTTGTTGGCGGAGAGGGTGTCGGTCGTAGTGGTCATGAGTGTCCTGTTCGTGTGTGGAGCGGGTAGTGGAAGGCCGGATCGCCGGAGCAGAAGTCAGTCGAAGGGCGGGCGCGACGCGAGAGCCTCGACGACGGGCTCGAGGGCATCTGCGAGGTGTTCCAGCTGAGCGGGGCTCAGCCGGTCGAGGACGAGGCTGCGCACCTGTGCGAGGTGCGCCGGGGATGCCGCAGCGATGGCGCTGCGTCCCCCGTCCGTGAGGCGGACGGTGATGGCGCGCCCGTCGCCGGGGCACGCGGCCCGTTCCACGAGCCCCCGGGCCTCCAGGCGGCTGACAGCCTTGGATGTCCTCGGCAGCGTGGAACTGCCGGCCGCCGCGAGCTCGCCGACCCGCATCGCGCTCCCCGGCGCCGCCTCCAGGTTCTTCAGCATCGCGAACTCGTAGTGGATCAGGCCGACCGACGCCTGCAGAGGCCCATCGAGCGCACCGGGAAGGAGGGTGGCCGCGCGAATGAGGGCGACCCACGCGCGCGACTCGGCTGCACCGAGGGCGGCCGGTTCACTCATCCGCGTGAGGTCACGAGTAGATGGAGATGTGGCCACGACGGGCACCGTCCTCTACGTGGTCGAGCACGCCAACGGCGAAATCCGCTCCTCCGATACCCGTCTCCGCGGCGTTCGCGGGGGCGAGGTTGCCACCCACGCGGTAGCGGCCCGTCCGCTCCCCCGGCGCGAAGGAGCCGAACCGCGCTCCGGGGCTGACGAAGAGCCAGTTGCCGGCCGGCGCATCCGCCTCGAGCGCGTCGATCACGTGCACCATCGCGCGCACGCCGTCGATCCACTCCGCCGGGAGGTCCATGCTCTCGAAGAGCCGCGGTCCGCCTTCCCCGGCGCGCAACGAGCTGAAACCGCCGACGACGACGAGCGGGGTGTGGGATGCCGCGGCGTCCACCGCTAAGGCGCGCACGAGGTCGGCGTAGCTGCCGGCCAGGCCATCGGGCGAGAGCGCCGAGACGATCGTGTCGGCGCCGGCGACGGCGCGGGCACGCACGGCGGGATCGTCGAGCGACCCGGTCTGATAGTCGACGCCCTCGACGGGCGCCTCGGGAAGCGAGCGGCTGAACGACGTGACCGAGTGTCCGCGGGCGACGGCTTCGGCGACGAGGTGCGATCCGGCGTAGCCGGTGCCGCCGAGGATGGTGATGCGCATGGGTGGTGTCCTTCTTTCTTCTTGCACGGTGTGGGAGGTGGTGATCCGGTTCGGCGTGTGCTGCCGACGTCACACCATGGAAATGCCTCCGCTGACCGACAGCGTCTGGCCGGTGATATAGGCCGCACCGTCGGAGGCGAGGAAGCCGACGGCCTGCGCGATGTCGTCGGGCTGACCGACGCGTCGGGCCGGGATCATGCCGACGAGATCATGGACGAGGGGATCGCCGCTGTCGAGCAGCGCGCGCACGGGCGGCGTGGCCGTCAGTCCCGGGCAGACGGTGTTCACCGTCACGCCGTCGGCGGCGACCTCCTGCGCCACCGACTTCCCGAACGCGATGATCCCGCCCTTGGTGGCGCCGTACACGGCCTGCCCGGCGGCGCCGATGCGACCCGCCTCAGAGGAGATGTTGATGATCCGACCGCGACCGCGGGCGAGCATGCCGGGAAGCACCTGCTGGGTCGTGCGGATGGTGCCCAGGAGGTTCACGTCGATCAGGCGTCGCCACGAGGCCTCGTCCGAGTCGACGAAAGGTCCGAGCACGTCAAATCCTGCGGAGTTGACGAGCACATCGATGGGGCCGAGGCTTTCGGTCACGGACGCGACGGCCGCGACGACAGCGACGCCGTCGGTGACGTCCAGCTCCACGAACGCGGAGTCTGCCACCTCGGCGGCGAGCGCCTCACCTGCGGCGCCGTCGACATCGGCGATGGCGACGGCGAAACCGTGATCGGCGAGCTGACGAACGATGCTGGCGCCGATGCCGGAGGCACCGCCGGTGACGAAGGCAGCGCGGGTGCGCTCGGCCATGGGAGCTCCTCGAGGGTTCGGCACCCGTCCGGGTGCGGCGTGTTCGAGAAGTGTCAACCTAGTTGCCTGGGAAAGTATTCCCCCCTTCGCGGCATGAATCACGCGGCGCGATCAGCGGCCCGGCTCGTCGACTTCGCTATGCCGAATCGACAAGGAGCGCCACCGGTTGAGGCTGCGGTGGCCGGCGGCGCACCAGGTGGGTCAGCGCTGTCAGGTGCGGGAACTCGATGAGCATGCCGAGGATGATCGCGGCGTAGACGACGGGCTGGCCGGGCAGTGCGACGGCTGTGACAGCGAGCATGAGCGGAGCATTTCGGGCCGAGGTCGTCATGGTCAGCAGCACGTGGGTGGCCTGGTCGAGCCGGAAGACACGGGAGATCCCTTCACCGAGGGCGTAGACGACGGCGAAGAACAGAGAGACGACCAGCAATACCGACCCGAAAGCGGCGATGTCGGCCTGGATCGCGCCGACGTTCCCGGCGAACAGGCCGACGATCACCACGGCGATCACCAGGGGCACTCCCCGATCGGCCACGTTCACGATGGTCTCCCGGAGGCGCGGGGGAAAAGCTCGGCGCAGCAGCAGACGCAGGCCGATCGCGATCCCGGTCGGCAGCGCGAACCACATGGCCAGCGTCGGGAAGATCGCACCGACTGCGGGGGCGACGTGTTGGCCGGTGAACAGCGCCAACCAGATCGGGTAGAGCAGCAGCTGGGCGGCCATCTGGATGGGGATGAGCGCCGCGCCGGTGGCGGTGTCGCCGCCGGCGATACGGGTGAAGCCGAGGAACCAGTCCGTGCAGGGGGACAGACAGTAGATCAGCACCCCCAGACGCAGCGCGTCGGATGGCAGCAGCAGCGAGGTCAGCACGAACGCGAGCACCGGCACGAGGGCGAAGTTGAGTGCGAGCGCCAGCAGCAGCGTCCGTGGCGCTCGCTTCATCGTTGCGAGCGAGTCCAGCCGAAGTGTGAACACGAGCAGGACGACCAGCGTAAGGATCGCCGGGTCCACGAGCCGTCCGAGAACGTCGCTCATGCCGGGAAGGAACGCGCCGGCCCCGCTCCCCACGACGATCGCGGCGATGAACAGTCCCACGATCGCGCCAGGCCGGGCCGCGGTGCTCAGCATGCGCACTCGACCCCGCAGCAGGAGAGGTCGTCGGTGAGCATCCCCGCGGTCCGCCATTCCTCCAGTGCGCCGCAGTCCTTGCCCTGCGCTTCACCGATGACGCGGGCGACATGCGCAAAGCGCTGCCGGAATTTGTAGACGAAGCAGAACTTCAGCCCGCCATGACGGATCGCGGGCCCAGACAAGAAGAGGCCAGGGGCGATCGTGGACTGGTCGTCTTGGTCGAGCTCTGGCCAGCCGTCCGGCCGACGCGCGAACAGGCTCGCGACGGGCCCGAGGCCGGGGCCGAAGCCGGTAGCGGCGATCGGGCGCGAGTCGGCGCGAATCTTCGTGCCGTCGTCCACGCTGACGATCCATTCGGCGTCGTCGCGTTTGATACTGCTGGCGTGCGCGCCCGTCAGAGTGAGCCGGCCCGTCGCGTGCGCGGCGTTCAGCCGCATCCGGGAGCGCGGCGCAAGTCGGAACGAGGGGTCTGAGCCGGCGCCCGCGTCCCACGGACTCTCACGGTCGACGACGGTGACGAGCGCACCGCGCTCGACATGATGGCAGGCGATGTCGATGCCGGACTCGTATCCGCCGATCACGATGACCCGGCCATGCCGGTCCTGCCACGCCTCTGCGGTCGCGGAGTGATCGGCGAGGCTGATGCCTGCGACGCGCGCGTCGGGGCGGTCGGAGAACTCACCGCCTGCCCACACCACGGCCTGTGCCCGCACCGACCCTCGCGATGTCTCCACCTCGAAGCCGTCGCCGGTCGGCTCTACCGCGGTCACGTCGGTGTCCGACAGGACCGGTACGCGGAAATGCTTGACGACACTGCGCAGGTACTTCGCGAACTGCGGTCCGGTGGGATAGTCCACGCCAAGGCTGAACGCCGGCGAAGTGCGGGGATGCACCGCGTTCAGATCCGTCGCGCCGAACCCATTGCCGGTGAACGACGGGGTGAGGAACGTCTGCCCGTCCGGCCAATCGAGGAACGTCTGCCCGACCTCGCCGCGGTCGACCACGCCGAGCACGAGGTCGTCGATCGCCGACAGCGCCAGCGCCGTGCCTATCCCTGCCGGACCGGCACCAACGACGAGCGCGTCGAGGGTTTTTCGCGAGGAAACCATGTCACTCTGCCTTCTCGGTGTCTGCCACCGAATTGATTGAGAATCTCGTGCAATGGCGCGGGCGGCTCCGCCTCAGATCACGGACCCGTCGCCGCGGGCCCGCGGGTGCGGACGGCGCGGCTCAGCCCTGGCGGCCCTTGAAACGCGGATTGAGCTTGTTGATGACGTAGATCCGCCCACGGCGGCGCACGACCTGGGCGCCGGGCTGATTCTTGAGCGACTTGAGTGAGGCACGTACCTTCATGACTTCTCCTTAGTGAGAATGATTATCATTAGCGATGATACTTCACGGGAGGAGAGCGAGGAAATCATGGGAGACGCAGTGGACGTGGTAGCGGTCGTCGGAGCGTGCGGGCCAGAGCGACGGCGCTATGCACAGCGACTGGCACAGGTGACGAACAAGACGTTCTTCCCCGCGTCCCGCCTGTCCGGGTCCGCGGACCCGGGGCAGCAGGCTGTCGCACTCGCGTCGTGGTCCGACTCGACGGCAGGGGTCGTGGTGGAGTTGCCGGAAGAGGTGGTGACGACCGAGCTGATCGGGGCATTCGCCGCCCCAGAGGAGCGCGCGCGACTCACCGGCCTGGTTTGCGTGGTCGACGCCACCCACGTGCTCGACGACCTGCACCGCGACGGCTACGTGCCTCTGCGGCACACGGACAGCGAGACCACCGCGCCGGTCACGGCGCGTGCCCTGCTGACCGTCACGCAGATCGAATATGCCTCCGCGATCGTCTTCGTGGGCTGGGAGATGCTGGGGCCGGTGGAGCTTGCGACGATCATGGCGTTGGTCAGTCACCTCAGCCCGTTCGCCCGGCTAAGGCTGAATCGGCAGGCTATGGAGCCGGTCCATGCGGCAGGCCGCTACACGTCGGAGCAGTCCCGGCCCGGCTGGGCGAGCGTGCTCAACGGGAACTTCGCCCCGCACATGATCGACGGCCGCGTCAGCGCGTTCCGTTACGAGCAGGTCCGCCCGCTGCACCCGGGAAGGCTCATGGCGGTGCTCGATCGGATCGAAGACGGAGAGTTCGGTGTCCTCGTGCGCTCGGCCGGATTCTGCCGACTCGCGACCCGCCCACATATCACCGCACAATGGGATCACGTCGGACAGATGTTCTCCCTGAATCCGCTCGCAGCCGACGACAGGCTGGCGGATGGCGAGGAACTGCTCGCGGTCGGGCAGGACCTCGCGTTCATCGGACTGAGAGTAGACGCCGACCGGCTGACGGCCGCCCTTGACGGCGCCGCACTGACCGACGAGGAGTTGACCACGGGGCCGACCGCGTGGATGGGGTTCGCCGACCCGTTCCCCGACTGGCAGATTGCCACCGATCGGGCTGACTGAGCCGACGTGACGCGATGGGGCGCCCCGCCGAAGCGGAGCGCCCCCATCGCGGACCAGCGACGATCAGTGCTCGTCGTAATGATCGGCGTGAGCAGCGTGCTTGTGTCCGTCATGCACGTAGTCGACGTGATCGCCGTGCTCGACGGCCTCGTGACCGCAGTCGGCGCCATGCGTGTGCTCCGCGAGGCTGTGCTCAGCATGGATGTCGGTGATGGTCATGTTCCCTGTTCCTTCTCTAATGAATGCGCAGCCACACTGGCCACGGCGGGCTCTTGAACGTGAGCAAGCGCGTCGGCGATGACGTGCGACACATGCACGTCAGCCAGCTCGTACGTGACCTCCTTGCCGCTGCGTGTCGCTACGGCCAGGCCCGCCTGCCGCAACGAACGCAGATGCTGAGAGACCAGAGGCTGTGACATTTCCGTCACCTCCGCCAGCACCCCTACTGTCCGCGGCTCGTCACCGATGAGTCGCAGCAGCCAGAGCCTCGACTCGTTGCCGAGCACCTTGAACAGCTGCGCCGCATCCGACGGCGGCCTTGTGGGGCCGACCGGCTGTGGCATCCGTCCTCCCGGTGGCATCCCGACGAGGAGGGATCCCAATGCGGGCGTGCGGCCGGGGGTCGCTGCGACTGTGGCGGGCAACCCTAGGCCGATGTGTGGGCGGGCGCGGACCGATGTCGTCACCGACGATTGGGGTGGTGACCTAGGATCGCACGCAGGTCGTCAGTGATGCTACGGAAGGAAGCCGGATGGGCGTGCGGGGTCGCGTGGCCGAAGGGTGGGGTTCTCTGGCAGACGCACTCGACGAGGTGGTGACGGGTGACGCGGGCGACGCGTCGTGGGTGAGCGTGTATCACGATGGAGTGCTCGTCGCGGACATCTGCGCCGGCGGTGTCCAGGGCCGCGCAGTGGAGCCGTCCGCGCTGGTGCGCGTTGCCTCGTGCAGTAAGGGCGTGACTGCCACGACCCTGGCACGCCTGATAGAGCGTGGACTGGTGGACGCGGACGAGCTGGTCGCTGATCACTGGCCGGACTACGGGCAGAACGGCAAGGAGGGAACGACGCTGGCAATGGTTGCCTCCCATCGCGCGGGGATTCCCTATCCGGCTCCTGGTTCCGGACTCGAAGGCATCGAGTACTTCACGAGTCCGAAGCTCATGGAGGTGCTGGCCGCTCAGCGTCCGCTGTGGGAACCAGGGAGCGTGGTTGCCTACCACCCTGCCACGGCCGGCGCGATCTTGGACGAGTTCGTTCGTCGGGCGATCGGAACGGACATCTCGCGAGCCCTCGCGGAGGAGATCGTGCAGCCGCTCGGCCTTCGGATGTGGCTGGGACTGCCGATGAGTGAGTTCGGTCATGTGCGGCCGGGGTCCTGGGAGGTGGAGACCGCACCATCCAGCGAGCCGGCGTCGGAGTTCGCGCTGTGGCGGCAGCGTGCTCTCGCGGAGGCGCCGCCATTCGAGCCGGACTTCGACGATCCGGACATGGCCAGACGGTACTACGCGGCGTCCATGCCCGGGGTCGGTGTGGTGACTGACGCGCATTCTCTCGCGAGGATGTACGCCGCGACCGTCGGGCCGGTGGATGGGATTCGGCTGATGTCGCACTCCACGCGCAAGGCACTCACCCGTGACCTGACGGTCGGCCTGCCGCGGCCGGCCGAGTCCGGTACGGCGGGTCCGGACCTTGCTTTCGGTTTCGGTTACCAGCTGCCCACCTCGAGCATGCCCGGGCTGACGGCCATGAGCTTCGGACACACGGGTGCAGGTGGACGGTTGGGGCTCGCTGACCCCGACTTGGGCGTGGGATTCGCTTACACGACCCTTCGCATGAAGAACATCGGCCCGGGCGGTGACCCCCGGTGGCGGGTGCTCATGGACGTCGTGCGCTCTCTCGCCGGATGACTCGGACTCGTCCGCCATTTGGCGGTTGTGCGCGTCATCCCTGAGCGCTTTGGCGGTTGAGTGGCGCGCATCCTGGCCGCAAGATTGGCGGGTGCCCATGGAGAGTGGGCTGCACTCACACCAAGGATGTTGGAGGAGAGAATGGACTCTCGGAATCTGATTCGGCGCCGCTCGGCCCGAGTTCTCATGGCAGCGGTCGCCACTTCGGCCGTGGTCTCGTTGGCGGCATGCGCGCCTCCCGGGTCCTCGTCGGGCACCTCGACGCCGACGTCCGCAGCGGTGAGCACGGAGCTCACCAGCGAAGACATCACCCTGAGCTTCTATCTGGAGTCGAACTTCGTCGGACAGATGCAGCCGCTGATGGACGAGTTCACCAAACAGCATCCGAACGTGACGTTCTCGGTGCAGTCAGACGATTTCACCAACCTGATGCAGAACGCGATGAAGATCATCGCGTCGCCCGGTGCCCCCGATCTGGTGCGTTTCCCGACGGTTCAGGCCGCGGCGAAGAACGGCATCCTCACCAACCTGCAGCCGTATGCGGAGGCGTACGGCTGGGATGAGTGGCCGGAAGGTCTTCTGAACCAGGTGAAGGTCGACGCCGATGGCAACCGCGGCAGCGGAGATCTGTACTCGTTGGGTGTCGGCTACTCCGTGACGGGTGTCTACTACAACAAGAAGCTGGCCGAACAGGCCGGTATCACGAGCGCGCCCACCACGCCGGAGGAGTTCAAGAAGGACCTGGCCCTCGCGAAGGCGGCGGGGATCACGCCGATCAGTGCGTGGGGTCAGGCTGGCGGGGTCGCGTTCCCACTGCAGGCGGTGCAGATGAACGAGTTCGGCCAGACGGATGAGCTCACCTCGTGGCTCTATCAGCAGCCGGACGCGACCTACGACACGGATGCAGCAGTCAGCGCGGCCGCCGAGATCCAGGACTGGGCTGACAAGGGGTACTTTCCCGACGACGTGAACGCACTCGACTACACGACGGGGATGGCCAGGTTCGTGAACGGCGAGTCACTGTTCGTCTTCAACGGCGACTGGGAGTCCACCAGCCTGGCAAGCAAGATGGGCGACGACGTCGGATTCTTCCTGTACCCCAGCACCACCTCGACGCACTACGCCATGCAGGCCCCGGCAACCTTTGTGATCCCGAAGACGGCCGCGCACGCGGACGCGACGGCGTACTTCCTGAACTGGGTACACACCGACGAGACGGCCCGTCAGCTGGTCGTGGAGGCGACGGGTCAGAACCCCGGCGGCCCGGCCGACCTGCCGCAGCCGGAGGCGACGTCCGAGCTGCAGGCTCAGACGCTCGCGGCGTCCGCTCAGGCTGCTAGCGAGAACGGGTCGGTCGACTTCGTCGCGAACGCGACGGCGGGCATCATGGCGTCGGCCTTCATCCCGAACCTGCAGCTGCTGGTCACCGACCGGATGACTCCGGAGGAGTTCGCCACGTCGGTGCAGGAGGCTTACACGACCGAGCTGGGTCGATGACCTCCGCCCCGACCGGATCGACCGTGGCGGAGGCTCGTCCCGCCTCCGCCACGGCCCGTCGGCGCAAGAGGTTCTCCCTCGTCCGCTGGACCGGGTGGATATACCTTCTACCGGCGCTCGGCTTCTACGTCGTGTTCGTGCTGGTGCCGTTCGGCAAGTCGGTGCAGTACTCGTTCTACGACTGGAACGGGGTCACGACGGCGGCATTCGTCGGTTTCGACAACTACATCGACGTGTTCACCAACCCGGCACGGCTGGGCACTCTGGCGAACGCTTTCAAGCTGATCTTCTTCTACACGGTGTTGTCGATCGCGCTCGGGCTGCTGGCTGCCGTCCTCACCCACAAACTCTCCTCACGCCTCGCCGGCGCCGCTCGGACGATTCTGTTCCTCCCCCAGGTGATTCCTCTCGTCGGCGCAGGTATCGCGTGGACGTGGATCTATTCGCGTGACGGGATGCTGAATCAGCTCCTCGCCACGGTCGGCCTCGGGAGCATCACCCGGGCGTGGTTGGCCGATTTCGACTGGGCGCTCGTCGCGGTCGGTTTTGTCGGCACGTGGGTGCTGACGGGGCTGTGCGCGATGCTTCTCAGCGCGGGGATCGGCAAGATCGATCCCAGCCTGTACGACGCGGCGCGTGTGGACGGGGCCGGCCCGGTGCGGGAATTCTTCAGTGTCACTCTGCCGGGACTGCGGCCCGAGCTGGCGGTGTGCATCACCATCACGATGATCGCGGCGCTAGCAAGCTTCGACGTCATCTACGTGATGACCGGAGGCGGCCCGGGGCGCTCCACGATGGTTCCGGGTGTCGAGATCTTCCAACTCGCGTTCACCCAGTCGCGCGTGGGCGCCGCGTCCGCGATGGGCGTCGTGCTCATGGGACTCGTCCTCACCCTTGTCCTTCTGCTGCAGCGCCTGACCAGGGAGCGTTCATGATCAGCTCACGTATCGAACTGTGGGTCGGGCGAGCGGTTCTGCTGCTGCTCGTCCTCTTCACCCTCGCCCCCTTCGTGGGCATGTTCAGCGCAGCACTCCAGCCGCAGGGTTCGACGCCCACGGGGTTCTCCCTGCCGGACTTCGCCAACTTCGGTAACTTCATCGACGCGTTCCGCATCGCCCAGTTGCCGCAGCTGATGTGGTCGAGCCTTCTGCTGGTTCTGATGGTGGTGCCATTGTCGATCGCACTCGCCACCCTCGCCGCCTATGGCATTGCGGTGCTGCGTGCGCCGCTCGGCGGTGTGGTGCTGGTGCTCCTCGTCGCCGGCCTGACGCTTCCGTTCGAAGGACTGATCTCGCCGCTGTACTTCCAGATGCGCGACTGGGGTCTGCTGAACACCCGCCTGGCGATCGCACTCCCGCTGATCGGCCTCTACATGCCGTTCGGTGTGGTGTGGATGCGTGCACATTTCATCGGCGTGCCGAAGGACATCACCGAGGCAGCGAACGTGGATGGAGCCAGCGGGTGGCAGGCTCTGTGGCGGATCCATCTGCCCCTCGCACGGCCCGCCCTGTCAGCCCTGACGGTGCTGTTCAGCCTCTGGACCTGGAATCAGTTCATCATCGCGCTGGTGATGGTCGAGGATCCGCTCGAGCGCACCGTCGCCGGAGCACTGGGAGCGTTTCAAGGCCAGTACGGGACGGACATCGTGCTCCTCTCCGCAGGTGCCTTGCTGATCATGCTGCCCACGATCCTCGTGTTCGCGATCTTCCAGAAACAGTTCACAGCCGCGCTCCTGCAGGGAGCGGTGAAAGGATGAGCGTGACCGAGTCAGCTCTCGTAGACGTCGACATTGCCGGGGTGCACGGGAAGGCCACTCCCCGGTTCATCCCCGTGGTGGAGGCCTTCGCGGACTCGACCGTCGGACGGCCCGGTGGCGGTGCCCTCGCCATCCGTGTCGACGGCGCCCCTGTTGTCGACGTATGGGGCGGTTCCGCCGACACGGGAGGCGAGCAATCGTGGGACAGGGACACCGCGACAGTGGTGTTCTCCTGCACGAAGGGTGTCGTGTCGCTCCTCGTGGCACGGCTCATCCAGGAAGGTCGTATCGCGCTGGACGGGCGCGTCGCCGACTACTGGCCGGAGTTCGCTCAGGCGGGGAAGTCCGACATCACCGTCCGCGACCTTCTCGCGCATCGTGGCGGCCTCGCCGCTCTCCGCCAAGACATCGATCTGGACACGGCCCTGGACGGGGAACGGATGAGCGCGCTCCTCGCAGAGGCGGAGCCGCTGTGGGAGCCGGGAACGCAGTGGGGTTACCACGCCCTCACGTTTGGATGGCTCGCGGGCGAGTTGGTGCGCCGGGTTACCGGCCTTTCCGTCGACGCGTACCTTCGTCAGCTCGTTCGGGAGCCGCTCGGGGCGGATTTCTGGATCGGAGTCCCTGAACAGGCACGTTCCCGGGTAGCGAGGCTCGTTCCCGACCCGCACCCCCTTCCCGTTCCGGCTGACCCGACGGTCACCGCCGAGGACATGCGCTGGATGGAGCGGACCATGACCCTGGGCGGAGCATTCCCTGCACAGTTGGTGGGAGATCGAGTCGGATTCGATGACCCTCGGGTGCAGGCTGCCCAGATCCCTGGCGCCGGCGGCGTCGGAACGGCCCGGGCGCTGGCATCACTGTGGTCCGCGACAGTCGTGAGTACTGATGGGGTCCGGTTGCTCGACGATGACGTCACGTCGGAGATGAGCGCGGTGCGCAGCGAAGGTCAGCCCGTGTGGGGAGGAGCGGGTCCGTTCCCTCGCTGGGGGGCAGGATTCATGCGCACGTCCGAGGTGCGCGAGTTCCTCACCGACCGCTCGTTCGGACATGACGGCGCCGGCGGACAGGTGGCTTTCGCCGACCCGGAACACCGCGTCGGATTCGGTTACGTCACCAACTTGATCCGTGGCGGGGGCGACGAGCGAGGCACATCCATCGTCCGTGCGCTCCGCTCCGCCCTGAGCCAGAACAACCTCTGAAGGAGAATCGGCCACAATGGCTTTCTGCGACACTCTCGACCCTGAGCTCCGCGACGGGCTCGCTCAGTTGAGCGTCCTGTTCCCCACCGCATGGTCAGATCTGGAGGCGCCGGCTCGGCGACAGCTTGCCCAGCCTCCTGTGATCGCCGCGAACGGCGTCCATGATCTCCACCCCGTGCGGTGGAGCGAAACCAATGCCGGAGATGCGGTTCGCGTGCGCGTGTACCGCCCACTCCATGAGGTCTCCGATGCACCCGGCGCGCTACTCATCCACGGTGGTGGAATGTGGGCGGGGAGCCTCGACTCCGAGCACCCGCAAGCGGTGGACCTGGTCCGCAGCACCGGTATGGTGGTCGTTTCGGTCGACTACCGCCTAGCGCCTGAGCACCGCTACCCCGCGGCGGTCGACGACACCACCGCTGCGTGGGACTGGCTGGTCGCGAACGCCGCACAACTCGGTGCCGACCCCAGCCGCCTGGCGATCGTGGGAGGCAGTGCTGGCGGCGGGCTCGCTGTTGCGACCGCACTGCGGGTCCGCGACGGCGGCGGTCCGCAGCCGGCGTTCCTCCTCGCGTACTACCCGATGCTAGACAGCACGAACAGCAGTCCCTCGACACGGCTGGACGTGCCCTTCCCCCTATGGACAGGGGAAGCCAACGAGGAGGGATGGCGGTGGTACCTCGGGGACCAGGAGCCCACCGGGTATGCCTCGCCGACACACGCGGCCACGTTGTCGGGCCTGCCTCCGACATTTCTCGATGTCGGTGACCACGACATCTTCGTCGACGAGGTCACCTCCTTCGCGGCGCGGCTTCGTGTTGAGGGGGTGGCGACCGAACTGCACGTTTATCCCGGCGTCTTCCACGCGGCCGAGCACATCGCACCGACTGCGCGAATCAGTTCCCAGATCGCCAACAACCGGCTCGCCGCCATCGCGCGTGTGCTGAACACGGCCCCGGTACCTGCACCCGCCCCAGATACAGTGCTCTCGTGACGGTGGGAGGAGGAGACCGTGAGACTTCCGCATAGCCCGTCGGGGGCCGTGCCACCGTATGACCCGGAGTTGGAGGCGGCGCTGGCGTTGACTGTCCCCAGCATCTCGTCCATCACCGCTGCGGACATCCCCGCCATCCGCGAGAACGATCGGGCCGCGGCTCTCGCGGCGTGCAGCGAGCTGCGTGAGGCCGGGATGATCACCAGAGACGTCGTTGTCACCGCGGCCGACGGTGTCCCCCTGGAGATGTCGATCGTGCACGGGCCGCATCCGGCCGCGTCGAGCCCCGTCATCTTCTACATCCACGGCGGCGCCATGATTCTTGGCACGAGGTGGAGCGGTCACGAACTCTTCGCCGGGTGGATCGAGAAGTACAACGCGATCGTCGCAACGCTCGAATACAGGCTCGCGCCCGAACACCCCTACCCGACCCCGCAAGAAGACTGTTACAGCGCCCTGGTCTGGCTGGGGTCTCACCTCCAGGAATTCGGGTGGGGGCCGTCGATCGCGCTCATCGCCGGATCCAGCGGCGGCGGCGGGCTCGCCGCGTCCGTCACGATGATGGCTCGCGACCGAGGCGGTCCCGAGGTGCGCGGACAACTTCTCCTCGCGCCGATGCTGGACGACCGCAACGACAGCGTTTCCAGCCGTCAATACCCGTCCGGCCTGTGGAATGCCGTCGAGAACGAGATGGCGTGGCGGGCGATCCTCGACCGCGCGCAGGATGAGAGCGACCATCTCCTCCCGGCACGTGCGGAGGATCTCAGCGGTCTGCCCCCGACCTTCATCGAAGCCGGCTCCGCCGAGGTCTTTCGAGACGAGTGCGTCGCCTTCGCCTCACGCCTCTGGGCGGCCGGAGTCCATGCGGAGCTGCATGTGTGGGCCGGCGCGTTCCACGGCTTCGACATCCACCGACACACCTCTGTCGCTCAGGGCGCGCTCAACTCGCGTCACAACTGGATGGATAGGACACTCGGCATCACCAGTCGCACGTCACTCGGAGCGTCTACTCTGACACCATGAGGGAACTCGCTCAAAAACTCGGGGCCCTCGACCAAGACGTCTCGGAAGCCCTGAAAGTCGTCACCTACTTCGACACCCTCCTCACGCGCGGAGCAGGGATCGACGCGTTCGTGCGGGGCGCAGCCGTGCTCGCAGGCGTCCCCGCGCGGTTCGTCCACCCTCTTCACCAGCTTGCGATCGAAGTCGACCCGTCTGGGCATATCTCCCATGGGCCCTTCACGCCGCCCCTGGCGAGTTGGCCCTCCTCCGAGGTCGGAGACGGTTCGGGCGGGGCCGTCTGGCTCGAACGACCGAACGGTCCACAGTTGTTGGACGCGATGATGCTCGAACGCCTGGCCGTCGGCATCCGCCTCACCCTCGACCGCATCAGCCCGTCCACGCTCGATGAGACCGCAGCCGTCGAGCTGCTCCTCACCCCCGGCGCGACCACCGACGCGAGACGAAAGGCACTGAAACGGCTGAATCTCACACCGGACACAACGGTCCGCGTCATCGTCGCCGATGGCGACGCGTCTCCACTTCCTGGCATGCATCATGCGGAAATCGACAGCCCGTACGGCCGGGTCACCGCCCACGTCGCCACCGCTGCGGGCGTGGAACCGGGCGGACGCATCGGGATCGGATCAGAGACCCGCGCGACCCACATAGAGAAGTCCTGGGAGCAAGCGTTCATGGCCTGGCGGGTGACGACACGACTCCACCCCCGGCTCACATGGCAGGAGACCGCTCTGCTCGCGCCTCTCGTCAAAGCCATCGACAACGGATACACCAGCCACGACCTCGACATCGTCCGCGGGCTTGCTGCAGACCCGACACAACTCGACACGTTGGAAGCGCTCGGGACCTCGGACAGCACGCGGCAGGCCGCCACGATGCTGGGCCTGCACCACTCCACGGTCCAGGCCCGACAGGCCCACGTCGAATCCCTCCTCGGATACTCCGTCGGCGACACCTTCGGACGCATGCGGATTGCTCTCGCGGTGTTCGCCGTGCGCGCGAATCGCGGCGCCGCAGCCGACACGCGCTGAGTGTCGGGATCGATTCGGGTCGAGCTTCATCCGGGCGCCGGAAGGTGCATACGTCGTGCTCCACTGGGCACGGCACCGGCCCCGACCCCGCCGAAGGCCTCTGGCACAGAACAGGATGGGCAGGACGCGGCTGACACGCCCGAGCCATCCACTCTTTCTGGCCGGTAACCCCCGATAACCCCCGTTAGCGCCAACGACGAAGCCCCGGCAGATCATCTGATCTACCAGGGCTTTCAACCGTCGGGATGACAGGATTTGAACCTGCGACCCCTTGACCCCCAGAGAGCGCCCCGCCGTGACACGTGGTGACATCGCGTGCCGGGGAGTAGTCGAGAGTTGGCTCTCCCCGGCGCCGATGCCCTCCCCCATGACAACCCGTGACAGGCAGTAGTCGGCAGTGTGCACACACATCTGCACACACAACAGGGGCGTTGCCCGCCCTACCGTTGCCGCCCCGGAATGCTCCCGAGAGGACACATGATGCTCACGTTCGACGCCGCGCTGCGGATCGCCGCCGAGCAGTTCGGCGGGCCGTTCGCTCGTGACGGCGGGGAGGATGACGGCGCGTTCCCTTGTGACGCCGCGGCGCGTGGTCGACGGCGAGAGCCGCGGGCTCGTCAAGGCGGGCGGCGCGTGGATCGCGGTTGATTGCACGACGGGCGCGATCGATTCGTGGCCGCATCTCGACTAACTCGACCGGGTGCAGCGGATGCGAGCGGTTGCCCGGCTCAGCCCGCCTGATCCCACTCGCTCGTCGTGATGCCAGCGTTCCGAAGAATGTTGGAGAGCAGGGTGCGACCGATGTCGCTCTTCTTGCTGTGCTTGTTCGGCAGCCGCACGGTCTGAGCGCCACGCTGCATAAACTCGGGATGCTTGCCCGTCCCGGCATTCGGCCCGTCGAAGCCCATCGCCCGAAGTCGAGCGATCAACTCTTTCCGGGTCGTCTGAGCCGGTAGGGGGCTCACCCTGCCAGGCGGAAGTTCAGATCGAACCCGTCAATCCCGGGCACGTCCCCACCCGCGCTGAGGCGCAACTCGACCCACCCAGGAATCGCTGAGAGCAGATCAGCCTCGGCCATTTCGCGGCTACTGCCGTCCGCCCACAGACCCTCGAAACCGACGATCTCTGAGAACCACTCGCCGGGCTCGATCTCGTAGGTGCGCGCGTGCCGCACTGCGGCTTCTGCATAGTCGTGCAGCAGACGCTCAGGGATGCCCGCGATCGTCTCGACGCTCACTCGCGGCTGGCTCTCTTGGATGCGAATCCACTGCGTCGTGCGCTTCGACGCCGTGCTCGACGACGAAGACGCTTCGTCACTTCGGATCGACTTGATGTCGAACGAGTCGTTACTGATCGTCAGCATCAATCTGTCTCCTGAGTTCTTCGGGCGCCGAGACGCCCATGACGTTGGTGCTGTTCGCGAAGTACACGGGTTCACCTTCGGCGTCATACATGCCGTCAACGCGCACGACGCTCGTCAGCACGAGTTTGATGCGTACGACGGTGCCGTCATCGAGCAGGTACTCGTTCCAGTGCTCCCCAGAGGGTCGGAACCCAATCTCCGTACCTTCGACCATCGTGCCGCCGAGGTTGATCTTCTTCTTCCTCGCCACAATGGGGAGTCTAGTCAGGTAGACCTTTGAATCGGGTGATTGCCACATAGATACTTCGCTCGCCTAACGCGAACAGTGTCTGTGCCCCAGACTATCGTGCGCGGCATGGACTGGATCGCACCCGTCGTCGCCGTCGTCGCCGCGCTGATCGCAGGGTGGCAAGCGTGGGAAGCCCGACGCTCTCGCCTCGACGCCCGCTCGTCGGCGAGCGAAGCACAGCAGCATGAGGAACGCGCGGCAGCCGCGTCGGAGCGCATCGCGTCCGCGATCGAAGAACGAAACGCCCTCGAACGCGCCGAACGCGAGCGCTACAAGAACCCGTGGACTCGGGTGCCAGAGTACGTGCGGAGCGGTCGCGCGTGGAAGTTCCATCTCGGCGGCAATGAGCCGGTGACCGACGTCAGCGTGAAGATCGACGACAAGCACACGAACGAGCGCCTGAGCGTGACGATGCCCGACACCGAGAACATGCGCCCCGGGCAGTCGTTCCGCCTCGACTGGTGGCGCAGCATGGCGTCGCCTCCGCAGATCACGGCTGAACTTCACTGGGTACGCGCGAACGGCGAGCCGCACCACTGCGCGATGACGCTCGACTGATCGACCGGGCTGTTACGCCCCGGCCTGCGGCGTGACGCCGTTCCGGTGCTCGCTCTCGGCGTCCGCGATCATCTGCTCGCCGCGCTTCAGTTGCTCGATTGCGAACTCTTCAGCGCGCTTCATGTCCCGGCGCAGGCGCCGTGTTTGTACGAGCCGCATCATCGCGATCTCGCGTTCGAGCGCCACGACCTGAAGGCGTCGATAGACCTGGCGCGACTCGTACTCGCGCAACTGATCTGCCGCAGTCTTCGCTTCGCCAAAACGATGCTTGTTCAGATGCCCGACGACGACCGCTCGCTGCTCGTCGACCGCAGTCAGGACGTCGTGCACGCCGTTGCCAGCGAACGCGTGCCCTCGCGCGAGGATGAGCCGCCATGCATCGGTTGCACGCGTGACGCGCGCCTGCCACTCGGGATCGAGACTCACGTCGAACCTGATCTGGTCGGGCGCCGGTTCCGGGGCTGCCTTGATCGCGTCGGCAGCCCCACGCTTCACGGCATCCTGCGCCTGCTCGATGTAGCGCGCCATTGACAGGCCGAGTTCGTTGATCGCTGCGACGGCGTCTTGTTGGTACGTGGCGAAGCGATCCGCCGCGGCACGCTGCGAGTCGAGCAGTCGGACGATCATTGCCGAGCGCGCGGCCCACGCTGCGGCGATGAGCACGCCGATCAGGCTGAGGACGGCGCCGAGCGGGATCAGTGCGGCGAAGTCGAACGCGCTCGTCGCGCTCTCGGCGGCGATCTCGGCAGGTGTCGTCATGCCTGCATGCTATTGCCGCCGAACTCTCGAAACATTGTTTGCCCGCTCAGCGGCGCTGTACGCCCCGTAGACGAGAGATCGTTGCTCAGGCTGTCGTCGTACCGGTCACGGGCTGCGAGCGCGCCCTGCCTGGCGTAGCGCGGGCGCCGCGCCAATCTCCCCCGCGGCGCCCGCCGACGTGCCCGCTTTGCCGCTCGCGCCGTTGACACGGACTCAAGACGCTTGCAGCGCTGATCTGCGATTTCTCCGCGTGCTTGCACACATGTCGTGCAGCGTCAGCGCTTCCACGCAAGCATCGCCGGGATGAACACGGCGTCGCCCGCGGGGCAGTCGTCCCAGTGCTGCGCGACCACGCGACGTAGCGTTCCGCTCTCGACGGACTCATCCGACCACAGCATCCGACCACCGCACGCGCACACGCCGTCGATCGCCTGCACACGTCGACGCGCGAGCCCTTCACGGACCAGCGGCGGGGCATCGTCGGAGATGCGCTGCACGACCATCCGCTCGCTCGGGCGCCCGTGCGGGATCACCCATTCCTGATCGTCGGCGAGCGGCGGTGCGTGCTCGTCGACCTCGACCGGGTCGAGCCCTTCGCCAATCATGCGGCGCTCGCAAACGGCGAGCGCGGCGAGCCCAGCGCAGCGAACAGTTCTTCCTCAGACGACAGCGCGCGGTTCTCGGCGGCGTGGTACTGCATCGTCTTGTTGTTGATGATCGTCGTGCCGTTGCCGGTCGCGACGGCCGCGCCCGCGGTGCCGCGGACGTCGAGACCGAGGGAGCCCGAACGCACGGCGTCGCCGAGCCGCGCGTCGAACGTCGAGCCGAACGGGTCGGCCCCCTGCATGCCCTTCGTGAACTCGTCCATGATCGCGGCGCCCGAGTGGCGCAGCCGGGTCCACCCGGCACCCGAGAACTGTCCACGCTCGGCCGGCGAGTTGGGGAAGAACCCACCGATGAAGTCCATGACGCCGCCGATCGTGTCGCCGATACTGCCGATCATCGCCGAGATGCCGTCCAGGAAGCCCTGGATCAGCGCCTTCCCCGAGTCGACGAGCCAGTCGCCGATGCCGGCGAAGAACGACATGACCTTGTCGGGGATGCCCTCGAAGAAATCGAGCACACCCTCCCACGTCTTACGCACGCCGTTCTCGATACCAGACCACAGGCTGCTGAAGAATGACGTGAGCCCGTTCCATGTGCTCTGCCACCCGCGGATGAAGCCCGAGATCGTCGACGTCGCCCACGCGACGACACCCTTCCAGATCGACTCGAAGAACGCGCCGATGCCAGACCACAGGCCGTTCCACCAGTTCCGTACTTCGTTGAACCGGGCCATGATCCACACGACGAAGCCGAGCGCGATCCCGGTGACCCACCCTACGAACTGCTGCCAGATGTCCCGCACCCAGTTGCCGATGCCGGTCCACAGATCATTCCACCAGGTCGAGATCGAGTTCCCGATGTCCATGAGCCAGCCGACGAAGCCGTTCCACGTGTCGGTGATCCAGCCGATGAAGCCGTTCCACACGCCGGTGATCCACTGCCCGACGCCGGCCCACAGTACGTTCCACCAGGCGACGAAGCCGTCGAGCACGTCGCCGAGCCAGCCCATGAAGCCGCCCCAAATCTCGGTGATCCAGGCGACCACTTCATCCCAGTTCGCGACGAGCCAGATGAGCGCGCCGACGAGAGCCATGATGCCGACGACGATCCAGGTGATGGGGTTCGCGAGCAGCGCCGTGTTCATCGCCCACGTCGCCACCGAGACGCCGATGAAGGCTGTCGCGAGGACGCCGAGCGCGATCGCCACGGCCTGCAAGACGCCGGGGTTCGCGGCCAGAAAGCCGAACACGGCCTGAAGCGCGGGCAGCAGAGTCGACATGAGCCCGCGGAACATCTCGCCGATCTGCCGGTTCATGGCTTCCATCTGCGACGCAACGTTGTCGTTCGCGACTTCGAGCGAGTCGGTCGCGCCCGCCACATCCTCGAACCCGCCACCGAGCGACGTCAGCGACGACAGGAACGACGGGATGCCGTTGACGCCCAAGTCTTCGATCGGCGTGCCGAACAGGGCGATCGCGGCATTCGCGCGCTGGGTAGGGTCTTCGACAGCGAGCAGCCCCTTCACGATGTCGTCGAGCGCGCCCTTCGCGGTGTCTCCCCCGGCGAGAACCTTCCCCGCCATGTCCTCCGCGTTGAGCCCGATCGCGTCGTACGCAGCGACGCTCGACGTCGACATGTCGGTCGCGCGGATCGAGAACTCTTTCAGCGCGTCGCCCGCCTTGTCGATACCGATCGAACCCTTGTCGGCGCCGGATGCGAGCAGCGAGAACGCCTCCTCGCCGCTCATGCCGAGCGCCGCGAGATGCGGCCCGTACTCGGTGATCGCGTCGCGCATGTCGCCGCGCAGCGCTTCCGGCACCTTCTGCATCGCGGTCGTCATGAGATCCATCGCGTGATCCGCCGACGTCGCGAGCCCGCTCGACATGAGTTGCTGCACCATGCCGATCGCTTCGGACGTCTCGACCTCGAACGCGCTCGCGTAGTTCAGCACCTTTGCCGTCATCGACTCGACGGTCGAGTCGTTCGCGTCGCCCATGCACTTGATTTGCGTGACGACGCCACCGATCGTCTGCTGCACCTGCTCGACGGACTCGCCGTAGTTCTGCGCGTAGACCTTGCCTGCCAGCGTGCCGACCCGGGCGCTCTCGTCAGCCGTCAGTCCGAGTTGCGCGGCGACCTTCGAGTTCGTCGCCTCGAAGTCGATCGCGTCGGTGAGCCCCTTCGTCATGGCCGCAGCGAGCACGCCGCCGACGACGAGCCCCGCAGCGCCGAACGCGGCAGCCTTGCCGCTGAACTTCGACGGCGTGCGCTCTACAGCGGCGTCCCACTTCGACGTGTCGAGATCGAGAAACGCGACGAGTTCGCCGAGATCGAGTGCCATTCGGGCAGCCCCCAGAGATCGTGTGCGGCGCGGCGGTCGCGCCTACATTCTTGATCTCCGGTTCGAGCGTGTGCCCGTGACGACACGCTAGCGCCCGCTCGAAGTCTCGCCCGGATTCGGCTCGGCGCGGCGCTCGGTTCGGTGAGAGGATTCGAGTGTGTGGGAGGCGCTTGGGATAGGGATCGTTGGCACCGTGGTTGGGGGCGTTGCGACGGCGTGGATCATGTTGCTGATCCAATCCCGCTACGACCGCAAACGCGGCGTGGCGAGGGCGGTCGAGCAAAGCAGGGCCGTTGACCGCGAGCAGGTGTGCCGGGCTCTGTGGGGACATCTTGCCGAGATTGATCACGACTTGCACCACATTCGTGACGGCGACGTCGCGCACTACCTCGACGACGTTCGCGAACGGATCGCGAAGATGCGTACTCTCGCTCGCGAGAACGTATCGCTCGTCGGCGATAGCTGCGTCAGGGCCGTGACCGTATACACCGATCGACTACTCAGCGATTTCGCGGGCATCGCCGATGGACGGAGCCCGTCCACAGGGGTGGAGAGCGGGGCCTGGTACTTGCGCGGTGTCCTGACCGGGCTCGAGACGGGGACGCGCACCGACTAAATTCCGGTCGTCGGGACCCCGCTGCGTTGCACGACGTGTGTGCAAGCACCCGCAGAAAGCCCCGATCAGCGACGGTCGGCGCCTGATTCCCGGTCAAGTGCGCGACGCGGCCTTGTCGGGTCGCAGCACGAACACGCGGTCGGCGGGAGCGAACCGGGCGAGCCATTCGCGGCCAGCGTGCAGTAGATCACTCGTGCCTACGACAACGGGGACGCCCATCTGCGCGAGCCGGTCGACGACGCCCGCCCGATCCTGACGCGGGATCGACGTCAGCACGTTCCGGCAGAGCACGACGTCGACGCTCGTAAGCGGGGAGTGCTCGACGAGATCGTGCGGCCACCAGCGGATGCGGGCGCTGATCGCCTCGTCAACGTGCAGCCACTCGCCCGCTTCGTCGTAGTCGGCGAAGATGCGCGCAGCCTCGTCGCGGGTGATGTCTCCCGCTTCGACCGCGGCGGCGACCATGCCTCGCGGGTAGGCACCCTCCCAAGCGGTCTTCAGTGCGGGCAGCATGACGTCGCTCGCGACGATGCTGACGGTGTCAGGCGTGCGGGCTGCCAGGGTGAGTGCTTCCTCGCCGGTCGCGACGCCCGCGCACCACACGGTGCCCGTCTCGGGGATGAGTTCGAGCAGCCCCGGCCACATCTCCGAGTCGCGGCCCCACGCTGCGTGTGCCGCTGACCATAGCCAGATGCCACCTGCGGCGATCGCGGCCTGCGTGTACTTCGTGCGAGCGTCCATGCCGTCGCCACTTCCTTACTTTGTTCGTGTGATGGGAACTGAGAGGCGGGCGAGGACTGGCCGCCCGCCTCTCACGGGTGCGACGCGGATGACCGACGCGTCGCCCCGGCCTTACGCGTCCAACCGCCGAATGAACTCGTCGACGGTGCCGTCGAGCCCGCCGCGGATCGCCTCGTAGCCCGCCTGATCGGCGCGGTAGACGTCCTGCCACGCGCCGACAGTCGCGTCGCTGCCCTCCGCCGCTTCGGTCATGGCGCGGTGCCATGCGATCGCGGGCGCGTGCTGCTGCTCGGCATCCCGCACTGACGTCGCAGCCTCGACGCCGAGATCGGCGAGCCGGTCGAACACGAGCCCGTGAACCTCAGCAATGATCTCGTCGCCCGCGTTCGAGTCGAGCACCTGCGGCAGCGTCTCGACGAGATCAGCGATCGCGAGAGCGCGCGTCTCGTCCGCGCTCGCGATGATCTGCGCCAGTGGCCGGCCCTTGTCGAGCAGCGCCTGCACCTTCGCCGCCTCGTGCTGCACACGGGCGATCTCGTCGGCAGTCTTCGGACGCAGCGAAGCGATCACGCCGTCACGGGTCGGCAGGTTCTGAGGCAGCACAGGGCGCGCCGCGAGCAGCGCCTGACGGGCTGCGTGCACGCGTGCCCGCTTCCGCGTCGCGATCGCCTCGGGCGCGAGGTCGGCGTCGGCGTACTGCATCGCCGCTCCCAGTTCGTCGCGGTAGCCGCGCACGGCGGTCGCGTAGTTGTTCGTGGTCACGATTGGGTTCCTTCCCCCTCGGTGTCCTGCACGCGGTCGCGGGCAGTGGTCTTCTCGGCGGCTTCGACTTGCTGGGTGATCGTCATCGCCCACGTCGCAAGCACGGTCTTGAACTCGTCAACGCCCGAATCGCCGCTGATCTTGTCGAGCCCCATCAGTCGAGCGCGGCGGTCCATGATCGAAAGCACCCGGTCGACGGCCCATAGATCGGGTGCCTTCGGTGAGCCGTCGCGCATCGTCCCCTCGCCGAGCGCCGCGGGCATGACTTCCCGCTGCAACGCATCGAGCGCTTCGAGTTCCTGCGCGAGCAGTTGCTTCGCGTGCTCGCGCGGCACCTTCGCGATCTCACGCTCGACGGCGCGGTACGCATTGCCGGGGTTCGAGTAGCCGAGCGCGGCGGCGATCTCGCGGTATGTCGCCCGGCGCAGCCGCATTTGCAGGGCCGCGTCGGCGCGCTGCGCCGCGGTCAGGCGCCGCTCGGTGTTCGTCTTCGGTTCGTTCGTGGTCACTGTGCCGTTCCGTCCGTTCGTGCCGCTGCGCGGCGTGCCTGTCGCTGCTGACGCTCGCACGCTCGGTACTCGGGATCAGCGCGGCGACGACGCTTGTACTCGCGCAGATGCTCGCGGCGGCACCCGACGCACCAGCCGTCCGAGTCCTTCCCCCAAGTCAGTCGCACGTGCCCGCGTCGGCACATCAGCCAGTCGCCGCCGTGATCCATCTGCGCATTGTGCGAGTAGCACAGCGGGGCGTAGTCCTTCGGGTCACGCGACCACCGCACCGGCACGTCGTCGGGCTTGCCGTCGCCGTCCTTCAGGCCGAAGACGAGCCCCTCACCGACGAGCCCCCACCCGTCCGCGAGAAGGTCGCAGCCGGGTGCCGCACACGGCTGGCCGACCGCCGATCCGCGAGTGCGCTTCAGTTCGGCGTGAATGCGCCGGTACTCGCTCATGCTCACCGCGCACCCCCGATCTGCGCGCCGACGAGCGCGGTCAGCGCGTCTCGCATCTGGCCTGCCTCGGCTCGCCATGCGGCGACCTCGGCGAGCAGCGCCGCCCTGTGCGCTTCGATCTGGTCAGAGCGTCCGCTGACGTTCACGGCGGCGTAGTAGTCATCGACCGTGGCCGCTCGGGCGCGCTCGGTTTCGACGATCGCTGAGTGGTCGGGGCGGAGAGCGAGGGTGCGAGCGTGCTCGACGGGATCGACAGGGCTGCTGCCGAGTACCTTGTGCATGGTCATCGCGGGTGGTTCCTTTCTGTTGCTCGATCTCCGGTTGGTGGGTGGTCAGGCGCCGACGAGTGCGGCGAGCAGTTCGCGGAGTTCCTTCGCCTCGGCCCGGTTCGCTGCCGTCTCTGCGGACAGGGCACGCGAATGCGCGAGCACGGCAGCCTCATCACGCGGCGACAGCCTGCGCAGCGCGGCGAGGTAACCGTCGATCGTGGCGCGGCGTGCGCGCTTTGCGTCTCGCAGCGACTGGCGGTCGGTCGGTTCGGCGACGGCGCGGCGCGCGCGCTGCACGAGCGCCCGGAAGTCGTCTTCGGTCATCGCGGGTTCCTCTCGTCGAGCCCCTGACTCTGCGCCAAAGGCGGTCGGCTGTGATCTGGGGATTCATCGACGGCTTGCACACGCGGTGTGCAAGCGATCGCGAGCATCACGCTCGTAGCGGCGGCGATCTCGTCTCTGAGGCTCATGACGCCTCGCCTTCGTCAGCGAGGAACTTCGCGAACACGTCGGCGTTACGTTCGGATTGCGTCTTCCGCTCGCGGCGGGGCGTCGGCAGATCGTCAACCCACCGCGACGACGTGAGCCACCCGACCAGGCCGGGGATGTATCGCATAGCCTCGGGCGTCGCCCAGCCGCCGCGGACGTAGGCGGCACCGTGAGCGGCGATGTCGTCGGCAAGACCCTGCGGCCCCCGCGGGTGACGTTTGGCGGCATCCTCGAACGCGGTTTCGGCTTCGACCCGGCGCTCGCGCTTCGGCCATGACTGCCAGGCCGTGTCGAAGTAGTCGACTTCGACGATCTCGGCCCCGATGATTTCGTCGTCGCGCGCGCCCTTGGTCTCAGAGATAGAGACTTCAGAACTCCTAGCCTCTCCTGCCTGTCCTGTGGCGTCCCCGGGGACATGTCCCGGGGACGCTCCCGGGGATTCAGTCGCAGACTTCGCCGCTCGCTGTCGACGCTTCTTCTCGCGGTCGGCTCGGCGAGCGTTCTCCAAGACCTCGAAGTCGGCTCGACTCGTCTGCGTGCTCATGTAGTCGGCGATGATCCACGCGCCTCTGTCGCTGACGGTCCACAGGTCGGCCTCGACGAGCGCGTCGACGCTCGCGGCGTCGAACGTCGGGATCAGCGCGAGATCGTCGCGCTCGATACGCCCATCGGTGCGGTTCGAGACGGCCCACAGCGTCGCCATGAAGTAACTCGCACGCGCCGACGCCGACAGGCGAACGATGCGCCTGTCCACGAGATAGCGCTCTGGAATGCGTGCGTCCATGTGGTGTGTTTCGCTCCCGTCGAATGACTGCTGCTCAGTTGGTTGCTGGACCGGCGGGCGTCAGCCCTCGCCGAGCCACGCGATGAGCGCCGGCACGGGAACGAGCAGGCGGCGCCCGATGCGCTTCACCGGGAACGACTCACCCGAGCGCGCCTGCCGGTAAGCGCTCAGGCGAGAGATGCCCAGCAAAGCTGCGGCCTCTTCGATGTCGAGAGTTGCGCGGCTGCGAATGTCGTCGAGCGTGAGAACTGCGGGCGCGGCGCTCGCCTGCTCGGACTGCTCGGTTGCGAGTCCCGATTCCGTGGTGGTCATGTCATCGCCTTTCGTCATGTGGTCGATATGTCCATAGTGAGTGCTATCGTGTGCTCATGACTAACCGTGTTCGCAAAACTGCAACACCACTCGATGAGTGGGTTGGGCAACGCATTCGCGAGATCAGAGAGCAGCGCCACATCACCCAGGGCGAGTTCGCCGACCGGATGAGAGAGCGCATCAAGAAGGGCTGGACACGTCAGGTCGTCTGGCAGGTTGAACGCGGCGAGAAGCCCCTGAACACGCGGGAACTCATGCACGTTGCCGACGTGCTCGCCGTCACCGTCGTCGACCTCATCAGCAGCAGCGAGCCAGTCGAGATCGACGGCGTGGAACGCCGCACCGACGATATCGTCAGCGGTGAGAGCGCCATGCCGGAAGTCGAGGGGTGGGCACACTTCGAGCGCGCAGCCGAAGCCCTCAACGATCTACGTGAGGCCGAAGCACGCTACCGCAACGAGATCGAAGCGGTGCATCGCGTCCTCGCACGAGACGACAACGTCGGCAGGTCTGTACGAGCCCGCATCCAGGCTCGACAACGCGGCGTGATTGAGTCCCTTCGACCTGAACTCGATGCCTTGCACGCCGACGACGTCGAGCACGCCCGCATGATTGGCGCTGAGCCGCCGCCGGTGTGGCAGCCATACGTCCCCGTGACAGTGGCGGCGAGAGACGCATTAGAGGACCGCACGCTCCCGGTTGAGATGTGGAGACGCGCGCGCACAGACGTCCGTCCATCCGAGACGGCCAACTGAGAGAGGAAGACAGATGATCTATCGCAGATGCTCGTGCAGGCGACCGGGTTCGAGAACCCAGTACGCCGTCCTGCCCGAGAAGCCGACCGAGAAACAGGTCGCGAACACGTGTCCGCGGCTGCTCAGCGACCCGAAACACGGGAAGTGGGGCTACTACCTGGCGCGCGGCACCGACGCGTCAGGCAAGCGCCTACAGACGCGCGTCGCGGGCTTCGACACCAAGCGAGCGGCGCAGTCCGCGCTCGCGAAGGCACGCGCCGAGCACGACCGGGGCGAGTTCGTCGAGACGAGCCGCGTGAAGTTCGGACAGTGGCTCGACGAATGGCTCGACGGGCGCGAGCAGCGCGGCGACATCAAGCGCAGCACGCTCGACAACTACCGCCGATACGTCGACGCCGACATCAAGCCGAGCGCGCTCGGCAGGCTGCGGCTCACCGACATCAAGCGGGCCGACGTGCGGCGCTTCATCGACGGGCTCATCTCGGACGGGCGCGGCGCGACGACCGTTCGCCGCATCGTCGCCGTCGTGCAGGGTGCGCTCACCGCTGCCCTGCGAGACGACATGATCGCGGCGAACCCAGCCCGCGGCGTGCGGCTGCCCGTCGTGGACGCGCACGAGTTCGAGCCGTGGTCACCCGTTCAAGTCGGGGCGTTCCTCGATCGGGCTGCGCAGCACAGGCTCGGCGCACTGTTCGAGATCGCCGTGCTGACCGGGCTGCGGCGTGCCGAACTGCTCGGCCTGCGGTGGGGCGACGTCGACCTCGCGCGACGCGAACTGACCGTGCGAACGACGCGCGTGCAGACGCGCAGCGCCGTCGTCGAGAACTCGCCCAAGACGAGCGCAGGGCGTCGGGTCGTGCAACTCGACGACGCGGCAGTCGGCGCGCTCGTCGCATGGCAGATCGCACAGGAAGCCGACCGGGTGAACTGCGGCACGCTGTGGGAGGGCGACGGGCACGTCTTCACGTACGAGAACGGGACGCCGCTGCGGCCCCAGTACGTGACGCGTCTGTTCGAGACGCTGCGCAGCGAGATCGGGCTGCCCGACATGACGCTGCACGGGCTGCGGCACATGCACGCGTCGCTGCTGCTCGCGAGCGGCACCGACATCGCGCTCGTCTCGAAGCGTCTCGGTCACTCGTCGATCTCGATCACGAGCGACATCTACACGCACCTGATCGGCGACGCCGGTCGACGTGCAGCGGAGGGCGCGTCGGCGCTCATTCCGCGAGCAAGTGCACACACACTGCACACACAGCCGACCGGGGCGGGCATGACAAAAGCCCCGGAACCCGCAATACCTGCGTGATTCCGGGGCTTTCTCCGGTCGGGATGACAGGATTTGAACCTGCGACCCCTTGACCCCCAGTCAAGTGCGCTACCAAGCTGCGCCACATCCCGGTCCATCGTCCGCACGCGGACAACTCCCCTATCCTAGCCGGTCGTCGCGCGCGCCGCGAACCGGCCTGACGGGTGTCGGTGGCCACGTGTACGTTCGCGTCATGACGACGATCGAGATCCGCCCCGCACGCGCCGACCGGTTCGATGACGTCGAGCATGCACTCACCGGCGGGGGCGACGGCGCCTCGTGCTGGTGCCAGTGGTGGATGCTCCGAGGCAAGGACTGGGACGCCACGACGGTCGACGAGAGACGCGAGCTGCTCCGCTCCGACCTCGAGGCGCAGCCGCCCTCCGCCCTGATCGCGTACGTCGAGGGCGAGCCCGCCGGATGGGTCAAGGTCGCCCCGCGCCCCGCGCAGCCCCGCCTCGCCCATACCCGGAGCCTCACGCAGTCGCCGGAACCGATCGACGACGATTCGGTGTGGGCCATCACCTGCTTCGTGGTCCGCCGGGAGCACCGACGCGCGGGACTCGGCACCAACCTGCTCGACGCCGCCGTCAGCCACGCCCGCGAGAACGGCGCCCGCGTGATCGAGGGCTACCCGATCGACACCTCCGTCAAGAAGGCCTCGGCCAACGCCCTGTTCCACGGCAGCCTCTCCACCTTCCTCGCCGCGGGATTCCGGGAGGTCGCGAGTCCGTCACCCGGGCGTCCCATCGTCTCCCTCACCGTCGCCTGACCGTACGATGGGTCGCACCGACCCGTCTCCCCCGGTCATCGCCGCCGCGCCGCGAGACCCCGGGCGACCCGATCCGCGAAGGAGCGCCGTGACCACCCCCGCACGCCCGCGCTCGCGCACCGCGCGACGGCTCGAGACCACCCGCTGGTGGGGCTTCCTCCTGTACGCGGCTCTCTCGGTCCTCCACGTCACGGCGATCACCTTCGACCTCGCGGCCATCGAATACCCGACCAAGCTCCTCCTCATGCCCGCCCTGGGCATCGCCGCGATCTGGGCCCTGCGCGGCAGACTCCCCACCGGCTCCACAGCGCTCCCTGCGGCGACCTTCCTCTTCCTCGCCCTCGCGTTCTCCTGGCTCGGTGACGGCGCGGCGTTCTTCTTCCCTTTCCTCGCCGACGAGCTCCCCGCCATGCTCGCGAGCTTCGGCATCGCACACTTGCTCTACATCGCCCTCTTCCTCCGCCACCTCCACCCGCACCCCATCGCTACCTGGTCCATGGTCTACGCCGCGTGGTGGGGAGTCATGATCGCTGTTCTCTGGCCGCACCTCGGCGCCCTGCTCGTCCCGGTGATCCTCTACGGCGCGGTGCTCGGCGGCACCGCCGTGGCGGCCACCCGCGGCGGCACGCTCACCGCCGTCGGCGGCGCGTTCTTCCTCGCCTCCGACACCCTGCTCGCCCTGCGCCTCTTCCTCCCCGGCGTCTCGGCCGAGGCCACCGGCCCCGCCGTGATGATCGCCTACACGCTCGGCCAGGGCCTCCTCGTCCTCGGCATCTGCCGTCTGCTCGGGAAGGCACCCCGATGACCGAGAGCGTCCGCGTCGACTCGTGGCTCTGGGCGGTGCGCGTCTACAAGACCCGGTCGGCCGCGACCACCGCCTGCCGCGCGGGACACGTGCGCCTCAACGGCGAGAAGGTCAAAGCCTCCCAGCCGGTGCGGATCGGCGACGAGCTCCGCGTGCGCATCGCCGGATTCGACCGCATCCTGGTGGTGCGCCAGCTCCTCACCAAACGCGTCGGCGCGCCACTGGCCGCCCTCGCCGCCGAAGACCGCACGCCGCCGCGCGAACCCGTCGCGATGGTCGCCGTCCGCGACCGCGGCGCCGGGCGCCCCACCAAGCGCGAACGCCGCGACATCGACCGCCTTCGCGGCCGCGCGCCGCACGCCGACGACGACTGAGCCCGGCCGAGCGCCCCGTCAGCCTGTCGCGCCCGCCCGTCGTCCGTCCCCACGCCGCGCGCGCAGCAGCCGGTCCCCCGCCGCGACCACCGCCACCGTCACGACGTAGATCAGAAGATCCCGCGCGTCGAACACGGTCCCCAGCACGAGCACGATCGGGGAGAACGCCGCGCCCCACACCTGCGGCAGCCCCGTCAGCTGGAAGAGCTCCACCGCGACGCACCAGCCGGCGGCGATCGTCCCCGCCCACGGCGACGCGAGACGCGGCGCGACGAACACGACCGCGAGGTAGGCCACGACCGCATACAGCGCGTCGCCCGCGATGTCGGTCGCCGCCGTGTCGGGCAGCTGCGTGTGCACGAACAGTCCCGCCGCCACGACCACCGCGATCCCGACGGCCGCCCACGCCCGTCTCGCGACGACGCCCCGGCCCGTCACGGGCCGCCGGCTCAGAGCAGCTCCTTCAGCCACGACACCGACTCGACCGTCGCGACAGCGGACATCCGTTCAGCGAGACCCCGATCGCTCGTCACCACCGTGACGACGCGTCCCGCCGCCCGCTCGGTCGCCGCCGTCTCGGCGATCGTGTCGTCGCCCTGCCCGGCCGCGCGCACGATCCGCAGGCCCGGCACGTCGGCCGCCGCGCGGGCCGCTCCCTCCAGCACCACGACGATCTCGGGGAACCACTCGCTCTCGGGGAGTCCCAGCGCGGCGGCCGGCACTCCGCGCCGCGCTCGCTCCACGAGGCGCTCCATCAGCCGTGCCGCTGCGCCAGCGCGATCCTTCCACCATCCGTCGGGCACGGAACCGACCACGTTAGCCGCGTCGACGACGATCACCGGTCGCACGTCGAGGAGCGCGCGGAGCGTTCGCCACGACGCCGCGAACCCCGGATGCAACGGATACGACTCGATCTCATCGACCGACACCCAGGCGAGCTCCCGGCTCTCGGGGTCACTGATCACCGGCTCGAAGGGCGTGACGACGTCGGCCACGACCGTGCTGTACGTCCAGATCCCGACATCGAACACGCTGATCAGTCGCGCCGCGACCGCCTCGGCGGGAACCCCGGCCTCCTCCGCCGACTCGCGGAGCGCGCCGTCGCACGCCGACTCGCCCTCGTGGCGCGCGCCGCCGGGAAGCGCCCATGTGTCGCCGTGGTGACTCCACGCCACGCGGTGCTGCAGCAGCACACCGCGCTGCGGGTCGAGGGCGAGGAGCCCCGCCGCACCGTAGCGCCCCCAATAGCGGGTGCCGTCGTCGGCGACGACCCAAGCGTCGCCCGAGTCGCGCGGCCCGTGCGGGCGCCGCGGCTCACCGGGCTCGGGAGGAACGATCGTCACCCGACCAGCCTGGCACACCCCGTACTTCCCCGACCCGACGGCCGACACACGATCGTCACGAACCGCCGACGAGATCACCTACCACCCGACGCGAACATCGCGACACGCCATATCTGCGCTTCCCTTCCCGCCGCACCACTACATATTGTGGTCAGACCACCTCAGCGACCCTGGTTGCTGCTCGTCTTCTCAGAGAGGAAATCCATGGCTTCCCCGCGCGCCATTACCGTCGCCGACACGATCGACGAGTACCTGTCCCGAGCCGATTGGCGGGTCAACGCCAACGCGAACCAGGGCTACTCGCTCGGCGGCATGATCCTCAACTCCGCCGGAAAGCTCATCGCCAACTACTGGCTCGACGAGGTGTACGCCCCCGAGGCGGGTCAGGCGCACCGCGACGGCGACCTCCACATCCACGACCTCGACGTGTTCGCCGGCTACTGCGCCGGCTGGTCGCTGCGGATGGTGCTGGAACAGGGGTTCAACGGGGTGACCGGGAAGATATCCTCCCGCCCGCCGAAGCACTTCTCCAGCGCTCTGGGTCAGCTCGTCAACTTCCTCGGCACGCTGCAGAACGAATGGGCCGGAGCGCAGGCGTTCAGCTCCTTCGACACCTATCTCGCCCCCTACGTTCGGATCGACGCCCTCTCGTACGACGACGTGCGCCAGGCGATGCAGGAGTTCATCTTCAACCTCAACGTGCCCTCCCGCTGGGGCACGCAGACGCCCTTCACCAACCTCACCTTCGACTGGGTGTGCCCCGACGACCTCGCCAGCCAGCGTCCGCTCGTCGGCGGCGCGGTGCAGGACTTCACCTACGGCGACCTGTCGGAGGAGATGGGGATCATCAACCGCGCGTTCATCGAGGTGATGACCGAGGGCGATTCCGACGGCCGGGCGTTCACCTTCCCCATTCCCACCTACAACATCACGCGCGACTTCGATTGGGACGGCCCCCACGTCGAGGCCCTGTTCGCGATGACGGCGAAGTACGGCCTCCCCTACTTCCAGAACTTCGTCAACTCCGACCTCGACCCCCACATGATCCGCTCCATGTGCTGCCGACTGCAGCTCGACCTCACCGAGCTCCTCAAGCGTGGCAACGGCTTGTTCGGCTCGGCGGAGCAGACCGGCTCGATCGGCGTCGTCACGATCAACTGCGCGCGACTCGGGTTCGTGCACTCCGGCGACGAAGACGCCGCCCTGGCGCGCCTCGACGAACTGCTGGAGATCGCCCGCGACAGCCTGGTGGCCAAGCGCGCCGTGATCGGAGAGCACCTCGAGGGCGGGCTCTTCCCCTACACCCAGCGCTACCTCGGCACCCTCGACAACCACTTCTCCACGATCGGCGTCAACGGCATCAACGAATACGTGCGGAACCTCACCCGCGACGCCGACGACATCACGACCGAAGCCGGAGCCGCGCTCGCGATGCGCCTCCTCGACCACGTGCGGGAGCGCATGGTGGAGTTCCAGGAGTCGACCGGGCACATGTTCAACCTGGAGGCGACCCCCGCCGAAGGGACGACCTACCGGTTCGCGAAGGAAGACGTGGCGCGCTTCGGTGCCGAGGGCATCCGTCACGCGGGCACCGACGACAAGCCCTACTACACCAACTCGTCGCAGCTTCCCGTGGGCTACACCGCCGACCCGTTCCTCGCGATGGCGATGCAGGAGCCGCTGCAGCAGAAGTACACCGGCGGCACGGTGCTCCACCTCTACCTCGGCGAGGCGATGACCTCGGCCGCGGCGTGCCGCGAGTTCGTCCGGCGGTCGCTGGAGAACTTCCGGCTCCCCTACATCACGATCACCCCGACGTTCTCGATCTGCCCTCGCCACGGCTACCGCTCCGGCGAGCACCCCTCGTGCCCCGACTGCGGCGCCGAGTGCGAAGTGTGGACGCGGGTCATGGGTTACTTCCGGCCGATCGCCTCCTTCAACATCGGCAAGAAGGGCGAAGCTGAAGAGCGGCGGTACTTCCAGGCGCCGCCATCGGTCGAGGAGGAACGATGGAAGAGCTCGCACCGTACGATCTGAGGGTCGCCGGCATCACGCCATTCTCGACGGTGGACTGGCCCGACATGCTCGTGGCCACCGTGTTCCTCCAGGGCTGCCCCTGGGACTGCTTCTACTGCCACAACCCCGCCCTCATCGATCCGCGCGGCGAGACGGTCTTCAGCTGGAGCGACGTCACCGATCTGCTGTGCGACCGCATCGGACTGCTCGACGGCGTGGTCTTCAGCGGCGGCGAGCCCACCATGCAGCGCGGGCTGATTCCCGCGCTGCAGGTGGTGCGCGCCCTGGGCTTCAAGGTGGGCCTTCACACCGGCGGCGCCTACCCGTCGCTGCTGGCGAAAGCGCTGCCGTTCGTGGACTGGGTGGGGCTGGACATCAAGGCCGGGCGCGCCGACTATGCGAAGGTCACCGGACGCGGCCCGAGCGGCGACCACGCATGGCGGTCGCTGGAGCTCGTGCTCGCGCACAACCTCTTGCGCTCGGGCACGCGGCATCCGCTGGAGTACGAGGTGCGGACGACGGTCCATCCCGCCGCGATCGACGACGAGGGGCTGATCGACCTCGGCTGCCGCCTCGCCGACGCGGGCGTGGAGTGCTGGGCCGTGCAGCGATTCCGCGAGCCGGGCACCCGCACCCCGCTTCCGCGCGTCGCGGCCGAGGCGACACCGCTCCACCTCGATCGGCTCCCCGCGGACCGGTTCACGTCGTTCGAGATCCGCTGACGCCCGGGCTGACTTGGCGGCTGACCTCGGGCTGACCCCGGGCTGACCGCGCCGGATTCAGCCCCGGATCGGGTCCGGGTCAGATCGGTTCAGCGCTGACGGCGCTCCCGCACGCGCATGTTCGTGACGATGGGTGTGCCCTCGAAGCCGAAGATCTCACGGAGGCGTCGCTGGATGAACCGGCGGTAGCCCGGGTCGAGGAATCCGGTCGTGAACAGCACGAAGGTCGGCGGCCGGGTGGAGGCCTGCGTGCCGAACAGGATGCGCGGCTGCTTGCCGCCCCGGAGCGGGTGCGGGTGCTCGGCGACGAGCTCGGCGAGGAAGGCGTTGAACTTGCCGGTGGGGATGCGCTGGTCCCACGACTCCAGGGCGGTCTCCAGTGCCGGCACGAGCTTGTCGAGGTGCCGACCGGTGCGGGCGGAGATGTTCACCCGCGGCGCCCAGGAGACGTGGGCGAGGTCCTGCTCGATCTCGCGCTCCAGGTAGCGACGGCGATCCGCGTTCTCCATGTCGTCGTCGTTGAGGCGGTCCCACTTGTTGAACGCGAGCACGAGTGCTCGCCCCGATTCCAGGACCAGGTCGATGATGCGCACGTCCTGCTCGCTGAGCGGCTCCGACACATCGAGCACGACGACAGCGACCTCCGCCTTCTCCAGCGCGGCCGAGGTGCGCAGCGACGCGTAGAAGTCGGCACCCTGCTGCAGGTGGACGCGGCGGCGGATGCCCGCCGTGTCGACGAGGCGCCACAGGCGACCGCCGAGCTCGACGATCTCGTCGACGGGATCGCGCGTGGTGCCGGCGAGCTCGTTGACGACCACGCGCTCTTCACCGGCGGCCTTGTTGAGAAGCGACGACTTGCCGACGTTCGGGCGCCCGAGGATCGCGACGCGACGCGGTCCGCCGAGCTCGTTCTTGGCGACGGCCGACACCTCGGGGAGCACCTTCATGACCTCGTCGAGGAGGTCGGCGACCCCGCGACCGTGGATCGCCGACACGGGGTGCGGCTCCCCCAGTCCCAGGTTCCAGAGGGCGGCGGCTTCGGGCTCCTGCCGGGCGTCGTCGATCTTGTTGGCGACGAGGAACACCGGCTTGTCGGCCTTGCGGAGAAGGCGCACGACCTGCTCGTCGGTCGCAGTGGCTCCCACCATCGCGTCGACGACGAACAGGACGACGTCGGACAGGTCGATCGCGACCTCGGCCTGCGCGGCCACCGAGCGGTCGATGCCCTTGGCGTCGGGCTCCCACCCGCCCGTGTCGACGAGGGTGAAGCGGCGGTCCATCCACTCGGCCTTGTACGTCACGCGGTCGCGGGTGACGCCGGGCGTGTCTTCCACGACCGCCTCACGCCGACCGAGGATGCGGTTGACGAGCGCCGACTTGCCGACGTTGGGCCGCCCGACGATCGCGACGACGGGGAGCGCGGGAAGCACCTCCACGACCTCGCCGCCCGCGGTGAAACCCGCGAGCAGCTCGGCGTCGTCATCGTCGAGCTCGTAGTCCGACAGCGACGCACGCAGCGCCGCGGCCCGCTGATCGGCGAGCTCCTCGTCGAGGTTCGCGAGCTTCTCTTCGAGGTGGTCGGGGCCGCCCTCGTACTCGTCGTCGGAGGTGGTCATGCGGAAGTTCCCGTTCCGACCCGGATGACGTCGAGGACGGCAGCCACGGTCTGGTCGAAGTTCAGTTCGGTGGAGTCGACCACGGTCACGCCGGGAGCGGCAGTGAGGAAGTCGACCACCTTCGAGTCGGCCGCGTCGCGCTTGTGGAGCGCGGCGGCGACCTCGGCGGAGTCCTGCCCGGTCACCTCGGCGCTGCGCCGGGCGGCGCGCACCTCGGGGGCGGCGGTGAGGAGGATGCGGACGAGAGCGTCGGGGAAGACGACCGTCGTGATGTCGCGGCCCTCCACGATCACGCCGGGGCGGTCGGAGTCGGCGACCAGGGCGCGGAACATCGCGTTGACCGACTCGCGCACCACCGGCACACGGGCGACGCCGCTGACGGCGCCCGACACCCGCGGATCGCGGATCGCGTCGGTGACGGAGACTCCCCCGACGGTGACCCAGTAATCGTCGGGGTCGAGGGAGATCGCATAGTCGAAGTCGCCCGCGGCATCGATGACGGCCGACGCGTCGGAGGTGTCGGCGCCGTGCTCGAGCACGTGCCACGCCAGCGCGCGGTACGCGGCCCCGGTGTCGAGGTAGCCGTAGCCCAGGCGACGTGCCAGCTCCTTGGAGACGCTGGACTTGCCGGAGCCGGCAGGACCGTCGATCGCGACGGCGACGACGTCTTCGTCGCGCGGGGCGCCGGAGGAGGTGGGATCAGTCATTGGTGAGGCTCGCAATCTTCCAGCCGCGCGCTTCCAGACCGTCGACGGCATGCCGGAGCACGGCCGGGTCGACGCTGATGTCGGCGAGGCCGAACTGGGCGCCCGGAGAGTGCTCCAGGCGCAGGTCTTCGACGTTCACGTGGAGTTCGCCGAGCTCTCCGAACAGGCGCCCGAGCTGGCCCGGGGTGTCGTCGACCATGACGACGAGCTGCTCGAAGCGGCGGTTCTGTCCGTGCTTTCCAGGGAGGCGCTCGACGCCGTCGTTGCCACGGCGGATCGTCTCGGCCACCGCGCGCCGGGCTCCCGCGGCGTCGGGCGCGCGCAGCGCCGAGGCCACCGCCTGCAGGTCTCCCGCGAGCGCGTCGAGCACGTCGACGACCGGTTCGGCGTTGGCGCCGAGGATCTGCACCCACAACTCGGGGGCCGACGCGGCGATGCGCGTCATGTCCCGCACGCCTTGACCGGCCAGCCGCAGCGACTCGTCGGGGGCCTCTACGAAGCGCCCCGCGAGGAGGGAGGCGACCAGCTGCGGCACGTGCGAGACGATCGCCACCCCGCGGTCGTGCTCTTCGGGGGTCATCTCGATCGGCGTGGCCCCGAGGTCGAGCGCCAGCCCTTCGACGAGGGCGAGCGCCCGCGCGGGGGTGTCCTCGTCGCGGCAGACGACCCACGGCCGCCCCACGAAGATGTCGGCCCGCGCCGAGATGGCACCGCCGCGCTCCCGACCCGCCATGGGGTGGGAGCCGATGTAGCGCGTGAGGGTCACGCCGCGCTCGCGCAGCACGCGGAGCGGCTCGAGCTTGACGCTCGCCACGTCGGTCACGACGGCGTCGGGGTAGTCGGCGAGCTCGCGTTCGACGACGTCGGCCACGACGTCCGGCGGCACCGCGACCACGATGAGCGAGGGGGCGTCGTCGTCGCGTGCGGGACGCCCGGCCCCGTAGTCGACGGCGAGGCGCAACTGGGCGGGCGACGCATCGGCGAGCACGACGTCGACACCGAGCGGGCGCAGGGCGTGACCGATGCTCGACCCGAGGAGTCCCGCGCCGACGATCCGCACCGTCCCCGACGTGCGCGCGGCGCGGGCGCGTGCGTCAGTGGGGCTCGAGTCGGTCACGGCTTCTCCGCTTTCGGGGGGTCGCTTCAGGATGCCGGCGGCGGGGCCGCCTCGCGCGCGAGAGTGAGCAGCGCGCCGCGTTCTACTGTAGTCAACTCCCGGGCCCGCCCCGCGGGGAGGGTTCCCAGGTGGAGCGGGCCGAACTGGCGACGCACGAGCTCGACGACGGGATGCCCGACGGCCGCCATCATGCGACGGACGATGCGGTTGCGCCCCGAGTGGAGGGTGAGCTCCACGAGGCTCGTGCCGCCGCTGACATCGAGGAGGCGCGCCTTGTCGGCGGCGATCGGCCCGTCTTCCAGGTCGACGCCGCGGGTGAGGGCGGCGATCGTCTGCGGCGACACCCGGCCGGTGACCTTGGCGATGTACACCTTCGTCACCCCGAACGAGGGGTGGGCGAGCACGTGGGCGAGATCGCCGTCGTTCGTGAGGACGAGCAGCCCGCTCGTCTCGGCGTCCAGGCGGCCGACGTTGTAGAGGCGCTCGGGCCACTCCTTCGTGAACCGCCGCAGGTCGGGGCGTCCCTTCTCGTCCTTCATCGACGACACGACTCCGGTCGGCTTGTTGAGGAGCACGTAGCGCTTGGTGGAGTCCAGCTGCACCGCCGTGCCGTCGACGTCGACGAGGTCGACGGCCGGATCGATCCGGGTGCCGAGCTCGGTCACCACGCGTCCGTTGACGCGTACCCGTCCCTCCACGATGTACTGCTCGCACACGCGACGCGAGGCCACCCCGGCGTTGGCCAGGACCTTCTGCAGCCGCACGCCCTCGGCGTCGGTTCCGTCTGTCATCGCAGCGCCTCGCTCTCGAATCCTTCGGCGCCGTCGTCGAGGAGCGGCGAGATATGGGGCAACTCGTCGATCGAGTTGATGCCGAGGTTCACGAGCAACGCGTCGGTCGTGCCGTAGTTGATCGCGCCGGTCTCGGGGTCGGTGTAGAGCTCGGTGATGAGGCCGCGGGCCACGAGCGTCCGCACGACGGAGTCGACGTTGACGGCGCGGATCGAGGCGACCTGGCTGCGCGTGACGGGCTGCTTGTACGCGATCACGGCAAGCGTCTCCAGCGCCGCTTGCGAGAGGCGCGTGGGGGCCTGCGCGTTGACGAACTCACTGACCAGATCGTCGTGCTCCTCGCGCACGTACAGTCGCCACCCGCCGCCGACCTCGCGGAGCTCGAACCCGCGACGCGGGCCGCCGGCCTTACCGTCGTAATCGTCGACGAGCCGCTCGACGGCCTGGCGCACGGCGGGGACGGGAGAGCCCACGGCGGCGGCGAGCGCCACGAGACTCTGCGGCTCGTCGACGACGAGGAGGATCGCCTCGATACGCTCCGTCACGTCGGCGGGCGCCTGGGAACGCAGCGGCACGTCCTCCCCGGTGTCGGCGTCGATCGGCTCATCGGTCATAGTCGGCTCCCAGTGTGGCGAGGTTCTCTTCCGACCACCGTTCGGCGGTCCAGCGCAGCGTCAGCTCTCCGAGGGGTTCCAGCTGCTCGAACGACAGCGCGGCATGACGGTACAGCTCCAGCACCGCGAGGAACCGCGCGACCACGACGCCGGTCTGGTCGACTCCGGCGATCAGCTCGCGGAAGTTGAGCTGCCCCGCTCCCCGCAGCAGCGTCACGACGACCGCCGCCTGCTCGCGGATCGACACGAGCGGGGCGTGGAGGTGATCGAGCCCGACGTGCGGAATCTCCTTCGGCGTGAAGGCGAGCGTCGCGATCGCGGCGAAGTCCTCTTTCGAGAGCGTCCAGATGAGTTCCGGAACGGCGCGGCGGTACTTCTCGTCGAGGCGCACGGCGCGCACGTGCCGGCGATCCTCGCGCTGCATGCACCGCGCGAACCACGCCGACACCTCCTTGAACGCCCGGTACTGCAGCAGACGGGCGAACAAGAGGTCCCGCGCCTCCAGCAGGGCCACCGACTCCGCGTCGACCAGCTCGCCCTGGGGCAGCAGGCCCGCCACCTTCATGTCGAGGAGGGTAGCGGCCACCACGAGGAACTCGGACGCCTGCTCCAGCTCCTCCGCGTCTTCGAGCCCCTTCAGATAGGAGATGAACTCATCGGTCACCTTGCTCAACGAGACCTCGGTGATGTCGAGCTCGTGCTGCGAGATGAGCGAGAGGAGGAGGTCGAACGGCCCGTCGAAGTTGGAGAGGGACACGCGGAATCCCGCGGCGGTCTCTTCCTCGGGCGCGTCGTGCTCCGGTGCGTCCTCAGGCGACGGCGCCACGGGCGACCAGCTCCCGCGCCAGTCGCAGGTAGGCCTGCGCGGCGGCATGCTCGGGCGCGAACTTCGTGATCGGCACACCCGACACCGACGCGTCGGGGAACTTCACCGTGCGGCCGATCACGGTCTCCAGCACGTCGTCGCCGAACGCCTCGACGACGCGTTCCAGCACCTCGCGGGAGTGGAGGGTGCGCGGGTCGTACATCGTGGCCAGCACACCGTCGAGCGTGATCGACGGGTTCAACCGGTCGCGCACCTTGTCGATCGTCTCGATGAGCAGGGCGACGCCGCGGAGGGCGAAGAACTCGCACTCGAGCGGGATCAGCACGCCGTGACTGGCGGTGAGCGCGTTGACGGTCAGGAGGCCGAGCGAGGGCTGGCAGTCGACGAGGATGACGTCGTACTCGCCGGCGACCTTGCGGAGCACGCGCGAGAGGATCGTCTCGCGGGCGACCTCGTTGACGAGGTGCACTTCGGCGGCGGAGAGATCGATGTTCGCGGGGATGACGTCGAGACCGTCGACCGAGGTGGAGACGATCACCTCGTGCGGATCGCGCTTGGTGTCCAACAGCAGGTCGTAGATGGTGGGGACGTCGTGGGTCTGGAGCCCGAGCCCCGCCGACAACGCGCCCTGCGGGTCGAAGTCGACCGCGAGCACGCGACGGCCGTACTGCGCGAGGGAGGCAGCCAGGTTGATCGTGGTGGTCGTCTTGCCGACGCCGCCCTTCTGGTTGCACAGCGAGATGATCCGCGCCGGTCCGTGACCGTCGAGCGGCGGCGGGGTCGGAAAGCCGTGGTAGGGACGACCGGTCGGCCCCATCGGGGTCTCGTCCGTGGAGGCCTTCTTGGCTTCCCGCGTCTTCTCCGCCACCGACACTCCTGATCTCTGTTGCGTACCCTCGATTCTCGCACAGCGCGGCCGGATCACCGGGAGGCGTGGCGCACCGCCCGGCATCGAGGAGGAACGGCGCGATAGCATGCGAAGACTGAGCAACTCACGACGGACAGGTGCGTGCCGGATCGCCGCCGCGCCGGTGGGTGAAGGAGGCAGCAGATGATCGATACGGGCACCGGCCTCTCCTCGGCTCCAGCGCACGGGCACGCGTCGCGACTGCGCGACCTCGCCGCGGTGATCACGCTCTGGATCCGGATCGCCGCCGTCGCGATCGGCCTTCCCCTGGCGGCCCTGTACGTCCTCTCCGGTCGCCCGGTGTGGGCGATCGTCAGCACCGCCGTACTCGTGGCGGCGAGCTCCTGGTTCGTGTGGCTCGCCCGCGCGATCGTCGCGCGACGCCGCGTCTGAAGCGCCGCTCAGCCGGCGTCGCGGAGGGTCGCCACGTCGACGAGGCCGGAGTGCAGCCGCCCGTCGGTGATGAGAGACGGGATCGCGCGGGTCTGCACGTCGTTCTCGACCACCTCGCGCGTGTGCGCGAGCGTCGCCGCGACGGTGTCGGAGGTGGTGAGCTCGGCGACCCGGGCCACAGCGGTGTCGTCGTAGCCCGCCTCCGTCAGCCACGCCTGCAGCTGTGCCTCGGCGTCGGCCGCGGACGCGTTGTTCATCCACACCTGCCACTCCAGGCCATCGGCGTTCTCCTGCGTGAACAGCTTCTCCAGCACGAACCAGTCCCCGCCCCGCGGGCTGCCTGCGGCGGCATCGAACGCGCGGATCGCCGTGAGGTAGTTCGCCACGAGCGGCGAGTTCGCAAACCGCGGGGTCCCGTCGGAGGAGATCGGATAGACGAGGTAGGTGACGTTGTGGGTGCGATCGAACCCGGACTCGACCATGTTGCGGAACAGCTGCGCGCAGAACCGGCAGCCGGGATCCAGGATCTCCAACGCGACCGGCCGTCCCGCGGTGAATCCGCCCAGGTAGCTGGCGTCTGCCGCGGCGAACTCCGTCGCGTCCCACGCCCGCAGGCGGCTGGGCACCGCCGCGATCGTCTCTCCGAGAGAGGCGAACTCGTTGCCGAACGCACCGAGCACGTCGCCCTGACCGATCGACTCCCAGAACCCGATGGGGCCGGTGTCGATCGAGCACATCTCGGCAGCGAGCGAGCAGGACTGACCGTCCTGCTTGTCGCACGTGCCGTAGACGTAGAGGTTGAGGCCGCTCCGCCCCACGATGTAGAGGCTCACGACGAACGAGAGCACCATCAGCCACGCGACCACCTCGATCGCGATGCTCGCCGGGCGCACCAGGCCGGGGGCACGGACCGCCAGCGGCGCGAGCAGCGAGCTCTTCACATCGTCGCGGAAGCTCGAGTCGCACGGGCGGAAGGTGGCCTTCCGCCAGACACATCCCCATGCCCGGCCCAGGAGCTTGCGGTACTTCGCAGAGACGGCCGAGAGCACCAGCACCACGGCGAAGGCAACGATGCACAGCACGTCACAGCCCCCGCATCATCCCGGTCATGACCTCCAGCGCCCGCTCCACGTCGTGGTCGGTGTTGTGCGCGCCGACGCTGAACCGGACGAGGGGCTCCAGCGACAGACGTTCCGCCAGCCAGTGGTGGGCGCAGAAGTGGCCGCTGCGCACCATGATCCCCGCCCGGGAGAGGAAGACGGCGAGCCGATGCGCATCCACGCGCTCGGGCACGGCGGAGATCACGGGAGAGGCGCCGGCGTTCAGCACGCGCAGGTGGGGAAGGGCGGAGAGCCCGTCGAAGAGGCGCTCGGCGAAGCGGGCCTCCGTTTCCTCGATCTCGGCGAGGCGAGGACGCAGCCATTCCAGTGCGGCACCGAACGCGAGGATCTCCCCCCACGCCTGCAGGCCCGGCTCGAGCCGCGTGTGGAGGTCGGGAAGGAGGTCGAAGTCATCTTCACGCGCCGCGGAGACCTGACCGCCGCCGATGAAGACCACCTCGAGCGAGGCGAGCAGGTCGTCGGTGGCCACCACGACACCGAGCGCCGGCCCGTACATCTTGTGGGCGGAGAAGCAGATCGCATCGGCGCCGAGACCCCGCAGGCGCGTGAGGGCGTGCGGGGCCGCCTGTGCCGCGTCGAGGATGACGATCGCGCCGCGACGATGGGCATCGGTGATGAGGTCGTCGAGGTGCCCCGTGACCTGACCCACTACGTTGTCCATCGCCGAGACCACGACGACCGCGTCTGCCAGGTCGGCATCGGCGACGAGCACGGAGCCGTCGAGTCCGCGTTCCGCCAGCACCCGCGGAATGCCCAGCCGTCGGGCCGCTGTGATGGTCGACAGGTGGACGGCGTTGTGCTCGGTGTGCGTCGTCACGACGCGGGCGAAGCGGCCGGCGGGGAGCTGCTGCAGCAGCAGGTTGAGGCCGTAGGTGGTGTTGAGCGTGAACGAGCACGTGTAGCGCCGGGCCGACAGGCCGAGGGTCGTGAGCACCCGCTGCCGCGTTGCGGCGACCCCCTCCTCCACGCGCTTGCCCCACGCGTACTTCACGCGATCGCCGCACGCGTTGTGGGTCATGAAGTACGACGTCAGCGCATCGATCACGGGCTGCGGACGCAGCGTCTGACACGCCGAGTCGAGGTAGATCTCATCGTCGGACAGGTAGTCGAACGAACCACGCCCCATCGCTGCGGCGGCCTCGCCCCGGCGACGACGGAGAAGCACGCGCAGGGGGTCGGTGGCGGCCATGGCCCCATTGTCCGCGTCACGATCCGGTGGCGCGGCGGCCGCTCGCCGGGAATAAGGGCGTGCCGGATCGGGCCGACTCGGGAGCCAGCGACCTGCGCGGCACCCCGCGCGTCAGAGGCTGCCGATGACGTCGAGGCGCAGCTGGGCGGCGACGGCGATGACGAGATAGTCGACGATGACGATGAGCGGCAGCCAGGAGAGGATGATCCGCCCCGCGCCTCCGCCGGCGCTCCCCCACACCCCGGCGCGCAGCGTCCACCCGGCGACGGTCCAGAAGAGCGGGATCGTGACGAGCCAGATCACCATGCACCAGGGGCACAGCGATCCGTACTCGAACACGCTCCGGTACGCGAGGACGTGCACGAAGACGAACGCCCCGGCCACGAAGACGGCGTACGTGCGCCAGTACCACTTCTGCATCCCCGCGCGCGAGGCCAGCGCGCTCACACCGGCGAAGATCGGGCCCGTGAACAGCACGATGCCGATGATCGAGTTGCTGAAACCGAGGAGGTTGCCGCCGGGAGCCAGGAGGTTTGGACCGCACGTGACGATGGGGCTGATGTCGCAGCTGATGAGCGCGTCGCCTCCCGTCAACTGGCCGATGTACTCGTGGTACAGGAGGAACGAGACGACCCACCCGAGCACCCCGGCGACGATCCAGAACACGGCGATGCCGCGGCCCGGACGATGACGATCGTCCTCGCGGCCCGGCACACGGGGCACATCGGTGGTCATCCTGCCATTGTCGAGGATGGGCGCCGCCGCGCGCGTCGACCCCGCCGTGTCTATGTGCTCAGCGGGCGCGTGGGTGGGAGGTCACATACACGTCGCGGAGCGCATCGATCGTCACGTGCGTGTAGATCTGGGTGGTCGCCACCGAGGCGTGACCGAGGAGTTCCTGCACCACGCGCACGTCAGCACCGCCCTGCAGGAGGTGGGTGGCGAAGGAGTGGCGGAGCGTGTGCGGCGACACGTGGGCGCGAAGCGACGCCCGCTCGGCCGCCTGCTGAATGATCAGCCACGCGCTCTGCCTCGACAGCGGCGCGCCGCGGGCGCCGAGGAAGAGCCGGGGGGTGGCCCGGCCCCGACGGGAGAGCTCGGGGCGTGCCCGCGCCAGATACGCATCGACCGCCGCACGGGCGTAAGAGCCGACCGGGACGATGCGTTCTTTGTCGCCCTTTCCGCGCACCCGCAGCACGTCGCCGTGGGCGAGGTCGTCGACGTCGAGGGCGATGATCTCCGACACCCGGGCCCCCGTCGCGTAGAGCAGCTCGAGAAGGGCTCGGTCGCGCAGACGCACGAGTCCCTCCTCCCCGGTCTCCACAGCCTTGTCGGTGCCCGGGGCCGGCCCCGCACCGTCGAGGAGCGCTTCGACCTGATCGATCGTGAGCGCCTTGGGCAGGCGCTGCGGCATCTTGGGCGGACGGAGCTCTGCCGTCGGATCCTCCGCGCTCAGTCCCTCCCGCACGAGGAAGCGGTGCAGCCCCCGCACCGACGACTGCAGGCGCGCGAGCGACGTGGCCGCCGGGGGCGGCTGTGCCGATGCGCGCTCGGCGACGAAGTCGGCCACGAGCGCCGCCGTCACCTCGGCGGCCTCGGACACGTGACGCTCCTCCATCCAGGCGACGTATCCCGCGAGATCGCGCCGGTACGCGGCGACCGTGTGATCCGACAGCCCGCGCTCGATCGCCACGTGCCGGAGATACGTCTCCACCGCGCGACGCATCTGCACGTCAGCCTCCCGCGCGCTCTTCCCGCCGCAGGCGCTCTGCGGCCGCGAACACCCCGGCCACCAGGATCCCGTTGCGCATGCGGCCGGCAAGCACCGCGTCGATCGCCTCGTCGAGCGCGACCCACTCCAGACGGATGTCTGCCTCTTCCTGCTCTCGCGCGTGGGCGGACGGCGCCGGCGACAGCTCGCGGGCGAGGAAGAGGTGGACGACCTCGTCGTTTCCGCCCGGGGTCGTGTAGATGCTCAGCAGCGGCTCCATCGAGCCGGCGACCAGATCCACTTCCTCCGCCAGCTCCCGTCGCGCCGTATCGATGGGCGGTTCCCCCTCGACATCGAGGAGTCCCGCCGGGATCTCCCAGTCACGATGGCGAATGGGGTGGCGGTACTGCTGGATGAGAGCGACACGCTCCTCGTCGTCGAGCGCCACGACCGCGACAGCGCCGGGGTGCGCGACGTACTGGCGAGTGATCTCCCCCTCGCCGTAGCGGAAGGTGTCGTTGCGTACGTCCCACACCCGCCCCTCATACACGAGGTCGGAGGTGACGATCTCCACCTCGACCGGTTCGTCGCGCAGGCTCGTCATCGGCGGCCCTCAGCCGTTCTCGACGTCGAACAGCTCGCTGGAACGGTGCCGCTCCAGGGCGGCGGCGATCAGCCCCCGGAACAGCGGGTTGGCCTCCGTCGGCCGCGACCGCAGCTCGGGATGCGCCTGCGTGGCGATGTAGTACGGGTGCACGTCGCGCGGCAGTTCCACGTACTCCACGAGGTTCCGGTCGGGCGACAGGCCCGAGAACACCAGCCCCGCAGCGGCGAGCTCCTCGCGATATCGGTTGTTGACCTCGTAACGGTGGCGGTGGCGCTCCGAGGCGCGCGTGGCACCGTAGACCTCGGCGGCGACCGATCCCTCGGCGAGCTCCGCTTCGTAGAGGCCCAGGCGCATGGTGCCGCCCAGGTCGCCGCCGGCGAGGATGTCGACCTGCTCGGCCATCGTGGCGATGACAGGGAACTCGGTCTCCGGGTCGAACTCGCTGGAGGACGCTCCCTCCAGCCCGACGACGTGCCGCGCGTACTCGATGACCATGCACTGGAGCCCGAGGCAGATGCCGAGCGTCGGGATGCCCTGTTCCCGCGCGAACTTCAGCGCCCCGAGCTTGCCCTCGATCCCGCGGATGCCGAAGCCGCCGGGGACGACGATGCCGTCGACCGCGCCAAGCGCCTTGGCCGCACCCTCCGGCGTCTCGCACAGGTCCGAGGGGATCCACGTGATCTGCACCTTGGTCTCCTGCGCGAACCCGCCGGCCTTCAGCGCCTCGGTCACCGAGAGGTACGCATCGGGAAGATCGATGTACTTGCCGACCAGGCCGATCGTCACTTCGTGCTTCGGATTGTGCACCGCCTGCAACACCTTGTTCCAGCGGGTCCAGTCGACCTCGCCCGCCTTGGCCGCAAGGCCCAGGCGCCGCGTGATGTACGCGTCGAGTCCCTGTGCGTTCAGCGTCGAGGGGATGTCGTAGATGCTGGGCAGGTCGACGGTGTTGACGACCCCCTCGACATCGACGTCGCACATGAGAGCGATCTTGTTGCGGTTGCTCTCGCTCACCGGACGATCGCTGCGCAGGACGAGGGCGTCGGGCTGGATACCGAGCTGACGCAGCGCCGCGACGGAGTGCTGGGTGGGCTTGGTCTTCTGCTCGCCCGAGGCTCCCATGAACGGCACGAGCGAGACGTGGACGAAGAACACGCTGTCGCGGCCGAGCTCGTGGCGCAGCTGACGGGCGGCTTCGAGGAACGGCTGCGACTCGATGTCGCCGACGGTGCCGCCGACCTCCGTGATGATGACGTCGGGCCGGGGCGACTCCCCCGCCTGCAACCGCATCCGACGCTTGATCTCGTCGGTGATGTGAGGGATCACCTGCACCGTGTCGCCGAGGTACTCCCCGCGACGCTCGCGAGCGATCACCTGCGAGTAGATCTGGCCCGTCGTGACGTTCGCGGCCTGGCTCAGCTCGATGTCGAGGAAGCGCTCGTAGTGGCCGATGTCGAGGTCGGTCTCCGCGCCGTCGTCGGTGACGAACACCTCACCGTGCTGGAACGGGTTCATCGTTCCCGGGTCGACGTTGAGGTAGGGATCGAGCTTCTGCATCACGACGCGCAGCCCACGCGCCGTCAACAGGTTGCCCAGACTGGCGGCGGTCAGACCCTTCCCCAAAGAAGAAACGACACCGCCCGTCACGAAGATGTGCTTGGTGGTGTCGTTCGAAGTGTTTCCCGCGCCTGAAGTGTCCGTCACGGGCTTTTATCCTATCAGCCCCGACGGCCGGCGGGCCGAGCCGCGGCACTGCGTGGCGGACGGGTCACCACGAGCACCCACACCGATGCGACGACGGAGACACCGAGGCACACGAGCAGGAGCGGGAAGAGAGGCTCGTCGCCGTACATGTCGGCGGCTGCCCACCCGAAGAGCGGGAACTGCGCCGCGGTGAACCACGGCGGGAGCCATCGCACGGCGTCGCGGAACGCTCCGCCCTCCTGCCACCGGCCTGGCCTGCGGCTGCGGGCAATGCCGACACCGCTGAGTCCCACCGCGAAGACGGTGAGCGACGGAGCGAGGATCCACGGCAGGGCGACCACCAGCGAATCGACGGTCCACTCCTGATGCGAGGTCTCCCCGAGCGCTCCGGCAGGGAACCGCAGTTGCGCGCCGACGTAGGCGGACGCCGAGGGCCACTCGTTTCCCGGCTCGTACTGGCCCGCGCGGTCGGCCTCGAAACGGATGACGACCTTTCCGCCCTGCTCGACCGACGATCCGAAGGGCGTCGGCGGACGAAGGGGACGATGTGGCAGCTCGTCGAGCCAGCCGTTCTCGCCCGTGAGCTCCCCGGCGAGATCGGCCGGGAGCCGCACCGACACCGCGAGATGCTGCGGCTCGTGGTCGACGCCCTCCCACGTCTCGACCCACCACGGCAACAGCACGGTCCAGCGGATCTGATCGAGCCATCGGCCGTCCGACTTCACCGCGCTCGCGGGATCGGCGAGCGTGTACGTCACCCGGATGTCGTGCTCGCCCGGCCAGTCGTCGGGCATCCGGCTCTGCAGGAACGCGTATCCCTTGAGCCGGCTCTGCTCGAACGGCACCGCGGCCCCGTCCACCTCGACCGACTCCACCGTCAGCGCCTGGTCGTGACCATCCACCCGGTCGCGCCAGATCCGGGTGACCTGCGGGATCGCGCGGACGTTCGCATCGACGGTGGCGGTCATCGACTCGGTCACCTCCATTCGGACGCTCCCGTCGCCTCCTCGCACGATGTCGGCGGAGATGTCGACGTCGGACACGTAGACCCCGTAGTCGCCGTCGACATCGCGCAGCAGCTCGAAGTGGTCGAGGCCGTGGCGGGTGGACGCGGTGGTGAGGAACGACACCGCGCAGGCGGCGAGAAAGACGACGATCGCCGTCGTCCGCAGCAGAAGCCGCGGCCCGGTGACGAAACGGGGATCCGCCCGCACCGAGTCCGCCACGCCCGACGCCTCCAGTGCCCCCGCGACCGCTCGACCGGCGGCGCGCGCCGGTGCGAACATGACGATGTACGGGAGGAGCGGATCTGTCAGCGACGTGCGTTCCCGAGCCGAGGTCTGGTGGAGGAACAGCTCCTGGCCGCGGAGGTGCTCGACCGCGCGGGTTCCGGACCGAGTCAGCGGTCGGGCCGACAGCGCCACGGCCAGGACGATGGCCGCAAGCAGGGTCGACACCACGACGATCGCGCCGGGCCACCAGTACCTCGACAGCGCTACTTGATACGACAGCTGCCGCACGAGACCCCACTGCAGAGCGGTGAGCGCGAGCGCGGCCCCGAGGAATCCATCACGGACGAACCCGCGCGGAATCCGGCGGAGCTCCTCGGCGAACTGGGTCCGGTAGGCGCGCGCGCCGCGATAGTGCAGCCACGCCCCGAGCAGGTCGCCGAGCCGTCCGGTTCGACGAGCCACTCGAAGGAGGCGGCGCGCGTCGGCCGGATCGCGCGTTCTCGCCGCAAGGGCGTCGACGAGCGCGCTCGTGCGCCACGCCCGCCAGAGGCGCGCATCCAGCGCGGGATTCCCGCGGACGCGCGGAGCCTCTTGCATCGTGAACCAGGGCCGCCCGCGCGCGTCGGCCCACGCGACGCGGCGCGCGGAAATGACGAGCGGGATCGCGAGGACCAGCAGCAGGAGCGGAACGAAGGGACCCACCACCTGCACCCAGTACAGGGCGGAAGGCTCCGGCATCGTGAACGTGCCGCTGTCGAAGCGCAGCGCGAACCAGAACGACGAGTACGGGGGCATGTTCTGGTCGTTGTCGGTCCGGTAGACGATCCCCTCGGCGGTCGTCTCGTCGGGGGTGAGCGTCGTCGAGTCGCTGAGGAGAAGCCACGACAGGCCCGCGGTCGGCTGGCGGGCGAACGCGCCGGCGAGCTCCTGCGGCACCGTGACCGAGAGTGACTTCTTCGCCGACCCGTGCCGCCAGTCCGGCCCGAACACGTCCCACTGCACCTGTTCGTACCACGCGCGCGACGAGGCGTCCTGTGTCGGTGCGGCGAGATCGTGCAGGTCGTAGCGAAGGACGAGGTCGTGGTCGCCCCGCATCCGCTCTCCCGCGTCCACGCGGATCGTCATCCGGGTGGCGTCGTGGCGCACCCGCGGCTCCACGGCCACGCCGTCCCACGTCACTTCTCGGATCGCGGGGCGGAGATCGTGGCCCTCGTACTGCGTCGCGATGATGCGCTCGACGCCGTCCTCATCGACATCGTCGGGAAAGAGCGCGGTGATGCGCTCCTCCACGTGCACGACGAGACTCCCCGTCTCGTCCCGCTGCAGCGTGTACGAGGCATCGAACGAGCGCGCGATCCAGGTGTCGGTCGCCTCACCCGCCGACGAGACGATGTCGTCGAAGGAGAGCGGCTTGTTGATGACGGGGCCGACGAGGAGCAGCACTCCGATGGCGGCGAGCGCGACCCAGAAGACACGCAGCGACCGGCGGAGCCGGGGCCCGCCGTGCGACTGAAGCCACGCCTCGACGCGCAAGAGCCAGGCCGCCAGCGCCCGGTAGAGCGGCGTCTGCCGGCGCGGCGTCCAGGCGACGGCGCCGGGCGGGGCCTCCGACGGCACACGGGAGGGTGTGTCGCTCACAGCTCCTTCCCGAGAGCGAGCAGTTCTCGAGCGTGATCGAGCGCGGCCGTGGAGTCCGTCATGCCTGACAACAGCCGGGCCATCTCCGCCTCCCGCTCCGCGCCGTCGATGCGGCGGACGTCGGAAGAGGTGATCGAGCCGTCGTTGCCCTTGACGACCGTCAGGTGGTTGTTGGCGAAGGCGGCGACCTGAGCGAGGTGGGTGACCGCGATCACCTGACTCGTCCGGGCCAGATGCGCGAGGCGGCGACCGACTTCGATCGCCGCGCCCCCGCCGATGCCTGCGTCCACCTCGTCGAAGACGAAGGTCGGAACCGGGTCGGTCTGCGCGATCACGACCTCGATCGCGAGCATCACCCGGCTGAGCTCTCCACCCGACGCCCCCCGGGAGACCGGACGCGGCTCCGCGCCCGGATGCGGCGCGAGGAGGAGTGCGACCTCGTCGCGGCCGGCGGCGGACTCCGCCCCGGGCTCGACGCTCACGGTGACCACGGCATCGGGCATCGCCAAGTGGCGAAGCTCGGCGGTCACCGCGGCCGCCAGACGGGCCCCGGCGGCCGTGCGCTCGCGGGTGAGAGTCACGGCAGCCGCGTCGAGCCGTTCGGCGGCCGCCTCGGCGTCCCCGGTGAGACGCGCGACGCGTTCACCGTCATCGTCGAGTTCCAGGAGCCGTGCAGCCCCGTTCTCGCGGAGTGCCAGCACGGTGTCGAGGTCGCCGTGACGCCTGGTCAGCGCGGTGAGCGCGGCGCGTCGTTCTTCGAGGAGGGCGAGTTCGTGCGGACCGGTCTCATCGAGATCGGCGAGGTAGGCGCTGAGGTCGCCCGCGACATCGGCGACGCGATATCCGACCTCTCCGACGGCCTCCCCGAGGGCGGCGAGTCTCTCGTCGGCGTGTGCTGCGCGCTCCAGCGCGCGTCGGGCCTCCGCGATCAACGTCACAGCGTCGGGTTGGTCATCGTCGCGCGACAGCGCGGCATGGGCGCTGGCGGCCGCGATGCGCAGCTCCTCCGCGTTCGCGAGTCGTTCCACTCGCTGGGCGACGTCGCGATCCTCTCCGGGTTGCGGATCGATCCGCTCGATCTCCTCCAAGGCCTCGCGCAGCTCTTCCGCCTCCCGCGCGCGGGCATCGCGCGCCGCCACCAGCTGGTCGAGCTCATCGCGAAGAGCCCGCGCGTGATCCCACTCGGTGCGGTACTGCGCGAGGGCGTCGGCGACGGGCGCGCCCGCAAAACGATCGAGCGCATCGCGTTGGGCAGCTGCGCCGCGCAGCCGCAGCTGATCGGATTGGCCGTGGACGACGACCAAGTGGTCGGCGAGGTCGGCGAGCACCCCCGCGGGAGCGGTGCGACCCCCCACCGTGGCGCGCCCCCGTCCCTCGCTCGAGACGGTGCGACCCAGATACAGCTCGGCCTCGCCCCCGCCGACCGGCTCCACATCGCCGCCTGCTTCGCGCACGCGCTCGGCGACGGCACCGTCCTCCGGCACGATCCAGACGCCCTCCACCGAGGCCTGCGCGGCCCCAGAACGCACCGCTCCGGAGTCGGCGCGCTGCCCGAGGAGAAGCCCGAGCCCGGTGACGACCATCGTCTTGCCTGCGCCGGTCTCCCCCGTGATCGCCGTGAACCCGGGACCCATCGGAAGCGTCGCCTGCGCGATCACGCCGAGGTCGCGCAGCACCATCTGTTCGATCACGGCGTCTCCGTCACCGCACCCGCCGGTCCGCGCCACCCCGCCACCGGCAGCCGGAACTTCCGCACGAGCCGATCAGTGAAGGGGGCGGGGTGCAGTCGCGCCAGCCGCACCGGCGTCGGCGAACGGCGCACGACGACGCGGGCCCCCGGAGGCAGGTCGTGGGAGCGTCGTCCGTCGCACCAGAGGATCCCGGTGCCGTACGTGCGCTCGAGCACCTCGATCGCCACGGAGGCCTCGGGCCCGACGACGAGCGGTCGGGCAAAGAGAGCGTGCGCGGAGAGCGGGACCACCGCGATCGCTTCGACGGTGGGCCAGATCACGGGCCCTCCCGCCGAGAAGTTGTAGGCGGTGGAACCGGTCGGGGTGGCCACGACCATGCCGTCGCACCCGAAGGTCGACAGCGGCCTGCCGTCGACCTCGATGACCACTTCCATCATCCGTTCCCGGGATGCCTTCTCGACCGTGGCCTCGTTCAGTGCCCACGTCTCGTAGATCACGGCACCGGCCGCGTCCTTGATCCGCACCGAGAGCGCCATCCGCTCCTCGACGTCGTAGTCCCGCGCGATCACGCGCCGCATCGCATCGTCGATGTCGTCGGCCTCGATCTCGGCGAGGAACCCGACGTGGCCCATGTTGATGCCGAGGACGGGGGCGCTGCCCTCGCGCACGATCTCCGCGGCGCGCAGGATCGTGCCGTCTCCGCCGAGGACGATCGCCAGTTCGATCTGGTCCACCGTGACATCGCGGCCGAGGACCGCGAACTCGCCCACGCCCGACAGCGCATCGATGAGCGCATCGTCGTCTCCCGGCAGGACCGCGCGGGCGCCCGCAGCCGTCACGGCACCGATGACACGCGCGGCGGCCGCGATGGTGTCCGCCCGTTGCGCGTGGGCGACGACGAGGATCTCACGAGTGGTCATCAGGCTCCCGCCAGTCGGTTCACGGTGCTCAACCATTCTGTCGGATTGCCGCTGTCCTGGTCGGCGCGCCTCACACGCAGATGGGCGAGGTACTCCGCGTTCCCGTGCGTGCCGACGATGGGCGAGGGGATCACTCCGTGCGTCGCAAACCCCGCATCCCACGCGGCCCACAGCACGCCGGCGACGGCATCGGCGCGGCGCCCCGGGTCGGTCACGAGCCCCTCGCGGACTCCCGTGCGCCCCACTTCGAACTGCGGCTTGATGAGGAGCACGACATCCCCTCCCTCCGCAAGGACGTCGTGCACGGGCGAGAGGACATGAGCGAGGGAGATGAAGGACAGGTCCCCCGTGACGACGCCGGGAGCGTCGCCGATCCCCGTGGCCTCGTGCAGTGTGCGAGTCGTCATGTGGCGCACGTTGAAGCCTTCCACGGCGACGACGTACGGATCGCGGGCGATCTCGGCGGCCAGCTGACCGTGTCCGACGTCGACGGCGAGGACGGGACGCGCACCGCGCTCACGGAGCACCTGCGTGAACCCGCCCGTCGAGGCCCCCATGTCCAGCGCGCAGCGATCGGCGACGTCGATGCGGAAGGCGTCGAGTGCCGCGATCAGCTTGTGCGCGGCGCGGCTGACGTAATGGTCGGAGGCGGCGACCACGATCTCCGCGTCGTCGGCCACCCGCGCCGAGGCTTTGACGACACCCACGCCGTCCACGGTGACAAGTCCCGCGTCGATGAGGTGCGCCGCGTGCGTGCGAGAGCGCGCGAGGCCGCGGGCCGCGATCGCCGCGTCGAGCCGGGACGTCATGCGTGCAGGTCGCGAGGCCCGGACTCCAGCCGACGCGCGAGCTCGTCGTGCAGAGCGGCATAGGCGGCCGCTCTCTCGGCGAGCGGCTGCCCTTCGATCACCTCGAGCGTGGACAGCAGGTCTTCGCGGCGCTCGTCGCTCCCGGCGGTATCCATGGACATGCCTCCACGATACGCGCCGTCTTCACGGGCGGTGGAAGGGATCGGCGTAGAGCCGCTCGGGAACACGGAAGCCGTAGATCGCCCGCCCCGTCGACCAGATCGCTGCGGCGCCGGCGCGAACGAGGTCGATCGGACGGTCGCCTTCGTCGAGGATCCGTACATCCGCACCGTCGACCTGAACTCTCGCGCGGCCGACCGTCGTGACATCACCGATCGTCGTGACTTCCGGATACGGCTCGTGCAGTTCCCGCAGGTCGCCGAGGATGTGGTCCGGCCGTGAGGAGCTCGGTGCGGCCAACACGTGCTTGGGCCGATCGATGCCGGTCAGGACGAGCGCAGATCGAATCCCCGCTGCCTGGGCTCCGGCGATGTCGGTGTCGAGCCGGTCGCCGATGAACAGCGGGCGGTGAGCGCCGAAGCGGGCCACGGCTTCCTCGAAGATCGGCGTCTCCGGCTTTCCGGCGACCGTCGCCAGGCGCCCGACCGCGGTGTGCACGGCCGAGACGAGCGTGCCGTTACCCGGCGCGATCCCCCTCGCCTGGGGAATGGTCCAGTCGGTGTTCGTGGCGATCCACGGAATCCCTCCCTCCTCTTCGGGGAGGGCGAGCGCGTAGGCGGCTTCGGCGAGATCGGCCCAGCCGAGCTCGGGCGCGAAGCCCTGCACGACGGCGTCCGGCGCGTCGTCGGCGCTGCGGACGACGACGAAGCCGGCCTTCTCCACCTCGTAGGTGAGACCGTCGCCGCCGATGACGAGGATCCGGGCGCCGGCTGGCACGCGCTGACGCAACAACCGCACCGCCGCTTGCGGGCTCGTGACGACGTCTTCGGGGTCGGTGTGCAATCCGAGCTCGCGAAGGTGGGCGGCCACCACCGCATCGCGACGCGAGGCGTTGTTGGTGATGAACGCCAGTCGCCGGGATTGCGCGGAGAGATTGAGGCTGTCCACCGCGTACGGGAGCGCGTGGGGCCCCGCATACACGACCCCATCGAGATCGGCCAGCACGAGGTCGACCTCATCCAGTGGCGTGGTCGGTACAGACCGTCGCGAGAACAGCGCCATCAGCGGGATCCCTCGGTGCCGTCCTCCGCGGTGTCGTCGCCACCACCGTCACTCTCGACGACGGGCTCGGACGCCTCGCTGGCCGTGTCGACGTCGACCTCGTCCGGAACGTCGATCTCCTCGATCTCGTCGACTTCCAGCACCTCGAAGTCTGCCTCGTTCACTCCGAGCGCCTCGGCCGCGATCTCCGCACGGCGACGCCATTGCGATGCTTCCTCCGCGCGCCCCAGCTCTTCGAGCACCGTGGCACGTGCCGCGAACAGCGCCGGACTCCACGAGAACGCCTTGTCGGGGTCGAGCTCGGGGATATCCAGTTCCTGCAGCGCGCGCTCGGTCTGACCGAGATCCAGTCGTGCGCCGGACATGGCGATCGCCAACTCCACCCGAACATCGACGGGCAGCGCCGCACGGTCGACGGCGCGACCCACCTCCAGGGCACGGTCCGGACGACCCACCCCACGTTCGCTGTCGACCATGAGCGCGATCTGGTCGTCGCGTCCGGAGATACGGCGATACGTTCGCAGCTCTCGCAGCGCGAGGGCGAAATCCTCATTCGCGTAGGCGGTGATCGCCACCGTCTCGCGCACCACGGCGATCCTTCCCGCGCGGCGCGAGGCGGCCAAAGCGTGCTCGTGAGCGAGGGCGGGGTCTTCATCGATCAGCCGAGCGGCCATCGTGAGATGCCGAGCGACTTCCTCGGCGTTCTCCTTGCTGAGAGTCTTCAGCTCGTTACGTGCGGCGCCGTGGAGGTCACGCCCGGTGACCTCGGGAGGTACCTCCGGACCGCGTTCGCGGCGCCGATCGTCGGCCTGAGGCGGACGCGACGCGCGCCGTTCGGTGGAACCCGTTGAACGGAACCCGCCGCGCTCTCCGCCGGCCCGGGCGGGACCGCCACGACGATCGGTGCCCCGTCGAGCTCCGTCGTGAGCACCGGAGGACGCACGCCCTCCTTCCCGGAAGGGCCGCGCCGAGCGATCGCCATCGCGTGACGGGCGTGCGGAGCGCTCATCGCTCCGCGGCGCGAACCGCTTGCGCTCACCATCACGAGACCCGTACGACTTCCGGTCGCCATCACCGGACGGCTTACGAGAGCGCCCGCCCGCGCGGTCTTCGTCGAAACGTCGTGTGCCGGAATCACCCGACGGTCGCTCTCGGCGATCTCCCGCGCGGCGATCCGCCTCGCCCTCTCGGCGCGAGGGCCGGGAGCCAGCAGAGTCGTCCGCGGGGCGGGGACGACGGGAACCAGAGTTCGACGCGGCGTAGCGCGGCCTCCCCGCTCCGCGGGGTCGTTCGTCGTCTGCTGCCATCACGGCATCCCTTCCCGAGTCCGTTAACGAGAAATGGCCACCCAACTCTGGGTGGCCATTTCACGAAAGAAGTCCGGCGGTGTCCTACTCTCCCACAGGGTCCCCCCTGCAGTACCATCGGCGCTGTGAGGCTTAGCTTCCGGGTTCGGAATGTAACCGGGCGTTTCCCTCACGCTATGGCCGCCGAAACACTATTGATGTTTCAGTCTGCACAACAATGTCATTGTCATGCGGTTCTCGACCGTACATCGAGAACCACTCAGTGGACGCAAGCACCAAAACGGTGTGTTATCAAGTCATCGGCTTATTAGTACCGGTCAGCTTCACGCGTTACCGCGCTTCCACATCCGGCCTATCAACCCAGTAGTCTGGCTGGGAGCCTCTCGCCCGAAGGCATGGAAATCTCATCTTGAGGCCGGCTTCCCGCTTAGATGCTTTCAGCGGTTATCCATCCCGAACGTAGCTAACCAGCGGTGCTCCTGGCGGAACAACTGGCACACCAGAGGTTCGTCCAACCCGGTCCTCTCGTACTAGGGTCAGATCCTCTCAAATTTCCTACGCGCGCAGCGGATAGGGACCGAACTGTCTCACGACGTTCTAAACCCAGCTCGCGTACCGCTTTAATGGGCGAACAGCCCAACCCTTGGGACCTACTCCAGCCCGTGGATGCGAAGATCCGACATCGAGTTGCCTAACCTTGCCGTCGATATGGACTCTTGGGCAAGATCAGCCTGTTTTCCCAGAGGTACCTTTTATCCGTTGAGCGACAGCGCTTCCACAAG
>NZ_JASGDO010000027.1:0-21353 GCF_047607225.1 Microbacterium sp. | reverse complement strand
GCTCGCGGACGAGCCCGCCGCCGCGCGCGCCTGCCCCGCGCGCGGCGTGCGAGGCGCGGGGGCCTCCAGGTTCAGAAGGAACAGCTTGTGCTCCGGGCTGCGGCCGTACTCGCCGGGACTGCCGTCGGCGCGGACGACCCGGTGGGCCGGCACGATGATCGAGATGGGAGTGCGCGCGCAGGCGCTGCCGACGGCGCGGTGGGCGCCGGGGGAGCCCGCGCGGATGGCCACTTCGCCGTAGGACGCCGTCTCGCCGTAGGGGATCTCGCACACCGCCTGGAGCGCCGCTTTGGTGAAGCCGTCGACGAGTCGCCAGTCCACGCGCACGTCGAAGTCCCTCCGGTCGCCGGCGAAGTACTCGTCGAGCTGATCGGCGATGGGAGCGACGGTATCGGGGTGGTGCTCGGGAACGACGTGGAGGGCGCGACTGGACGCCTCGACCGCGTGATCGACCGGGCCGCCGAGGAGATCGAGGGTGACGAGCCCGTCCGCCGTGACGACGAGGAATGCGTCGCCGAGTGGCGTGGGGTGCACCGAGTAATGAGCGAAGGTCATGTCCCCATGATGGCCGTCGCCCGATGGCGCGGGTCGTTCGGTGTCGGTCTCTGGGGAGGCGGTCCTTCCGTGCGCCGATGGGGAGGAGTCCCGACGGGCGCTGTCCGACGGTCCCAGAGGCCCCGGATCGCGCGAAACTCGGCAGTGGATACGGCCATCGACCCACCGCGGTGCCTAAGGTGACGTGTGTGTGGCGAGCGAACGGTGGCGCCGTGCGGGACGTGAACGACGTGGCGCACGAGGAAACGGTGACTCCCGCGACTCTCGACGTGGCCGAACCGGGCACCGAGGTGGCGCACGTCGCGATCGCTCAGCGCACGCGTCTTCGGGAAGAGGCGGCCCAGATCGGCGGCCGCTCCACGCTCTTGCACTACACCGACGACGGCGACGCGGGCATCGACATCACCAAGGCGCACCCGGGCAGTCTGCCGCAGTTCATCACGGGGCGATCGACGCTCCTGTCCAACCTCTTCCGCGACGAAGTGGCACTGCGGACGGCCCGGCTCGCCGCGGAGCGCATCGCCGCGAAAGACGTCGAGTTGCGCACCGCCCGCGGGCTCGACACGGTGCACCTGGCCGTCGGAATGGCTTCGTGGCGTATCGGGGGCGTGGTCTACACTGCGCCCGTTCTGTTGCGGCCACTCGCGATCCGGCGTCATCACTCCGACTTCGACCTGACGCTGCACGGCCGATTCGCGATCAATCCTGAGCTCGTCGATGCCGCGCGCACGCACTTCGGCATCGAGCTGGACGGCCGGGCGCTGGCCGACATGGCCTACGACGAGAACGTCTTCAAACCGCAGCCGGTGATCGATCGCCTTCGGTCCCTCACGGCACACATCCCCACCTTCACGGTGCTGCCGCGACTCATCGTCTCCACCTTCGCCGACGCCGCGTCCGACCTCGAACGCGATGCCGCTCACCTGGATCACCCGGTGCTGAACGCGCTCGCGGGCCACGCCGCCGATCGCGAGGCGCTCTCGCTCGTGCGGGCGCTTCCCGAGTTCGTCGGCCCCGACGACCGGCCGCCGGCCTCCGACCGGCTTCTCCTCGACGCCGACGCCGAGCAGGAGGCGGTGCTGGCCCGCATCCGGGCGGGGCAGTCCCTCGCCGTCCACACCCTCCCCGGCACCGGCGGCACCCAGACGATCATCAACGCCGTCGGCGAGCTCGTCCGCTCCGGCAAGCGCGTGCTCGTGGTGAGCACCCGTCGCTCCACGCTCGACGGCGTCCGCCATCGCCTGGCCGGCATCGGTCTCCCGGGTCTCGCTGTCACGCCCCGACGCCTCCACCGCGACCTCATCCGCGCGATCGCGCGCAACGAGAAGGCCGTCCCGCCGAAGATCAGCGACGTCGACGACGCGCTCGTGCGCCTGCGCACCGTTCTGCGGGACTACCGCAAAGCGCTCACGCAGCGCAATGGACAGCTCGGGGTCTCACCGCTCGAGGTGCTGCGGAAGCTCGCGACGATCGCGGCGCGTTCGCCGCAGCCGTCGGCGACGACGCGCTTCGACCTTCCGACGCTCCAGCGCCTGTCCACCCGTCGCGCGGAGGCGGCCGGCGCGCTGGCCGACGCGGCACGGCTGGGCGAGTTCCGCTTCGGGCCGAACGACTCGCCGTGGTACGGCGTGTCCTTCGAGAGCACGGAGGCGGCGCGGTCCGCGCATGTCCTCGCGGGCCGGCTCCACCGGTCGGAGGTCCCGGGGATCCTCGAGCGCGGGTACGAGCTCATCGCCCAGACGCGCATGCGCCCCTTCGCCACCGTGTCCGAGCTGGGCTCCTACATCCGTCTGCTGCAGGGGATCCGCGCCTCGCTCGACCGCTTCAGCCTCACGGTCTTCGAACGCCCCCTCGACGAGCTCATCCAGGCGCACGGCAACCGGCGAGATGCCCCCTCGATGTCGAGCGCGCAGCGTCGACGGCTGCGGCGGCTCTCCCGCGAGTACGTGCGCCCAGGTATGCACATCGGCGACATGTACGAGGCGCTCGTGAGGGTGCAGCAGCAGCGGACGCAGTGGCAGCGCCTCGTCGAGGCGGGCGTGACGCCCGAGATCCCCCTGGGACTCGACGATGTCGCGACCGCGTGGCAGCGGGTCGATGCCGACCTCACCACCCTCGACGGCGCACTCGGCCGTACCGAGCCGCTCGCGGGGCTCCCCGTGGCGCAGCTCCTGCGCACGCTGTCGGGACTGGCCGCCGAGTCCGACGTGTTCGACAACCTCGTCGAGCGGGCGACGTTGCGCGATCAGCTCGCCGAGCTCGGGCTGGAGGGTCTGCTCACCGAGCTGTCGGTGCGTCACGTGTCCGAAGAGGATGTCGCCGCGGAGTTCGAGTTCACGTGGTGGCAGTCGGCCCTCGAGGCCATGCTGCGGTCGGACCGTGCGCTCCTCGGGGCCAACACGTCGGTCGTCGACCGTCTCGAACGCGACTTCCGCCTCGTCGATGAGGCGCACGCCGCATTCGGCGGTCCGCTCCTGGCGGCAGAGCTCGCGACGCGCTGGAAGATCGCGATCGTCGACGAGGCCGCGGAGGCGACGGCGCTCAAGGCCGCGCTTCGCGGGGGCGCGGCGTCGGCCGCCGAACTGGTCGCGGCCGCTCCCACGCTCCTGCGCACCCTCGCGCCGGTGTGGATCTCGTCTCCCTACGACGTTCCCGCCATCCCCGATCAGCCTCCGTTCGACGTCGTGATCGTCGCCGATGCGGCCGCGATCTGTCTCGCGGAGGCCGCGCCGGCTCTGCGCCGGGCACGTCAAGTGGTGCTCTTCGGTGATCCGGTGACCCAGAAGCCGACCCCGTTCCGGATCGCGGCGGGTCGCACCGAGGAGGCCGACGAGTTCGAGGTCGCCTTCGACGAGACGAGCGTCTTCGAGCGGATGGCCGAGCTCGTGCCCGTGGAGACCCTGACTCGTAGTTACCGTGCGGGAGGCGAGGACCTGGCGGAGCTCGTCAACGACGCCTTCTACGGCGGCGAACTGGTCTCGTTGCCGTGGGCCGGTTCCTACCTCGGGCGGGGAAGTCTCAGCGTCGACTACGTCGAGGGCGGCACCGGCACCCCCGACCCCGAGACGGGAGCGGTGGAGAGTCCCGACGCCGAGGTCGCGCGTGTGGTGACCCTCGTCGTCGAGCACGCCGTGAACCGGCCGTCCGAGTCGCTCATGGTCGTCACGGCTTCCGTCCGCCACGCGGAACGGGTGCGCGCGGCCGTCGAAGCGGCGTTCGCCGGCCGGAGCGATGTCGCGGACTTCGTGGGCCGCGACACCGCGGAGCCCTTCGCCGTGCTGACCCTCGAGGAGTCGGTGGCCGAGAGCCGCGACCGCGTCGTGTTCTCCCTCGGCTTCGGCCTGACACGTCACGGGCGGGTGCTCAGCGACTTCGGCGACCTGTCGGGACCGGATGGCGAGCGCCTGCTCACGGTCGGGATGACCCGCGCGCGCCGGTCGATGGTGATCGTCTCGTCCATCCGTCCCTCCGCGTTCGAAGAGGGACGCCTGGAATCGGGCGCTGCGAGCCTCATGGCGATCCTCAGCGGAATCGCTGCGCGCTCGCGTGCTGCCCGCCTCGAGGATCTCGCCGACCCCCTCACCCTCGTGCTCGCTCAGCACCTCCGTCGACTCGGGATCGCGGTCGACGTCGATTATCGCGGCCTCCTCCCCATCGTCGCCCAGCATCGCGGCAAGGCCGTGGTCGCCGTCAGCGACCCCGAGACCACGGGGGAGTCGCTCCGCGAGTCCCTGAGGCTCCGGCCGCAGACGCTCCGCCGCCTCGGCTGGCACTACGTGCGCGTTCACGCCTTCGACCTCTACAGCGACCCGGCCGGCGTCGCTTCGCGGATCGCTGCGATCCTCGGCATCGAGCCCGAGACTCCCACGGCCGACACCGCGACCGAGCCCGTGGATGTCGGGGACTGACGGCCAGCGTGTCGAGCGGGTTCCCGGCGCGCGTCGTGCGCGCCTGACAGCCGTTCCCGGAACCGACGCGACGCCCGACCTCCCCGCCGAAGACGACGACGTCCCGGCCACCTCGGTGACCGGGACGCCAGGGCCGAACGACGAGCGGATGAAGCGCGACGTCCCGCCGCACTACTAGAGCTTGGGGGTCTCCGACTCGCGCTTCTCGAGCAGGTCGCGGATCTGCACGAGCAGTTCCTGCTCGGTGGGAAGCGGAGTCTCCTCCTCGACCACGCCGGCTTTCGCGGCGGCGCGCTCCTTGAACTTGTTCATCGGGTAGACGAAGACGAAATACACGACGATCGCGACCGCCAGGAACGAGATGACCGCGCTGAGCAGTCCGCCCAAGGGGAAGGTGACGAGGTCTCCGTGCAGGCCGACGACCGACGGGCCCGCCGCGCCGGTGTCGGGATCCGGCTTCCAGAAGATCTCGATGAGCGGGTTGACGATGCTGGTGACGACGGCGGTGACCAGTGCGGTGAACGCTCCGCCGATGACGACCGCGACGGCAAGGTCGATGACATTGCCGCGCATGATGAAGTCTTTGAAGCCTTTGATCACGAGGTGCTCCTGTTCTGGGCGTGGAGAGTGGGGGACGCAGTCAGGCGCCCGACGATGCCGCCGGTGCCTTCGTCTCGGTCTTCGATGATGACGCAGGCGCCGCGCCGCCGCCACCACCCTCGCCGCCGGAGGACTTCGCGGCCGAGCGGGAGTCGGTGCGGTAGAAGCCGGAGCCGTTGAAGGTCACCCCGACCGATCCGTACTGCTTACGCAGGACGCCGCCGCACTCGGGGCATTCGGTGAGGGCGGCGTCGCTGAACGACTGCACGGCGTCGAACTGGTGACCGCAGGTCTTGCAGGCATAGGAGTAGGTGGGCATGGCGTCCTCGGAGAGATGATCAGCGTCGGTGCGACGCGAGAGTGACGGTTCGGGTGGGGGTGACGACTCCGTCGACCGGTTGGTCGTGCACATCACGGGGCACTTCGTCCAGCAGCTCGGAGTCGAAGATGACGGCGTAGACGGGCGGGCAGCGCTCCATCGAGCCGATGGTCTTGTCGAAGTAGCCGCGCCCCCAGCCCAGGCGCATTCCGGTGCGGTCGACGGCCGCGGCGGGGATGATGAGGAGGTCGACGTCGTTGACGGCGAGCGGACTCAACACCTCGCCGACGGGCTCCGGCATTCCGAACAGACCCTCGACGATGTCGCCGTGCTCGTCGGCCACCGCCCAGTCCAGCAAGCCGTCGGCGCGCGTGATCGGCAGGAGCACCCGGATCCCGCGCCGGACCGCGTCGACGATGAACGCGTGGGTCCCCGGCTCGGTGGGAGCGGAGAGGAAGCAGGAGACCGAGCGTGCGCCGGCGTCGGCGACGAGGCGGTCGAGCTGGGCCTTCACCCCGTCTGCGTCGGACTCGAACGAGGTCTCGGGGCGCTGCTGACGGCGCTCCCGCAGCTCGGCACGCAACGCGCGCTTCGCATTGTCTATGGCCCCGGTCATCCTCCGATTGTAGGCGCGGGCGGGAGGGGAACGCGGTCGCCGGTGTCAAGCCTCGGATGTCGTGTCGGCGCGGTGGTTACTCTGGAGGAATGACCTCACGCATCAAGGCCGTCATTCCTGCCGCGGGACTGGGAACACGATTCCTGCCCGCCACCAAGGCCATGCCGAAGGAGATGCTCCCCGTCGTCGACAAGCCGGCGATCCAGTACGTCGTCGAAGAAGCGGTGGAAGCGGGGATCGAGGACATCCTCGTCATCCTCGGGCGCAACAAGAACAACATCTCGAACCACTTCGACGCCGTGCCCGAGCTGGAGACGAGCCTCAGCAACAAGGGAGATCTGCAGCGTCTGCTGCGGGTCAAGGAGTCCAGCGACCTCGCCGACATCCACTACGTCCGTCAGGGAGAGCCGAAGGGGCTCGGGCATGCGGTGCTGCGGGCGCAGGCGCACGTGGGAACGTCCACCTTCGCGGTGCTCCTCGGCGACGACCTCATCGACGAACGCGACCCCCTGCTGACCACGATGATCGCCGCGAACGAGCGGTCGGGGCTCACGGTCATCGCGCTCATGGAGGTCGACCCCGACCACATCCACATGTACGGCGCGGCAGCGGTGGAGCCGACCGACGACCCCGACGTGGTCACGGTGACCGGTCTGGTCGAAAAGCCCAGCAAGGAGGAGGCGCCCTCCAACCTCGCCGTCATCGGCCGCTACGTCTTGACGCCGACCGTCTTCGAGATCCTGGAGCGCACCGAGCCCGGCAAGGGCGGCGAGATCCAGCTCACCGACGCGCTGCAGGAGCTCGCCACGACCGACGGTGTGCTCGGTGTCGTCTTCCGCGGTCGCCGCTACGACACCGGCGATAGGGTGGACTACATCAAGGCCATCGTGCAGCTGGCCGCGGATCGCGAAGACCTCGGACCGGAGCTGCGTCCCTGGCTCAAGGAGTTCGCGGCGAACCTCTGACGCCGCGCTGTCGGAGGGGGAGCGGATGGACCTCACGGTGCCGCGCCAGCACGGTCCGGTGTCCATCCGGCTCGTCCGGCAACGCGATGCGCGGGTGCTCCAGTCGGAGCTGCTCGGCAACCGCGGGTGGCTGCGCCCGTGGGAGGCGACCAGTCCCGACGGGCCCGTGTCGTTCGACATGAAGCTCGCGATCCGGCGCCTGCTGCAGCAGTACCGCGACGGCGGTGGCGTGCCCCTCGTGATGGAGTACGAGGGCGAGGTCGCCGGACAGCTCAACGTGTGGGGAGTCTCGCGCGGGTCGCTGTCGTCGGCGACGATCGGCTACTGGGTGAGCGAGCGCTTCGCCGGGCGGGGCATCACGCCCACGAGCGTGGCCCTCGCCACAGACCTCTGTTTTCACGAGTTGCGCCTCCACCGGATGGAGATCTGCATCCGGCCGGAGAACCACGCGAGCCTCCGCGTCGTCGAGAAGCTCGGGTTCCGTTACGAAGGGCTGCGACGTCGGTACATCCACATCGACGGCGATTGGCGCGACCATTACTGCTTCGCCCTCGTGCGCGAAGAGGTGCCGGAGGGCGTGCTGAACCGCTGGGTGACCGGCCGCGCGCCCGCTCACGCCGCCGATGTGCCTCCGGCCGACCGTCTTCCGGGCGCCGTCAAACCTTCGACCTCAGATCGAACCTGAGACACGCGGCGACGCGACGCGCCGAAACGTCCACTGCCGCTTACCGTTGACGGCATGGGCGGGCAGGTACTCGGAGGCGGCGTGATCGTCTTGGTCGCCGTGCTCCTGTGGCTCGTCTACCTCCTTCCGTCGTGGCAGGGGCGGCACCGCTTCGACGCCGCCGAGCGCAACGCCGTGCGCCTCAGCCAGGCCCTTCGTGTGCTCGCCGAGACCAGCGAGACGCCGCAGGAAGTCCGGCTCGAGCTCAATGCCCGCACGGCCCTGGCCCAGCAGAAGCTCGCCCGGCGCGCGCAGCTGGAGCGGGAGCAGCGCGAGCTCGAGAACGCCCGCGCCGAGCAGGAGGCCGCCCAGGCCCGCGCGGCTGCCGAAGCCGCTATCGCACGGCAACGTGCCGTCGCCGAGCGGGAGCGTGCGCTCGCCGAGGCGCGACTGGCCGCTGCCGCTCCTGAGGTCCGTCGTGCCCGTGCTCGCCGCCGGGCACGCCTCGTCGCCACTGCGATCGCCATCCTCTCCCTCGCCGCCGCAGGCTGGGGCGTGTATGAGCTGGTGACGGCAGGCGCTGCGACCTGGCTCGTCGTCGGCGTCGTGGTCGGGGTCGTCGCTCTCACCATCTTGCAGCGGATGGCCGCCGTGCAGCGTCGCGCCGCCGTTCGTGCCGTTGCCACGCCCCGGGAGCGGGACGTGGCGGTCGCGACCGTTCCCGATTTCGCCGTCGAGACCGAACGCACCGCATGGGTGCCTCGCGAGCTGCCCCGACCGCTCACGGCATCGGCGGGATCACGCGCCGCGGCGCTCCTCGACGGAGCGGCCGCGCACGAGGCCGTCCGGCAAGCCGCCTTCGACGAGGCCGTCCGGGCGCAGGCCGCCCGCACGGCGCCGCCGTCGCTGAACGAGGTCCGACGGAGCCGCCCGGCCGCCGCTTCTGCCGAGGCGCCCGACTTCGCGCGCATGGGCTACGTCGACGACGCGGCGATCGAAGAGCACGTCCGTTCGCTCCTGGAACGTCGCGCCGCCGGGATGTGACGCCGGGGCGGTCGCCTCACGCGCGCACGAGCACCCGACCGCCGCCGATCACGAGCTCTCGCCGGGGAACGCGGACGAGAGCATCCATCGCGTTCTCCGCATTCAGGAGCACGATGTCGGCGCGGTCCCCGGTCCGGAATCGGTGCCGATCGAGGCCCGCGAAGGGGGCCGAGCCGCCGGTGGCGATGTCGACGACGCGGCGCAGGTCCTCGTCGCGGACGAGGCCAGAGGCGCGGGCGTACTGCCACGCGATGCCGAGGAGATCGCCCGTGCCGTAGGGGCTCCACAGGTCGCGGATGCCGTCGGTCCCGAACCCGAAGCGCACCCGCGCGTCGTCGAGCCCACCGAGCGGGAGCTGTGGAAGGCGGAGCGGGGCCACGGTGGTCATCGTGATGTCGAGCGCGGCCATCGCCTGGAGCAGGTCGTGGCGTCGCGGCGGACTCACCTGCGCCAGCGCGAAGCCGTGCGCGACGTTGACCCGACCGGCGAGGCCCAGAGCCTCGGTGCGGTCGATGATCAGCTCGATCTGGAACACACCCAGCTCGGCCGGATCGTGAAGGTGGATGTCCACACCGACGCCGTGCTCCGCGGCGATCGCGAAGATCGTGTCGAGCTGTCCGACGGGGTCGCGATCGATCGAGGCGGGGTCGAGGCCGCCGATGTGGTCTGCGCCGGCGCGAGCGGCATCCGCCAGCAGGGCGCTGACGCCGGGGCGCCGCAGCACGCCGTCCTGCGGGAAGGCGACGATCTCCACCCGGAGCGCGTCGCCGTACTCCGCAGCAGCCTCCCGCACCGCCTCGATGCCCCGCAGCCCGATCCCGAGGTCGACGTCGACGTGGGTGCGGATCGCCGTCGTCCCGTGACGGACGAGCTCACCGAGCACGCGCGCGCTGATCTCGCGGCTCGGGATCCCCAGGTCGTCGCGGCGCGCCCGTTCGTGCCGGATACGGCCCTCGGTGCCGCCGTCGCCGCCGTATGACTCCCACGGATGCCCCCACCACGACTTGTCCACGTGGGCGTGCGCGTTGACGAAGCCCGGCAGCGCGAGCAGACCGCGGCCATCGACCACCTCGACGCCCGGCTCGGCTTCGGTCGATGCAGGCGTGATCGCGGCGATGGTCGCGCCCTCCACGCGCACGTCGACGGCGGCATCCGCGGCGAACTCGTCGGACACGCCGAGTCGGACGTTGCGGACGATCAGCGGCGAGCTCGGAGAGGGCATTGCTCCATTGTCCCGTGCGAGGACGGGGGAGTGAGCGTGATAGGCTCGACGAGGTTCACGGGCCTGTGGCGCAGTTGGTAGCGCGCCTCGTTCGCATCGAGGAGGTCAGGGGTTCAAATCCCCTCAGGTCCACCAAATCGGTCTCTCTAGAACAATTGACCTTGTAAGAGCCACAGAACAGCGGTGCGTCCCCTTACGGGGGCGCACCGCTGTTCAGTTCTGTGACGGAGATGATGGTCGCAAAGGGTTCGGCGCGCTCGCCTTCGACCAGTTCTTCGCGCGTGACGAGGATCCGCTTGAAGAAGGCTTGGTTGTGCGTGCGGCGGAGCGCATCGGGTGCGCGGATGTACGCCTCGTAGCAGTTCTCGATGAGCGCGGTAGCGTCGTCGAGATTCCGTTCGCGTGCTCGGCGTTCACCGCACCTACATGGGCGGAGTCGAGCGGGGTGAACGAAACCTGTCTCTGAGGTCGGTCGAGCAGATAGCAGACTCCATCGGCGTAGATGCCTTAACTCTCTTCCAGAAAGCCTAGGAGCTCCGCCGCTGCGGAGTGTCTGCGTGAACGCCCCCCAATAGGGACTTGAGTGGGGGCTCGTGTCGCCATGCAGGTCGATAGCGTTGGAGGGCGTTTCCCCAGCAGAGTTCACGCGTGTCTCGGATCACTGAAGCCATGGATCATCAGCGCGTAGCGCCTCGGACATCAGATTTCGCAAGTTAGCCCCGGGTTGACCAGGATCCGGAATCATCTCCACTCCACTCACGAATATCAGCTCGCGTACCTCGTCGGGACCCTTCTGGTACTCACTGTCCCACCAGTCCAGAATCGACTGGACGGCGTCGGGGTGAGATTCCAGGTTCGCAACCATCCAACGGACGATGTCAGACAGCAAGAGATGAGCAAGCACCTCACCGTCAAACTCATTCAGATGTTCTTCAAGGAGGGGGATAAGCAACGGATGCTCGTAGACGAGCGCCGATATCGCCGCTACCCTCCAGGCCTTCAACGGGCGCCCCTCATCACTTCATCCAGCTCGTCCAGAAGACTCTGTGCCACAAGTCGATCATGATGATCCGCATCAGGATTGTTGCGTAGCCACTTTCTCAGACCGTTCATGCTTTCGGTAGCTTTGGTTGAATGCATCTTTCCAGCGGTCATCTGTCCTGTCGCGAGCTCACGCCGCACCGCGTCCATGGTTGTTCCATTTCCCACCCTTGTCGGATTCCCAGTGCCCTTGTATAGGTTGTTGACGATGTTCTGTAGCCGCGCACTGCTCACTTTTGGTGTGGCAAGTACTGCGTTCTTCGCGGCGATCCCTGACGCCCTAGATGTTACGCCGATCCCCGCGCGGAGGCCACCGCTGACCGCCGCGCCAGCGCCGCCTCCGACAACTGTGCTGCCGCCAGCGCTTACAACACCTAGAACAATGGCGCCTCCTACACCCACTATGTTCCCCGCGACGTACCACCCACTGCTGCGGTTAAAGATGCAGTCGGCGCCCGGGATGTTGTCCAGGACCATGTCGAACGCGCCGAAGGTGAGAGCGTTCCATATGCCGGTGTTGTACTCCATCCAGGCTTTCGCAGCACCGCCTAGCCAGTTTCCGGCGTCCTCCCAGAAGTCGAGGCCTGTGTGATCAGTGAACTGAACCGGGTTGTTGGAGGCGTACGTGTAGGGCTGACGCGTGGTTTCGACGGCTGGGTCGAAGCTGACGAACTGTCCTGTTCGGGGGTCGTAGTCGCGCGTCCGAAGGTGGACGAGGCCGGTGTCAGGGTCTGTCCAGTTGCCGGTGAAGCCGAACGGAGTGCCGAGTGCTCCTGTTGTCCACAGGGCTGAGCCGAACTCAGAGTAGGTGCGGGCGCCGAGCCCGGTTCCCACACCGTCGGTCGTGAGGCGTACCGACCCAAGAACGTCAGAGTGCAGATAGGTGATGTCGCCCGTCGAGTCGATCTGCGCGAGCGGCGTGAGGGACGGACCGTAGATGTAGCGGTTCTGCCCGTCCGAGAACAGACGGGGCAGGCCACCCACAGTTGACCACAGCAAGTCTTGGGTGGTCGTGCCGTCGTCGCGGGTTTGGCGGAGTCCTCGGGCATCGGTCTCGTAGGTGATAGCGGCAGTCGGAGAGGTGACGGCCGACAGGTATCCGGCGTCGTCGTAATCGAGAGTCGTCGTCGTGGACGGGGTCGACGCTGTCGTCTCTTCGATACGTGCGCCGTTCGCGTCGTAGGCGTAGGACGTGGTCGGCCCGACCAGCGGGTCACGCGCCGTCACTTGCTGTGCCGCGTTGTAGGTGAGCTGAGAACCGCTGTCGTTTGTGGTGAGCTTTCCCGCCGAGGTTGCGCTGATTGGAATGGTGGTGGGAGTCGCCCCCGTGTTTCTCGTCGTTCCCGCGAGTTGTCCAAGGGGATCGAAGCCGAAGTCGAAGGACTGATTGGAGGTTGGGAACTCGCTGGTTTGCGAGATCAGCTGTCCAGCGTCGTCGTAGGTGTAGCCGAAGTTCGCGAGGTCGGTGCTGCCGTGCACGGTGCTCACGGAGGTGGTCCGCCCTACGCCGTCGTACTCGCGGTTCTGCTCAACGCCGTTTGGTGTCGCGCTTGACGCAAGTTGCGAGTCCGCCGTCCACGTAAACTTGCTCTCTCGGTTCGCCCAGTCGGTCAACGTCGTCATCTGGCCAGCGTCGTCATAGCGGTAGTTGACGAGCCCGGCGCTGGGGTAGGCGATGCTGAGGACCTGTCCTGCCTGGTCGTACACGTAGGTCAGCTCGTCTCCGCTTCCGTCGATCTCGGAGACGAGGCGACCCGCATCGTCGTACGCGAGCGTTGTGGTGCCGGTCGGATCTGTGACACTCAACAACCTGTCAGCGTCGTCGTAGGCGAACGTTGCCGTGCTGACGGCCGAGCTGGAGTAGCTGATTTCTGTGACGCGTCCGTCGTCGTCGTAGTCGTAGAGCGTGTCGGTCCCGTCGGGCATGGTCTTGACAACGATCCGTGCATCACTGTCGTACTCGAATTCGGTGACGAGCCCACCTGGTTCGGTGCGAGCGTCGAGTAGGCCGGTCGGGCCGTATATGTATGTCGTCTCCTGGCCATCTGCGTCGGTGAACGTGGTCACGCGGCCGGCGTCGTCGTACTCGTACAGTTGCGAAGACGCGTCCGGAAGGACACGCTTTACGGGTTGGCCGTCGGAGTCGTACAGGTTGGTGGTCACCCTCCCGAGGGGGTCTTCGGTGCGTTTGAGCTGCCCCGCGTCGTTATACGCGAGCGAGGTCGTTTTGCCCGCGGCATCAGTAATCTGGGTTACCTGCCCGGCGATATCGCGCACGTATGTCGTCGTGGCGCCGGAGGGCAGACTGGTCGTGAGTCGCCGCCCAACGAGATCGTAGATGTTGCTCGTCACTCGATTGAGTGGGTCTTTCGCGGTCAACAGGTTGCCGTAGTGGTCGTAAGTGAAGGATGTGACTTTGCCGTTCGGGTTGGTCTCGGTCGAGACGTTCCCGGCCAGATCGTACGTGTACTCGACTACCCCACCTTCCGGATCGATGATCGTCAGCCGTTGACCGGCCGCGTCGTAGGTGTAGTCGGTCCTTTCACCCTCTTGATTCGTCTCGGTGAGAAGGTTGCCCGCCGCGTCGTAGGTGTAGAGAACACTGTTTCCTAGGGGGTCTTCCACCTCCAGCACGCGCCCTGCTTCGTCGTAGGTGGTCGTCGTCGTGCTTCCCCCAGGGCTTGAGACCTCGGTCGGCAGCCCCATGGCGTTGTAGATCGTCGAAGTTGTGTGGTTCAGCTCGTCGGTTGTCGATGTCAGCTGACCGGCACCGTCGTACGAGTACGTCGTGATCGCGCCTGTCGCATCTTCGTGGGTTGCGGTCGTGCCGTCGGCGTTGTAGGTCCATTCCTCATGCGCACCGGATGCGGTCGTAGCCGTCAGGCGATGTCCCGTCGCGTTGTAGGTGAAGGTCGTGGTCCGACCCTCCGCGTCGGTCGCGGTCAGCGGGTCCCGATGCGCGCCGTATGTCCAGGTCGACGTGCGGCCCAGCGGGTCGGTGGTCGACGTCCGATTACCTGCGGAATCGTACGTATGGGTCGTCACTCCGCCGTTGGCATCAAGGATCGACGCGATCAAGTTGCGGTCGTTGTATGTGTACTGTGTGACAGCCTCAGTCGGAGTGCCGGCAGCGACCGTCTGCTCTACGAGAAGGCCGCCCTCGTGCCGATCCAAGATGACGACGCCGTCGGGACGAGTCATGGTCGTGGTTTCGGACCAGGAGTCGTAAGAGAAGGTGGTGATTCTGCCGATTGGATCTGTCTGCTCGACGATACGCCCTTCGTAGTCATATGCGTTCTCGGTTCGGCCTCCACCGGGGCGGACGAACGCTGTCATGAGGTGGCTCTCGTCGTACTCGAAGCTCATCACCCGGCCATCAGCAGCAGTCACTGACGTCAGATCGCTGGCGGGACTGTAGGAATAGGTGACGGAGCGACCTGAAGAGTCCGTGATCTCCTGGACGCGACCGCCGGACCAGTCGAACGAAATCTGCCGCCCGCCGCTGCCGGAGATGTGGGCGATCTTGCTGCCGGTGTATGTGAACGTGAGAGCGTTGCCGTCGAGGTCTGTGACCGACGTCAGGAAGCCTGCTTCGTCGAATCGAAGCACTTCCTTGGTATGGCGGGTGAGTTTCCAGGAGTCCGACGCCGCAGCCCAGGTAAGCGTCCCGTGGACTCGATCCACCGTGAAGTAGTCAGACGAGGATCCGTCCCGTGTGAAGATCAGGATCGAGCCATTCTCCTGTTCAATCTCGACCTGGCGAGGCAGAGGGTTCGAGTCATCACTCGGAATCAAGACCTGAAGGCGTGCGCCAAAATTCGCGGACCATCCGTAGCCGAACGGGCCGGCAACCGTGTGTCCGGTTGTCGAATAGGTGCGGGCCGCCGAGAGAGCAACTCCCGCGCCCGGAAGCTGCAGATCCGTTTCCGCGAGAAAGAACTCTCCCGTCGCGGTGTTCACGGGGTCTGCACGCGAACACGAGACCGTTGCGAGTGTCGCGTTGCCGCCCCCCGTGGTCTCGCACCGGTTACTGAGGGGTGATTGCAGACTCACCGCGTTCTTTGGCTCGTAGGGCGTGGACAGGTAGGCGGTTGCCCGGTACTTGCCCGTAGGTTCGTCTATCCAGTCCAGCGTCGCCCATGGGTTCTCCTCATCGCCGACATAGATTACGCAGCGGGGCCCCGTTTGGCAGGTACGGACGCCGTGCTCCGTGACGACTTGCCAAGCAAACAGAGGGATGAGTCCCACGTTCTGGTTGGCGGTGAGTGTAACCGTCCCGGCTCCGGTCCGCTCGAGCTTCGCCTCCCACGGGACGCTCTCGATCGTGATCGGGGTCGTTGTCGCGCGGAAGTCTTGGAGGTAGTTGTCACCCACGGCGGCCCCCGCGTTGGCGACATACCCGGAGAACCAACCGTCTGAGTCGTCAGGATTCTGATGCCCGTAGTGGTCGAACTCGTACTCGCATGTTGTTCCGGTGTCGCACGCCGCGACAATCGTCATATGTGCGTTGTCGACGATGTAAAGGGCCACGCGTCCCTCAGTGTCGCTTGCGTTTTGGTTAGCGGTCAGCGTAACGATCGCCTTGTCGCCAGCCTCGACGATCGCCATGTCGGACTGGAGCGTCACCTCCCACGGTGCGGCGTAGATCGGTTGCACGTAGGCGTAAGGGTCGGCGGACGAGATGATGTCTTCGAAGTCATCGATCGACGTGATCTCAGCGGTCGTGGCTTTCGCGACGAAGGCGAACGCGTAGGCCCCCCAAGGGTCTGTATCCGCCCAGGTGCCAGTGGCCGTGCATTCGCTGCCGTCGTCGCATCGGGCCAGCAGTCGTCCAGTCCTGTTCTCGAATATGTAGATCGAGTAGAGACCGTTGGTGCCGCCGACGTCCTGATTGGCGGTGACCTTGATCCATGTCTCTTCTGTCGGCCAGAGAATGTCAGCCCCGCTGTCGATTTCGAGCGTCCACTGTTGACGAGTCACTCGTACCGGATCGGACATCGCCTGCATGTCCTGCGCTTCCATGTGGGAGTTGGAGGATGTGTCTGAGGCCGCGAGCACCACGGCTATGTAGTCGGTTGCGGCGACGCGCGCGTCGTAGGCGGACACCACCACGGAGCAGCTCTCGCCCGTATCACAGGTCCTGATCCGCTCACCACTCGTCATGTTGAAGATGGCGACCGCATAGGCACTATCCGTGTCGGAGAGGTCCTGATTCAACGTCGCAGTAAGCGTCGTCGTTTCGCCGGCACCGATCTCGGTCTCGTCGGCTTTGAGAAGGACCGCCCACGCCATTCGGCCTACGGTCACCGTCTGCGACTGCAAACTACCAACGGTCGCGATGTAGTCGCGGGGGTCCCCAGAGGTGAAGGTCTGCTCGACTTCGCACTCGGTGCCGACCGAGCACTCCTTGAGAACTTCGTCGTTGGTGGCATCGCGGATGGTCAGCGTGCTCCCCGTCGCATCGAGCGGCTCATCTACGACCGCGTGCAAAACAAAGGACTCGCCGGCCGCGAAGCTCAGTTTGCTGGAAGACAACCCCACGGTGGTCGGCGGGCCCGCCACCGTCACCTGTCGCGACATGCTCGCCGATGCTCCGTCCGCATCGGTTGTTGCAAGCGTCAACGTATAGGTGCCGCTCGCTCCGTAGACATGGGTCGGCGTTGCGCCCGTCCCGTCGGCCGTTCCGTCGCCCCACTGCCACGAGTAGTCCGTGATTTCCCCGTCGACGTCTTGCGAACCGCTCCCGTCCAGGCTGACCTCAAGCCCGTCCGTCACCAACGTGAACATGGGAAGGGGAGGCAGGCTCGTGGTGGTCAAAGTAGGGTCCACTGCTTCAAACTCGTCGAAGCTCACGGTCGTCGTTGAGGTAGCGCTACTCTCACGCGAGCCAACGAACCCGATGGCTCCAGGTCCTTGCAGGCCCGCCGTCGAATCCGTCTCAGTCAGCTGCCAAGTCGCCGGCTCCGGGTCATCGGTGTTCCACACCTTCACCCGCACTGTCGAAGGATTCGCTCCCGTGACCCCGGCTCGGATCGCCCATATCTCTCCGTCCTCCCAACTCGCGCCCGGAAGCGCGTACGAGGCGAGTACGCTCGACGCACCTGTGCGAAGGGTCGCTATCGGTTGACCATCGCTGCCCATATTTGCGAGCACTTCGTAAGCGGCCGAAGTCTGCGCCCGGAGTGCGAACCCGGCGAACGTTCCCCCGTCTGCGGGCGGCTCGGAGAGGGCGAAGGTGGTGTACGCCTGCACGTCAGCGGCGGACACAGCATTCAGCGCGACCAGACGACTTGCGCCGCTGTCGAGCGTGAGCTTGCCAGATCCAGAAGCCACAGATGCCGCCGATGCACCTCCACCGCTGACGGTGTAGCTTCCGCCTGCGTCGGCCTCGCCCCATCCATCGGTCTCAGAGCGTTCGAAAGCGTCAGACGCCAGCTCTGAGCTCACAAACGGAACTGTCACGCTGCGAGTCATGACACTCACGCCGCCTACGTCGTCGGTTACCGTGAGCGTCACATCATAGGTCCCGGCCGTGGAATACGTATGGGTCGCGGTAACTCCGTCGTCGCTGGGGGTACCGTCGCCCCAGCCCCATGTGTAGTCCGCAATGCTGCCGTCAGTATCGCTCGAAGCCGATCCGTTCACGGCGAGCTCAAGCCCCGAGCTCGTGAAATCGAAGGAGGCTGCCGGTCCCTTGTTGGCAGCAGTGAAGATCGCAGGGAGAATGCGCGACGCTTCCAGTGCGCTCCCCAGGGTCATCTTTGCCACTGGAGCGGCGGGCAGGGCCGCCCACGCGCCGGTGGGGACAAGTAGAGACACGACGAGCACGCTCGCGGCGAGGCAGGCGGCAACGAGCCGAGCGCGCGCCCCAGTCATTCGCCGCCCCCCGTGCGCACCTGGGCTCAAGCGCATCATGATTTGCGGAGTTGACTGGATGGCGCGATTGCGCGCAGCATTGTTCATTCTGTCCGTCCGGGGGTCACGGAAAGTGCAAGTTGATCGTGGTGTTGCGCCTGCCGCCTGCCTACCGACATGCGACGTATAAGTGCACTCTTCCGTACGTACTGCGACAATGGCAAGAAGTACTCTTGCAGCCGTCGCCTCACGGTGTTGTATAGACATGCGTTGCTCTCCAAGCCGCACTCGGCGCTATATCAGATGCGAGGCGAGCGGGCAAGATTCTCCATCGTGGGCGGCAGGCAAGTAGCGTCTGTCGAGTGCGCTCACCCGGCGTGCTCTTGGAAGCCGAATCTATGCAGCGAGCCAGTCATGGCAAAGAAGGTCACCGTCGAGCTTGTCGACGACATTGATGCAACGCCGATCGCCGAGGGAAACGGGGGCACTGTCTCCTTCGCTCTTGAGGGGGAGGCCTACGAGATCGATTTGACGGACAAGAACATCGACAAGCTGCGGTCGGCGCTTGCGCCGTTCATCGAGGCTGGTCGCTCGGCCAGCAGCAGTGCTGCGCCGGCTCGTTCTTCGCGTCATCGTTCCGGTGCGAACGCGGATCTTGCCGCTGTCCGCAGCTGGGCGAAGTCGAACGGTTTCCAGGTCAGTGAGCGTGGTCGCGTGCCGAAGAAGGTCATGGAGGCGTACACCGCAGCACACTAGTCCTCACCAGGCCCCGCGCTCAGTACTGACGCCAGTGGGTTCTCCGCGCGGCCGCCGCGGCCCCAACAGCCCTCACAACAACGTGAAAGAAGCGGTGATCATCCTTCGATGGGTGTAGACCGAGTGAAGGATGATCACCACCTTCGGTGGTGCGCCATGTTTGAGCGTCGCTACGACACTGGCCGTATGCGGACAGATAGCCCAGGAATGTGTTCTTGCAGCAACGTGGCCCACACCACCGCTTCGATCCATTCGTCATGGGGCAGAGGCCCGCCGCGCCAGCGACGGTCGCTTGGCTCGCGGGTGTCCACGGTGTGGTCGCCGGGCTCGGTCAGCAGTGCGACTAAAGCGGGGAGAGGCCGGGTCTGCCGCACCGGTAGGTGACATCTGAGTTGGGTTGCCCGGGAGGGTGCCCTGGAAGGATGTCATCGTGCCCAAGCCCTATCCCTCGGAGTTCCGTGACGATGTCGTGCGCGTCGCTCGGGGCCGCGAGCCCGGAGTGACGATCGAGCAGATCGCGACCGACTTCGGGGTTCACCCGATGACCCTTACGAAGTGGTTGCGGCGTGCCGCGGTCGAAGAGGGCACGAAGCCGGGCGTGACCCGGTCCGAGGGTGCGGAGCTGCGGGAGGCGCGCAAGCGGATCCGGCTGCTGGAGCAAGAGGTCGAGGTGCTGCGGCGGGCGGCGGCGTATTTGTCGCAGGCGAACCTGCCGGGAATAGGCTCTACCCGCTCGTGACCGAGCTCGCCGTCGACGGGATTCCCGTCGCGGTGACGTGCCGGGTGCTCAAGCTCGCTCGCCAGCCGTATTACCGATGACTGGCAACCCCCATCACCGATGCTGAACTCGTTGCGGCGTATCGTGCAAACGCGTTGTTCGACGCGCACCGCGACGACCCTGAGTTCGGCTACCGGTTCCTCCTCGACGAGGCCCGCGACGCGGGCGAGGTCATGGCGGAACGGACGGCATGGCGGATCTGCCGTGACAACGGTTGGTGGTCCGCGTTCGGGAAGCGTCGCCGTGGGAAGAGCCGGCGTACTGGCCCGCCGGTCCACGATGATCTCGTGCGCCGGGAGTTCACCGCCGACGCGCCGAACCAGCTCTGGCTCAGCGACATCACAGAGCACAAGACCGGTGAAGGCAAGCTCTACCTCTGCGCCATCAAAGACGTGTTCAGCAACCGGATCGTGGGGTACTCGATCAGCGACCGGATGAAGGCTCGTCTCGCGGTCGACGCTGTCAACAGTGCCGTCGCGCGGCGCGGAAACGTCGCCGGCTGCGTAGTCCACACGGACAGAGGATCCGAGTTTCGCGCGAGGAAGATAGTCCGCGCTCTGCACCATCACGGGATGGTCGGATCAATGGGCCGAGTCGGCGCGGCGGGCGATAACGCGGCGATGGAATCGTTCTTCAGCCTGCTGCAGAAGAACGTCCTCAACCGACGCTCCTGGGCCACCCGCGACGAGCTCCGCATCGCCATCGTCACCTGGATCGAACGCACCTACCACAGACGCCGCCGGCAGAAGCGGCTCCACGGCTTGACCCCGGTCGAGTACGAAGCAATCATGAACACCGACGTCGCCCTCGCGGCGTGACTAAAACCCGTCACCTATCCGTGCGGCAGACCCATCTTCTTGACGGTGGCGGGGTCTCGCTTGAGTTGTCGTCCGATCTCAGCGAAGCTCGCGCTGGACAGGTAGAGCGCTCGGGCTTTCGTTTTCTCGTCGTCGGTGATGGTGCGCCGCATGACGACCCCCGCCGTAGTGAGGTGCTGCGCAACCGTGTAGCGGTGCAACCCGTGCTTCCGCGCGAGCTCGTAGACGCCGAGCCCCGATTCATAGCCCGCAACGAGTTCGTCCCTAACCGCAGCTGTGACCTGCTTCATGGGACGCGTTCCCGCCGGCACGCGGCGCGCCGGCCGCAGGAGTGTGCGAGCGATCGGTCCGTTTCGAAGTGCGTGGCGCAGTGCCTCTAAGAGAGGTGAATTACTTGCAAGCGCTTCGGATGGGGCCACCAATCGACGCCCGATCAGACGCCGCACGGCACCTCTGATCGGGCGTTTTCTCTTGCGTCGCTGACGGGTTCGTTCGTGCGCTCACCACCCGTACGAACCCGCGGCCCTAGGCTCGGAGGATGGCTTCCCCCGCGCTGGATCCCGAGTCGCCGCCGATCGTCGGTGCCGGTCCGGGCGAGGCGTTCGTGCGCTTCGTCGCGAACGCGTTCCGGCTACGGGGCCGCGCCAGCCGCAGCGAGTACTGGTGGTGGATGCTCATCAACCTCGTCGTCGTGACGCTGACGCAGTTCGTGCTGCCGTGGCTGATCGAGCATCGTCTGCCGCAGCCGGCGTTGCTGTTCGGCCCCTTCGGGCCGTGGCTGGCCGCCAACATCACCCTGTTCTCCGTCGCTCCGACTGCTGCGCCGCAGACGGCTCTCGTCGCGGGCATCCTCATCGCCTCCGGTGTATGGATGCTCTTGACTCTCGTGCCCGGCTACACCGTGGCGGTGCGGCGCCTCCACGACTCCGACCTCTCCGGGTGGTGGGTCGTGCTCGCACTGCTGCCGGTCGGACCACTCATCGTGCTCCTCCTCGCGACGCGGCGCTCCCGCCCCGAGGGTGCGCGGTTCGACTGATTGCCGACCGGCGCCCCCCGGGGACGTGCAGTGCGACGTCAGGCGTGGACGGACGCGCCGGCGGCGAGCCGCGCCGCCGCGCGTTCCTCCGCGGCGGCGAGGGGAGTGACGCCGCGGAGGAACGCGCGGCGGCGCGGCTCGCCGCCGGCGCGTCCGTCCACGCCTGACGTCGCACT
>NZ_JASGDO010000026.1:0-13332 GCF_047607225.1 Microbacterium sp. | reverse complement strand
GTGGCGTGACGGGCCCGCGGCCGGGGGACGTGCGCCGTCGCGTCGCCTCGTCGTCGGCGGAGGCCGCGTCGCCCGGGACGAGGCGCGCCACGACCCGCGTTCCCTCGTCGGGAAGGGGGACGCTTCGGTCACTCCGTCGCGTGTGGTCGTCGTCGATCATCCTCGCTCCTTCCTCAGCCATGCTGAACCCGCCGGCTCTCCACGCTCATCCGGCTCGCCCGCGGCTGCGCCGTGTCCGGATCGTCGCCGCCTCGATCGTCGTCGACTCCGCCGACAGCGACAGGCCGCCGGTCACGTCTTCTGCGGCCGGACTCACGCCCCCGGCCACGACGTCGACCACGACGGCGGTGACGTTGTCCCGTCCGCCGAGGGTGACCGCCTGCGACACGAGCGCCTGCGCCGTGCGACCCGGGGCGCCGCCCATCAGCAGTCCCGCACGGATTGCCTCGTCCGACAGCTCCGTCGTCAGTCCGTCGGAGCACAGCAGGAGCCGTTCCCCGGTGACGATCGGGAGGAGCCAGTAGTCAGCGGCACTGCGTTCCTCCCCGACTGCGCGGGTGATGACGTTGCGGCCGGGGAAGGCTGCCATCTCCTCTCGGGAGAGGCGTCCGGCGTCCACCATCTCCTGAGCGACGGAGTGGTCCACCGTGACCTGCTCGAGCCGATCGCCGACCAATCGGTAGACACGCGAGTCGCCGATGTTGACGACGAGCCAGCGCAACTCCCCGTCGTGCCGGACAGCGAGCACGGCGGTCAGGGTCGAACCGGCGCCGCGGGACGTGGCGGCGGCGATCGATCCGACCGCCGAGTGGGCGGCATCGACGGCGCGTGTGACATCGTCGACGCTCACCTCGTCGCGGCCCGCGAGCGAGCGGAAGACCTCCACGACGGCGGCGCTGGCGCGGTCGCCCGCGTCGTGGCCGCCCATCCCGTCGGCGACGACGAACACCGGCATCTGCGCCAGGTACGCGTCTTCGTTGACGGAGCGTCGCCGTCCCGTGTCGGTGTGTGCTCCCACCGTCGTGTGCAGCCGGCTCATGCGTCCCTGCGCAGCACGATCGCCGCGTCGCCGAGGAAGAACGGTCCATCGACCTCGGCTACGCCGACGACCTCGGTCGCGGTGTCGGCGGTCGGGCCCACGAAGACGCCGTTCGTCGAACTCAGGTCGCTGATCGTCCATCCGGCCTCGCTGCGAGAGAGGAGGGCGTGGGTCTTGGAGACCGTCCGCGTGACATCGTCGATCGCGACCGGCTGTGCGTGCGGCGCGTGGGCCGGGGCGACCGGGTTGCGTCCGAGGACGGCAGCCGATCCCGTCAGCGTCGCCTGGGCGCCGCCGGGGAGCAGGAGCGACCAGGTCGTGGCGCGACGATCGACGATGACGGTGTGCTCGCCGGTCTCGGAGCCCGACCCGGCTCCCGCGTCGCGTACTCCTGGCGACGGGGCCGCGGGCGCCACGGGGGTCCCGGTGGCGGGAGGGGCGGAGGGAACCGGGGGAGCCCAGGGATTGCCGCCGAACGGTGCCGCCGACGGTGGAGGTGCGTCGGCAGCCGCGGTGGCCGGAGCCGGGGGCTCGACGACGGGCGGCTCGGGCGTGAGGAACGGCGGTGCCGATGCGGGGGCGGGGCTGGCGGCGAAGGGCGCGGAGGTGGTGGCGAACGGCGAGGTGCCCGCCGGGCGCGACGAGAAGTCGGCCAACGGCGGAACGACCGGAGCGGCCGGGGCGGGGGCGGCCTGGCCGGGCGCCGGATGGCCGGATGGCCTGTCGCCGAGCCACCGGGCCGAGCCCCATCCGACGATGCTCGCCCAGACCGGGAAGAGCAGCACGCCGAGCACGATCGATCCCGTGCCGAGGCCGAACCGCGCGTTGAGGGCGATCTGCTGGCGGATGTGGAGCACGAACGCGAATGCGAGGACGGCCAGCCACACGACGCCGGGGATCAGCGTCGCCATCAGCAGGGCGGACTGGGCGCCGGCGGTGTCGCCTTCGAACGACGCCTCCAGCGCCGCCGCGCCGAACACCCCGCCGAGGCCGACCGAGACGCCGGCGCCGACGGCCACCGCGCCGGCCACGACGACCGACCACCACCCGCGCATGCCGGCCAGGACGAACAGAACCCAGGCGTTGAGCACCGGCACCCACGCCTTGCCGGGCTGCTCACCCGCCTTGCGGAACACCGCCGAGAGCGCGAGAGCGATCCACACGTACACGGCCACCGCCATGATGGCCTGGCCCGCCAGCACGAGCCCCGTGATCTCCGTCATGCGTTCCGTCCCCACCGATCTGTCCTGTTCATGCTCTCACCCGTCATGCGGTCCTCCGTCTCGCGTCGCGTCGGCGAGGTACGGCCTCGCGCTCGGTGCGCGCCGGCCGGCGCAGGAGTGACCGGAGCGAGAGGCGAGCTCGAAGCCGGGCCCAGAACCCGCGGTCGGCGATCAGTCGGGAGCGTTCCTCCTCCACGATTTGCCAGAAGCGCTCGGAGTCCTCGGCGGAGGGGCTGGCCACATCGAAGACGGAACGGTCGGCCCAGGAGGCGAGCGTCGTCGCTCGGCTGCCCGGTGCGGATTCGGCATGCAGCGTGGCCAGTTCCTGCCGCGTGTGGGTGGGCGGCGCCGGGAGCCCACTGTCGATCGCCGCGTCCACGTACTCGTCCCAGCCGCCCGTGACGCGGTCGACGGCGTCGGGCGCCGAGCGCCGGGAGCGCCGTCGCGCCGCCTTGGCGATGAGGACGAGGAGGAACGGTCCGATCAGGATCAGGAGCGCAAGGGCGCTGATGCCGCCGATGCGCAGCGCCGACCACAGTCCGCTCCAGTCGGCTGCGTCCTCACCGGGATCCTCGGGGCTGTCGCCGGCATCGGCAGGATCCGCCTCGCCCGGGAGGACTTGCTCGGCGTTCTGCTCGTGCACTTCCGTCGGCACCTCGGGGTCGCGGTTCTGCAGGTCGTCCGGCGACATTCCCGCCTTCCACTGCGGGGTCACATCGATCGGAACCCAGACGCCCGAGACGTCCTGCACCTCGATCCATGCCGAGATGTCCCCACCGCGGCAGCCGCCCTCGCACGCGGGGAGATCTTCGCCCGACAGTCGCGCGCCGACCACGATGCGGACGGCGAAACCGAGCTGATCGGCGATCATCGCCGCCGCGACGGAGAACTGCTCGTCGTCACCCACGGCGGCCACGAGACGGTCGTCCTCGTCGCCTCCCACTTCGTTCTGTCGCTGCACGAGGGCGCTGAACAAGGCATCGATGCGGTCGGTGGAGTGTCCGGCGCGGCTCGGGGCGAAGGTGTAGTCGCCGAGATCGGCCTGCCACCGCGGTGGCGCGGACGGGTCGACGGTGAGCGCGTGGCTGAGGTATCCGCGAGCGCGCAGACGATCGATGAGCAGCTGAAGCCCCTGGCCTCCGGCCGGCGCCTCCTGCATCCGCATCCACTCCTGGAGACTCTCGGGGACCGTCTCGGGGGCGAAGCGGGGGGACGAGCCCCCGGGCACGAGGTCGGCCACGGCGGGAAGTCGGGTGGAGATGGCCGCGTCCTGGCGGTACTCGGAGCCGGACCCCAGACCCGGATCGCTCAGCTGCACGGCCATCTGCGCCGACTCGCTGTAGAAGAAGCCGTCGGCCAGAGACGAGGCGTCCGGGCCGCGGAACTGCACCGCGGTGAGCACGTCGACCGTCGGCATCCAGATGCCGCGGTAGCCGCCGATCGTGATCTGTGCCGACTCGGGCCGCGTCCCCGCGGGGGCGGAGAGGGCGGAGGGGACTCGCACGAACGCCGTCGCCTGCTCGCCCGCGGCCGCCGCGGGATCCAGCACGCGCGCCAGCCGTCCGTCGTAGTAGGACAGCGTGGCCAAGCGCACCCGCTCGCCACCGCCCGAGACGGTGAAAAGCACGTCGTCGACCACATCATCCGAGAAGAACGACCGGTACTCCGCGAGGGGACTCAGGCTCTGCTGGATCTCCAGCCTCGGATCGATCTCGGAGCGCAGCACCTGCCGTGGCGCGCCGGCGAGGGCCCAGGGCGCGGCGACCGCCCCGACGACCACCGCCGCGACGACCATGCCGATCGAGATGACCACGCGCCCGAGCGTGGCCGATGTCGTCCTGCTCGTGGTGCGGACGCCCGTCGCCGCCTCGGCGGCCCGCAACGCACGGCGGCGTTCGTAGAGCGTGCGCCAGACGAGGAAGCCCAGTGCGACCAGGAGCGCGGCCGCCCCGGCTGCCATCTCTCGGGCGCCGGTGACGGTCACCGGTCCCCAATGCACCGGTGCGCTGATGGTCGGTGCCCCGAACACCACGCCGAACGCCGTGAGCGCCAGTCCGAGCGCGGGAGCGAGGACCCACCACCGCCGAGAGCGCCACGCGAGGGACAGTGCCGCGGTGGGGACGGCGAGCCACAGCAGGAACGCGGGCGCGAGGATCGTCTGGTAGCTGCCCAGCGGAAGCTCCAGTGTGAGGAGGTCCTTCCAACCGGTGACCGGCGCGGTGACGACACCGCGGAGGGCGACGAGGGCCTGGTCCACTCCGCCGGTGACGAGCGCGGGCGCTGCGACCGGAGTCCCGACGAGCACGTAGACGCCGATCGTGGCCAGCGCGACCCACCACCCCGACCAGCGCCAGCGCAGGCCGGCCGCGGCGATGAGGTGTGCGGACGCGAGGGCGACCACGACCACGACCACGAAGGCGGGGGTCTGGTAGATCGGCCACGCGGTGACCGCCGCGATGAGGAACAGGAGGTCCAGCAGACCCGCCGCGACCAGCAGCGCCGAGGCCGAGGCGCGATCGGCGCGGCGTGCCGATCGCCGCCGCAGTGGCGGGGCGGCGCTCATGACTGCGCTCCGCGGGCGAGGAGGAGACGGAGGTCCTCGAGGAGACCGATCGAGAGGACCGACATCGATGCGAGGCGCCGGAAACCCGGTTCGGCCTCGGGATTGCAGATCACCGCGACGACGGCCACATCGGTGGGGAAGGCGAGGGCTGCCGCCTGCAGGGTTCGCGCGGTCTGCGTCGATCCGCACACGAGGAAGGCGATCGACGCGTCGGGGTGGGTCTCGGCGGCGAGCGACGTGACGTCGGCGAGCACGCTCACGCGAGGCGCGCGCTCGACCGAGGACAGGTCGTCGAGGAGGGTCCGCGCCGTCACGGTGGCAAGCTCGCGCATCGACCGCGCCGAGGCCCGGACGAGCTCGGGCAGCTCCCCGCCCAGCACCACGTCGACGTCGCGTCCATCGCGGATGCCGCGGACGCCGAGCGAGGCGGCGGCGCTCACCGCGAGCTCGAACTCCTCGTCGGTGGCGAACTCCGCCTCCGACGCGGCCAACGCGATCACCATGCGGGAGCGTCGCGTCTCCTCGTACTGGCGGACCATGAGGGTGCCGGTCTTGGCTGTCGACTTCCAGTGGACGTTGCGCTGGGCGTCGCCCGGCACGTACTCGCGGATCGCGTGGAAGGAGATGTCGGAGTCGACGACCATCCGGGAGGCGCTGCCCTCCAGGTCGCGGATGAATCCTGCCGTCGTGCTGCGCAGCGCCGTCGTGACGGGGTGGACGTACAGGGTGTGGCGATCGGCCCACGTCGCCTCGCGGCGGAGGATCCCGAGAGGGTCTCCGCGAACCGTGCGGGCGGGGCCGACATGGACGATGCCGCGCCGGTGGGTGGGGACGATGACCTGGTCGACGTGGACGTGGTCGCTGCGCAGGAGCGGGATGTACACGTCGACGAGCCCGTCGCCGATCGGGATGTCGATGCGCCCCGGAAGGGCGATCCCGCGCCCCGTGTTCCTCACCGTCAGGGTCCCGCTGACAGGACTGCCCGCCACCACCCGGTCGTGCTCGAGGGTGAGGTCGACGTCGTAGGAACGGGCGCTGAACAGGAACGGGATCGACAACACGATGAGCACGGCCGAGACGACGCCGGCGGCCACGAACTCCAGCCATCCGAACGCCAGTCCGATCCCGATTCCCACGACGGCGACCGACAGCAGCGTCCAGCCGGCCACCGTGAGCGTCCCGGCCACCCACGCGCCCGCCGCCGACGCGGCTGCGCGTACCCGCCGCCACGAGCGCAGACCGCGCAGCGCCAGCGCCGTCGAGGAACTGGCGGTCGAGTAGCGGGTGCGCGAGATGCCCGTGCCGTCGGAACCTGCGACGGTACGGGTCAGGCGCGACTCGGTGGGAAAGCTCACACGGTGTCCCGCTGGCTGGGGGGAACGGTGTCCAGCAGCACCTGGCCGATGACGGCTTGTGCCGTGACGCCGTCGAACTCCGCTTCGGGGTCGAGGATGAGACGGTGGGCGAGCACCGGCTCGGCGAGCGCCTTGACATCGTCGGGCGTGACGTAGCCGCGACCGTGAGCGACCGCCCACGTCTTCGCGGCCTTCGTGAGCGCAAGGGCGCCGCGGACGCTCACGCCCATGCGCACCTGCGAGGCGAGCCGGGTGGCCTCCACGATCCGCGCGATGTAGTCGAGCACGAGTGGATTGAGATAGACGTCGCGCGCGATATCGGCCATCCCCACGACCCCCTGGGGGCTGATGATCGAGGAGACCTCGCGGCGCGGCGCTCCGCTTCCCTCCAGGATCCGCACCGTGGCGGCGTGATCGGGGTAGCCGAGGCTCGTCCGGAGCAGAAAGCGGTCGAGCTGGGCTTCGGGGAGCCGGTAGGTGCCGGCCTGCTCCACGGGGTTCTGCGTGGCGACGACGAGGAACGGCACGCCCACGCGGCGGGTGATCCCGTCGACGGTCACCTGACCTTCCTCCATCACCTCCAGGAGGGCGGACTGCGTCTTGGGTGACGCGCGATTGATCTCGTCGGCGAGCACGATGTTCGCAAAGATCGGCCCCTGGTGGAAGTCGAACTGACCGCTGCGCTGGTCGTACACCGTGATGCCGGTGACGTCTCCGGGGAGGAGGTCGGGAGTGAACTGGATGCGCGTGCTCGTGCCCTGGACGCTCTGCCCCATCGCCCGGGCGAGCGAGGTCTTTCCGGTGCCGGGGACGTCCTCCAGGAGCAGGTGTCCCTCGGAGAGCATCGCCGTGAACGCCAGCTCGACGACGTGGCGTTTGCCGAGCACGACCTGCTCCACGTTGTCGACGAGCGAGGTGAAGGTCTCCTGGAACCAGGCGGTCTGTTCCGCGGTGACGGTCATCGGGGTCCTCTCGAGGGGAACGGGTGACGGGGGAGGGAAGCGAGGGGGATCACGGGCCGGCCGGGTCCGGGTCGGGATCGGGCTCTTCGGGCTCCGGGTCGGGAGTCGGCGGCTCGCAGAGCACCGTGTATGAGGCCGAGTCCAGCCCTGCGAGCCTTCCCGACCAGGCGATCGTGTAGGTGAGGGAGAGCCGGCCCGCATCGTCGGTCGCCTCCGACCGGGACGTCGTGTAGTCGCTCGGGTTGGCGCGCACGGTGATGTCGCCGGTGCCGGGCCGGACGCCGTCGGGGTCGCTCTCGCAGTAGGTCGGGAACACCACCTGAGCGCGGTACGCCGGCCCGTCCGCCGTGACCGAGACCGGGTCACCACAGCCGAACAGTCGGCTGCACGAGACGGCGGTGATGGCGCCCGGGTCACCGAACTCGGGGAACAGTGAGCGGAAGTCGGTGGACTCCTCGCCGCGCGCCCGATAACGCACCTCGAAGGGCCACGACGCCCGCAGATCCGGCGTGCGAGCGAACCGGTCCCACGTGAAGGTGGCGCCGCGCTGAGAGGAGCGGTTGTCGATGGCATAGGTCGCCGACCCGGTCGGGGTGGGGACCCCGGAGACCGGCGTCGCCGAGCCGGACTTCTCGGTGCGCCCGAATCGCTGGCCGCTTCGCTCGGTGACGGCGCAGGCGGTGACCGTCGCCTCCCGCCACAGTTCCTGACCCGTGAAGGTGCGCGACACCGTGCCGCCGGCCGCGGCGACCTGCTCATCGGGCGTGCAGACCCCGTCCAGGGTGAAGCCGACGACGATCCGGTCGCCCGTCCCGTCGGGCAGGACGGTGGCCGTGGCCGTCACCGTTCCGGGATCGCTGCTGCGTGACGCGGTGACCTCGAGGCTCAGCGAGGGCGCCCCGATCCCGTTCGCGCGGAAGCTGAAGCTCGTTCCGGTCTGGGAGCCGCCGGGGATCGGCGGCAGCTCGAAGCGGGTGAGGGGAGTCGCCGTGAGGGAGACGGGGCTGTTCGACCCGATGTCGTAGTCGCGGAAGACGACGCTGGACCCGCGCACCGGTTGGGTGACCTCGCCCGAGGCGCCCCCCGAGAGCGTGAGGGTGCCGGTGGTGGGATCGACCCCGGTGACGGTGATCGTGGCCACGCCGCCCGTGTTGCCGTTGGGGGTGGGCGTGACCTCCGCTCCCGTGGGAGCGGCCGGTGCGGCGTAGGGCCAGGCGCTGACCTGCACCGAGCCGCGGGATTCCCCGACCGAGCTGAACGCGCGCGCCTGGTAGGTGACCGGCACGCCCGTCTCGGCCTCGATCGCGGGACACGCCCCCGACGCATCGCACGTCGCGACCACGCGACCGCCCGCCGAGATCCGGAAGCCGTCCACGCCCGGATACGACGTCGCATCCGAGATGACGCGGAGGGTCACCGTCCCGGCGGTGAACGCCGTCCACTCCACCCGGGTGGGCGCGGCCGGAAGCCCCTGCAGATCGAGCAGCACGGTGCCGTTGCGCTCACCGGCCGACTGCCGGCCCTGGGCGTCGGCCACGACGAAGCCGGCGCTGCAGTCGGCGCGGCCGGGGGTGTCGGCCGACCAGGAGGCGCGCACCGTCGTGGCGCTCTCCTTGCGGAACGTGACGCCGGGACAGTTGGCGGGCGAGCGCACCGAGACCAGCGCGAGCGGCGTGCCGGGCAACGGGTTGATCTCTCCCGGGACGCCGACGACCGTGATGAGACAGGAGGAAGCGCCGCCGGACTGGGAACAGCGTTCGCTCGCTGTCCCGCCCTTGGGAAGCTGCGACGGAGCCGGCCCGACGGTCAGCAGGAGGGCCGCCGCTTCCGCCTCCGGGTGACTGGAGAGGGAGACGTTCACGGGTTCCTCGCGTCCTGGACGCGCGGCGTCGTCGGCGGTGACGGTGAGCGTCGACCCCGACCTCGTCACGGTGAACTGGTCGCCGCGGTACGACTCGGCGAAGGCGAGGGCGTCCCAATCCTCTTTGCCCGCCCACCGGACCATCCCGGTGAGGTCGTACTCCTGGCTCTGCCCCGGTCCCACCGTGATCGATGCGCTCCGCAGGCTCGGCTGGGGCTCCTCCGCCTCGATGCGCACGCGCACCGTGAGGTAGGTGTAGTCATCCTGGACGTCGAGCTTGACCGGCACGACGCAGGTGTCGGTCCACGGCGCGTCGGCTCCCGCGGTGTAGCGGATCGTGGTCCCCGACACCAGCTCACAGCGCGCGTTCGCCCTCGCACCCCCGGCTCGGACCCCGGACGCGTCCACGTCCAGCGTGCGGCCGCTCGGGATCGCGATCGCCGTTCGCAGATCGAGATCCCGCGACTCGTTCTCGCGGACCTCGAGCTGGGCGGCGTCGGCCCGGAGGGCCAGTCGCGCATCGCGGTCGCCCGGCACCCGCAGGAATCCGTACGAGACGACATCCGTGCCGTCGAAGGACGTCCCGGAGACCTGGAAGGGGATCAGCAGTGACTCCGAGGGAATCTGCCCCGAGATCCTCGTTCCCTCCACGCGGACCCCCGGGTGCGTGCCCCACAGCTGCAGGCGCAGCCCCGAGACGTCGCCCGTGTTCCACGCGACCTTGCCGCTGAGCACGTCGACCCCCGCGGGGAAGGCTTCCCGGGTCTCGATCGTGAGCGTCGTGTCGCTGACGACGGGATAGTCGGGCACGGGAGTCGGGACGGCCTTGACGACGATGAGGCCCATCGCGGTGTCTCCGTTGGCGTTGCTCACGGTGTACACGAACGAGCTCGTGCCCGGCGTCTCGCCGGCCCGGAGCGTGACCTGGTCGCCCTCGACCTCGCCCAGCAGGCCCGCCAGCGTCGCGTACTCCTCGGAGCCGGCGGGAGCGTTGGGCTCGACCGACTCGAGGGTGAGTGTGCCGCCCGCCGGGTCGAGGTCATTGTCGGTGGGACGGACGACAGCGGTGCTGTCGGCACCGACCTGGATCTGGAGGTAGTCGCTGAAGGTCACCGGGCTCGGGTCGGAGGCGGCGGCGAGCACGCCCACTCGTACCTCCGCGGTTCCCGTCGCCCCCTCCGCATCGCGCACCTGGTAGCGGAAGGAGTCCTGGCCGCTGAACTGGTCGGGGCTCGTGTAGACGATCGCGTCGCCTTCGGGTGAGATCGTCGCCGAGCCGCCCTGCGCCGGCTGACTGACGATGCGGTCGAGGGTGACGGCGTCGCCGTCGGGGTCCACGCCGTAGCGGTCGAAGGGGATCCGCACCGACTCGCCGCTGAGGACGCGCCCTTCCAGCACACGCGGCAGCGGCGGGCGGTTCGCCTCGTCGCCGACCACCGTGACGATGACGCGCGCGGAGTCGGTGGCATCGGGGAAGCCCAGTCGGAAGATCGTGTAGCCGATGCCGTAGGTGCCCGGCTGGTCCGGAGCGAGATAGCGCACGACCCGGCCGGTGGCGAAGGCGAGTCCGGCGTCGTTCTCGTTGACGATCGTCGACGGGTCGATCGAGAACAGCGCCCCTCCGGGTGCGCTGTCGTTCTCGAGCACCGGGATGTCGATCTGGGCGCCGGCTCGGACGGTGACGACGTCGTCGACGGCGATCGGCGGGTCGCTGCGCGGGGAATCCAGGAGGATGACCGTCAGCTCGCCGTCCGCGCTCGCCGCCGCGCCACCCGTGCCGTCCGACACGCGATAGCGCACGACTCCCAGCACACCCGGCGACCCGTCGTCGGTCGAACCGCTCGCGCGGATCATGCTCTGACCGACGAGGTCGACGCTCAGGGTCGCTCCCGGGGCGCTCTCCGGACGCAGGTCGCTCAGGAGCAGGACGAGCCCGGCCGGATTCGACACCGGCGGGAACACATCGACCGTGGCGTCCTCGCCCGGCCGGACGAAGGCCGTGAGCGGCGGGGTGGAGATGGCGGTCTCGTCGGGATCGCGCAGGGTCACCCGGACCGAGGCGGTCTCCTCGCCGCGGTCGTCGCGGACGGTGTACTGCACGAGGTAGGAGCCGGCTCGCTCGGCGGTGAACTCCATGCTCAGCCCCGCGACGTTGGGGGAGACCGTGGCAGCCGCCTCGTCCAGGACGACGGCGCTGGAGAGCACCGGCGCCCCGGAGGCGCCGGACACGCGCGTCGAGAGATCGATCGACAGCGGCGTTCCCGCCACCCCCGTCGCGGCGAACGACTGCGCGGTCAGGCGCGGTGTCGGGGTGACCGCGACGGTCACCGCGCGTCGAGTGGTCGCGCCCCTGGCGTCGGCGATCGTCAGCATGAGGGTCACGTCGATCGCCTCGTCGCTCTGCGCGTCGGGGTGCTGGTAGGTCACGGTGCCGCTGGGCTGGCCGGCGGCCGAACCGACGCCCGTCTCGTTGTCCACCGCCGCGAGGTACAGCGGGTCGCCGTCGGGGTCGACCCAGCCGTAGAGGGCGTCGAAGGTGACGGTGCCGCCCGGAGCGACCGTGGGACGCGGCCGCTCGGCGAGGCAGTCGTCGGGGTCGCACGGCGCCGGAGCACGGTTGGTGTCGGGATCGACGACCGTGAGGGTGACGGTCGCCTCGTTCGAGAGCAGCCCGTCGCTGCGCGTGCCGTCGGTCACGCGGTAACGGAACGTCGCCGATCCGCTCGCGCCTTCTGCGACGTGGACGACGAGGCTCTGCTCGGCGCCCGTGACCGAGACGGTGCCGAACGCCGGGTCGAGTCCCTTCAGGGAGGAGACGTCGAGGCTCAGCACGTCTTCGTTCGGGTCGTGGTCGTTCAGCAGGACCGGCAGCTGCGCGACGGATCCCGCCCGCACGCCGAAGGCGTCGTCCACGGCCACCGGGGGCTTGGGCTCCAGCACCCGCTCGGCGACGGTGTCGTCGTCAGGGGAGGCTTCGGCCGTCTCGTCGAGCGCCCATTGCTGCGACGACGCGACGAGGGCGCCCGCCGGGACCGTCCATACCCAGCCCGAGCTGCGCTCGTTCAGGGCGATGCGGGTGCCGTTGGTCAGGAAGTCGGGGTCCACCTGCTCGCCGAGGGTCCCCGAGCCGTAGTCGAGGGGATTGAGCGCGGGGTCGGTGCTCGTCCAGAGCGTGCCGCCCCCGGCGCCGTCGCGCAGCCAGGCGGCGTAGGTGGTGCCGTTCTGGGTCAGGGGAGCCGCAGGTGTCCCCAGGGTCTCGGCGACGATCCGCTCGGCCGTGCCCGCGTCGCGCGAGATGCGGATCAGTCCTTCCGTGTCGGCGAGGTACACGTCGCCGTCGCCCGTGGCGGCGCGCTGGAGCTTCGCGCCTGCCACGGCGTCGGTGGCGATCGCATCATCCCGCCCGGAGAGCGTGACCGCTCCCGTCGATTCGTCCAGGAGCGCCCAGCGGCCGCCGACGGCGGTGAGCTGGGCGTCGTCGATCGTCCCGGCGACCGGGTCTTCACCGAGGATCCGCCCGGTATCGGCGGCGGCGCGCACGACGCGCCCTTCCTCGGCCGAGTACGCGTAGACGATGCCGTCGGCGTCGACGGTGACCGCCGTCGCGACGAACCGGGGCCGCTCTTCGCCCTCGGCCACCTCCACGTCGGCGTACGGGTCGATCGCCAGAGTGCGACCGCCGCCGGAGAGGGTGCCGGCGTAGACGCCGCCGACGTCGGAACGGAAGACGAGGAAGTCACCGGCGGACACGGTCTGCACCGTCCCGGCGGGTGCCCGCGTGAAGGCGTCCTCACTCGTGGCCGTCAGGTCCGGCGGGGTGGCGGGGTTGACATCGGCGAACTGCGTGTCGCTCTCGGCGAAGACGAAGAGCCGATCGCCCGTCTGCGCCAGCGAGCTCGCGTTCTCGGCGGTCTTCACGGTGTCCAGTTCGCCGAGCTCGAGGTTGACCCGCGCGTACCCGTCGCCCGCGCCCGTCTGGACGGCCCACAACGTGCCGTCGTCGAGGGGTGTCTGCCGGGCGTCGTAGCCCGGCCAGACGACGGCGAGGGTCACCACCAGGGCGACCACGGCGAGCACGCCACCGGCGCCCACGAGGGTGCTGGTGCGCAGTCGTCGAGGAGCAGCGCGTTCCGCCATCGTCAGCCTCCGCCGAGCACGAGGGCCAGGGCCGTGACGGCGCCGCCCAACAGGAGCAGCGCGCCGACGACCCCGAGACTGACGTACAGGGCGGTGCGCGGTCGGCGAACGGGCTCGGAACCGGCCAGCACGGTGCCGTCGTCGGGGGCGCGTCGCGGGGGAGCGGCGGCCGGTCGGGCGGCGCGGCGGGAG
>NZ_JASGDO010000025.1:0-58200 GCF_047607225.1 Microbacterium sp. | reverse complement strand
CGCGGCGCGGGTGCGGCGTCCGGACGCGGCGCCGGGGTGGGAGCGGCGGCCGGGCGGCGGGGGGCGAGATCCTCCACGGCGCGCAAGTGGCGGGACGCGGGGGGAGCGGTCAGGAGAGCGGTGTTCGACATGGTCGGAAGTCCTTCGGAACGAACCCGGGCGATGCGCCGGAGCGGGTTCAGCGTGTTGCGAGTGGCAGCGAGGCCTGTGGCGAGAGCACCACCTCCGCGTCGTGGGCGGCGGATCGGTCTCGGGGGTGCGGCGGCCGTTCCCGGATTCCCGGGTCAGAACCGGCGGGCGCACCCGGCGGATGTCACCGTGTCGGTGACGGCGGCTGAGTCAGCGGGTCGGCTGGTCAGCGTCAACACATTCGACAACACATGACGACACGCGGCATCATGATGCCGGCAGATCCGTTCGCCTCCCGGGCGGACAGAATGCGTGCGTTGTCAGTCATGGGCTTGATTATGACGAAGCGTGTCGCGGTGTGTCAAACCGCTGGATAATGGTCGATCGCAGATGACGGAATGTGACAGATTGCTCAACTCATGACCACTTCTGGACGCCGATTTCGTGTGGTCGGAACCTCGGGCTCGGGGAAGACGACCTTCTCCCGTCGGCTCGCCGCGCAGCAGGGGCTGGCGCACCTGGAGCTCGACGCCGTGTTCTGGGACGCCGACTGGCGTAAGCGCGACCCCGACGAGGCTCTCCAACTCGTGCGCGACTTCGTCGCCGCGCACCCCGAGGGCTGGGTGGCGGAGGGCAACTGGAACAGCTCGCTGCGGGGCCTCCTCGACCCCGGGACACCGGGCGGCGCGGATGTCGTCGTGTGGCTCGATCCGTCGCGTGCCGTCGTGATGCGACGGGTGCTGGGCCGGACGCTTCGCCGCGGCCTCCTGAGAGAGGAGCTGTGGCACGGCAACCGCGAGCGGGTGTCGAACTGGCTCCGCTGGGACCCCGAGCGCAACATCGTCCGCTGGGCCTGGACGAGCTTCGCGGCCAATCGAGAGCGCATGGCGAGGAGGCAGGCGGCCGGGGAGCCGGTCGTGCGTCTGCGAACGCGCCGAGAGGTCGACGCGTGGCTGGCCGCCGCAGCGGCGGACGGGCGTAGCGTGGAGGGGTGACCGATTTCACGTTCGCCGATGAGAAGGACGCCTCCCGCTATACGCTCCACCGGGGCGACGACCTCGTGAGCATCATCGACTATCGCGACGACGGCCGGACCCTCGCGATGACGCGCGTCTACACCGTGCCGACCTTCCGGGGGCACGGCTACGCCGCCGAGGTGGTCGACCGCGCCGTCGCCGAGCTCGAGGAGCGTGCCGACCGTATGGTGCAGCCGGTGTGCTGGTACGCCGCGGACTGGTTCGCCGCGCACCCCGAGCGCTCCGACATCCTCGCGCCCCGCTGACCGGGCTGCGACGCAGGCGGACGCCTCTAGCCGCGTCGGCGTCTGCGGTCAAGGGACTCGTCGGCACGGCGCTTCCCCGCGAGGGTGGAATCCTTCCCCTTTCCGGGGCGATCCAGGAGGAAGCCATGACCCGTGACCTGCCCGACGACATGATCGATGCCGAGCCCTCCGGCGGCTGGGCCCCCGAGGGAGGCGGTGCCTCAGCATCCGACGACGACGCTCCCTCTCCCGCCGATGAATCCGGACGGGGCGAAAACGAGGAGCGGGACGACAGCGGCGGGACCGGCTCGGCGGATCCCGTGGACGCGACGGAGGACATCTCCGACCCGTTCGTGGAGAGCGCGGAGATCCAGCAGGGACTCGATCCCGATCTCGTCACCGACGCCCAGGCCGAGCGCGACGAGGAGGCGCAGCGATGAGCGACTCTGCGCACGGCTTCCCCGTCGACGGGGAGGAGGTCGCCGCCGGGGTGCAGACCGAGCCCGCCCTCGCTCAGAACGAGACCACCGAGACCGAGCGACTGGACGGTGTCGTGGTGCAGACCCGTGCAGACCTCGGCGGCCAGGACGCCGAGACGATCGAGCAGGCCCTGCGCAGCAGGCTGAGCGATGCGGGCATCGCGATGGACGACGACGAGATCGCGGCCCTCGCGCGGGACCTGGCCGGGTGAGCCGGCGCCGGGCTGCTCGTCCTACTCTTCGTCGCAGAAGCGAAGGATCCGCTGGGCTGCCGGACGCGCATCGCGGATGAGCGTCTCGTGGCCGTGCCCGAACACCGTGAAGTGACGGGAGTCGGGGAGCGCGGCCGTCACCTCGGCGCACCAGCGCACCGTCGACACGCGATCACGTTCCCCTCGGATCACGAGCGTGGGTGCCTCGACCCGCGGGTACACGTCTTCCGGTCGGTGCGTGAGCATCGCCGTCATCTTCCGCCGCAGGTGCGGCCCGGCGCGCAGATACTCCCGCGCACCGAGGAGGAGGACCTTGGGGCTCTCGCCGAGGAGGTCGACCCCGAGGCGCGCCAGCTGGCTGAGGGCGTGCCGATGATGGCGGTCGACGGTCGGGGCCACGAGCACCAGCCGTTCGACGGTCTGCGGATGGCGGACGGCGACCTCGGTGGCCACCTGCGTGCCCATCGAGTGACCGATCAGCACGACGGGGCCGCGGGAGATCTTGTGCAGATAGGCGGCGACGAGGTCGGCGGTGCGTTCCATGGTCGGCGTCCGCGGCGGCTCGGGAGCCTCGCCGTAGCCGGGCTGGTCGATCGCGATGACGCGGCCGTGAGGCTGGAGCCGGCGGACGAGATCGGCGAAGACCTTCCGCCCCATCCCGATCCCGTGGATGAGGACGAACGTGGTCTCGGCGGATTCCGCTCCGCGTGCCTCGGCCAGGAGGGTCATGCCGCTGGCGGTGAACTCCTCGATCTCCCCGTCGTCGGTCGGCACCCCCGTGATCTCATCGAGGGCGCTGTCGACGGCATCGGCCGCCTGGTCGAGGGGGTCGTTCTCGGGCACGATACCGAGCGTACCGACCCCTGTCGGACGACTCCGCGACGACGTACCGTGTGGGGCATGTGCCGCAACATCGTGCCGCTCAACAACCTCGACCCCGCCGCGACCGACGAGGAGTGCCGGGATGCCGCCCTGCAGTACGTCCGGAAGATCGCCGGCACCACGACGCCGTCGCAAGTGAACAGGGAGGCGTTCGAGCAGGCCGTCGCCCAGATCGCCGCGGCGACGCGGCAGCTCGTCGACGGATTGACCACGAGCGCGCCCCCGAAGACACGGGAGGCCGAGGCGGCCAAACGTCGGGCACGCTCGGCGGATCGCTACGAGGCCATCCGGGTCTTCCAGCAGCAGAAGCGCGACGCCCGCGCGGCCGCCGAGCAGTAGCCTGGACGCGATGACGTCGCCACAGACCGCCAGCATTCCCCTCTCGCACGGTCAGCGCTGGCGCGCGTTCTGGGTGTGCGTGTCGGTGGCTGCGCTCACGATCCTCGACCTCAGCAAGGTCAACGTCGCGTTGCCCTCGATCGAAGCCGCCTTCGACGCGGCGTCCACCGAGCTCCAGCTCGTCGTGTCCGGCTACGTCCTGATGTTCGGTCTGGCCCTCGTCCCGTTCGGACGACTGGGGGATCAGCGCTCGCGGCGCGTGCTCTTCCTCGTCGGACTGAGCCTGTTCGCCCTGACGAGCGTCGTGTGCGCCCTCGCTCCTACGACCGAGGTGCTGTTGGTGGCCCGGCTCGTACAGGGACTGGCCGCCGGCATCCAGATGCCGCAGGTGCTCGGCACGATCCAGCAGCTCTTCGTCGGCAAGGAGCGCGGGCGGGCGTTCGGCCTCTTCGGCGCGACGATCGGGATCGCGACCGCGTTCGGGCCCACTCTCGGTGGTCTCATGATCGCCCTCGGCGGCCCGCAGGACGGCTGGCGCTGGATCTTCTGGCTCAACGTGCCGTTGTGCGTGCTCGTGATCGCCGGTGTCGTCTGGCTCCTCCCCGCCACCCGCCGACCGGCCCCGGGGCGCGTGCACCTCGACCCCGTAGGCCTGGTGCTCTTCGCGGTGAGCGTGCTGACCCTCATGTGGCCCTTCCTGTTCACGACCGGCTCTCCCGACGACGATCCCCGCCGCTGGTGGTCGCTGGCCGTCTTCGGTGTGTTCGTCGCCGCCTTCATCGCGTGGGAGCGGAGGTACGCGGCGTCCGGGCGCAGTCCGCTGATCCCGTTCGGACTCTTCGATGTCGCCTCGTTCCGCAACGGCACCCTGATCGTGACGGCCTACTTCACGGCGATCCCGGCGATGTTCCTGCTCACGACGCTGTTCCTGCAGGAGGGGATCGGGCTCCAGCCCGTCTTCGCCGGCATGGTCTCGATCGGGTTCGCCGTCGCGAGCGCGGTCAGCGCGTGGTTCGGCGGCAACCTCGTGGGCCGCCTGGGGCGGCCGCTCGTGGTGGCGGGCCTGGCGATCGTCCTCCTCGGTGTGACGGCGCTGGCTGTCGTGGCCTACACGGTTCCGCCCGGGGTGGTGGCCTACGCGATGGCCGCCGTGATGCTCGTCACGGGCGTGGGGGCCGGCCTCGTCGTCGCCCCGAACCAGACGCTGACCCTCGCCGAGATCCCCACCCGCTCGGGGGGCCTCGCAGGCTCGGTGGGGCAGCTCGGCCAGCGGATCGGAACGGCCGTGGGCACCGCTGTCGGGCTGTCGCTGTTCTACGCGACGATCTACCGCGAAGACGACGGTCGCCACGCGCTGGAGGTCTACCACGACGCGTACGCCTACGGGATGGCCGCCGTGGCACTGTTCCTGGGGCTGGCCTTCGTGCTCGGCGTCGTCGATCTCGGCTCCCGTCGCCGGGCTCGTCGGGAAGGCTCAGCGGACTGACCCTCCGATCCTCGCCGTCGCCCGCACGCCTCGGCGGCGATGTCGGTGCTCGCTCGTAGCGTGGAAGCATGCGGATCCTGCACACCTCCGACTGGCACATCGGGCGGACCTTCCACGGTCACTCCACGCTCGATGCCCTGCGCGGTGTGCTCGCCGAGCTGACCGCTCAGGTGCGGGAGCACGCGGTCGACGTCGTCGTCGTGGCCGGTGACGTGTTCGATTCCTCCGCTCCGGCGGGTGACTGCTACAGCCTCCTCACCGACACGCTGCGCGGTCTCGCCGACGCCGGGGCGCGCGTGATCGTCACGAGCGGCAACCACGACTCCGCTGCGCGCCTCGGCTTCCAGTCGGGGCTCCTCCGTGAAGGGATCAGCGTGGTGACCGATCCGGCGGCCGTCGGAACGCCCATCACGATCGCCGACGAGCACGGACCCGTGCACTTCTACGGCATCCCGTACCTCGAACCCGCGCTCCTCCGCCACCTCTGGCCCGAGGTGCGCACGCAGGAGGGGGCGCTCACTCGCGCGATGGATCTCGTCCGCGACGATCTCGCGCGTCGCCGAGCCACCGAGAGTGGCACACGGGCCGTCGCGATCGCCCATTGCTTCGCGGCGGGCGTCGAGCCGACTCCGCAGCTCGAGCGCGACATCCAGCAGGGCGGGCTCGATGTCGTCCCTCTCGCGGCGTTCGACGGCGTCGACTACGCCGCGCTCGGTCACATCCATGGCCGGCAGCGGCTCGCCGATCACATCCGGTACGCGGGCGCGCCCCTGCACTACAGCTTCGGCGAAGGCGACAAGCCGCGCGGCTCGTGGCTCGTCGAGCTCGATGCCGACGGGTGCGCCGACATCACTTGGCTCGCCTTGCCGGTGCCGCGACGGGTCGTCACCCTCACCGGTCCCCTCGACGAGCTGCTGGGCGACGAGCGGTTCGAGGGTGAGCGCGAGGCCTGGGTGTGCGCGGAGTACACCGACGACCTCCCGCAGCGCGATCCGCTGCGCCGGCTGCAGGAACGATTCCCGCACTGCGCCAAGGTCGTGCACCGACCGGCGCAGACCGCGCCCGCCGACGGCATGACCTACGCGCAGCGCGTCCGGGCGGCACGCAGCGATCGCGAGCTCGTCGAGGCCTTTCTCGTGCACGTCCGCGAGGGGGTCGGTGCGTCGGAGGCCGAACAGGAGCTGATCGACGATGTCTTGGCCGCGCGCGTGCGCGTCGAGGCGGCGGCGTGAAGCTGCACCGTCTCGATCTCACCGGTTTCGGACCGTTCCGTGAGACGCAGACGGTGGACTTCGACGCCTTCGACGGGCACGGCGTCTTCCTCATCTCGGGGCGCACGGGTGCCGGCAAGTCGAGCATCCTCGACGGGGTGAGCTTCGCGCTGTACGGCTCCGTGCCGCGGTACGAGGGCGGCGAGCGGCGGCTGCGCAGCGACCACAGCTTCCTGGGTGACCCCACCGAGGTCGTGCTCGAGTTCACGCAGGGCGAGCGGCGGCTGCGGGTGACGCGAGCTCCCGAGTACGAGCGCCCCGCCAAGCGTGGCGGCGGCATGACGGTGGAGCCCCAGCGTGCGGTCCTGGAGGAGTGGACGGGAGACGGCTGGCTGGGCCTTGCCGCCAAGCCTCGTGAGGTGGCCCAGTTTCTGGACGAGATCCTCGGACTGAACGCCCAGCAGTTCCAGCAGGTGATCCTGCTCGCGCAGAACAAGTTCTCGCGGTTCCTGCTGGCCACGGCCGCTGAGCGCCAGTCTCTCCTGCGGACGCTCTTCGGCACGAGGCGGTTCGAGCGCTACGAGGAAGAACTGGAGACGCGGCGCAAGGCCCTGCAGCGGGAGCTCGAGACCGCGGGCGAGCGCGTGCGGACGCTTCTCGGGCTGGCCGAGCGGCTCGTGGGCCAGCGTGATCTCGGTGGGAACGCGTCGGAAGACATCCCGGCGACCGATCTCGCGCGGCGTCGCGACGCCGTGGCCGCCGCCGGAGAACGCGCGCGCTACCGGGTCGAGACCGCTGAGCGCGCGCGCGACGAGGCCGAGGCCGCCGCGACGACCGCCGAGCGTGTGCTGTCGGTCGCGCTCGCGCATGCCGAACGGCTGGCGGCGCTCGATGTCGCCCGTCGCGAATGGGCGCAGCTCGACGCCGCGCGCCCCGCGATCGATGCCGCCCGTACGCGTCTCCGCCGGGCGCGAGAGGCGGAGGCTCTGCGGGCCCCGCTCGACGCCGTCGCCCGCGCAGAGGAGGCTTTCCGGGTCGCGGCCGAGGAAGAGCGCTCCGCGTATGAGGCGTGGAACCAAGACGCCGGCGATGCCGATCCCGCGGTCGCCCTCGAGACGCTCACGGGCGACATCGCCCGCTGGACCGAGGCGCTCGCCGACGAGGAGCAGGCGGCGGTGGCCTCGGCGACGATCGAGTCCCTCGCGCTCGACATCGAGGCAGAGACCGAGCGGCTCGCGACCTTCGACACGCAGCAGGCGCAGATTCCCGCCGAGCGTGAGCGACTGGAGCGCGCGCGAGATGCCGCACGGACCGATGCGGCGCAGCTCCCCGCGGCCGAGGCCCGGCAGGTCGAGCTCCGGGAACGCCTCGCGGCCGCGCGCGAGGCGGCGAGCCTCGCCGGCGAGCTGGAGAACGCGGAACGCGCCTACCTGGCCGCGTCCGAAGCCGCCTCGCAGGCGGCGGCCGAGGTCACCGCCCTTCTGCAGCGTCGGGTGGCCGATCGTGCCGGCGAGCTGGCCGCAGCCCTCGTCGACGGCGAGCCGTGCGCGGTCTGCGGGTCGACGTCGCACCCGTCGCCGGCCTCCGCCCCGCAGCATCCCGCGATCGACGACGACGCGGTGGCCCGCGCCGAGGAGCGTCGCGACGCCGCACGCGAGGCCGAACACGCGGCGGCGAGCATCGCGCGAGACGTCCGGGAGCGGCACGCCGCGGCGGCTGCACGCTCGGGGGGCCGAGACGTCGCCGCGCTGACGGAGGAGGAGGCCGTCGCCGGCGAGCAGGTCCGCGCCCGTCGGGAGGCCGCGGCCGAGGTCGAGCGCCTCGATGCGCGCCGCGCGGAGCTCGACGAGCTCGCCGCTGCCGCCGCGATCGAGCGAGACCGCGTCGCGACGGCGCTGGCCGAGCACCGCGAACGCCTCACGGGCCTGCGGGCGACGCTCGACGGGCTCCAGTCGCGGATCGCGGAAGCCCGCGGCGACAGTGCCTCCGTCGCGGAACGCCTCGCCGAGGCCGCGAATCGCCGCGATCGTGCGCGCGCGTGCGTCCGGGCCGCCGAGCGGCGCGCGGAGGCCGAGCGGAGCCTCGCTTCGGCCACCGCGGACCTCGCCGAGCGTCTGGACGCCTCCGAGTTCGCCGACGCCGCGGAGGCCGCCGCGGCGCTCCGCGACGACGCCGACCGGGCCCGGCTCGACGAGGAGATCCGCTCCCACACCGACGCGGAGGCGGGGGTCCGCGCGCGGCTCCTCGATCTGGAGCTGCGGACCGTCGACGTCGACGCTGCAGAGGTCGAGCCCGCCCGCGCCGCCCGCGATGCCACAGGCCACGCCCGCGCCGCGGCGATCGCGGCCGAGCGCGATGCCCGTTCCGACGCCGAACGACTCGGCGAGCTGCTCTCGGGGATCGACGCGGCCCGCGAAGGACTTCGCGAGCTCGAGGATCAGGCCGCCGTCGTCACCCGGCTGGCCGACACGGTGGCGGGGCGGGCGCCGAACACGAAGAAGATGGACCTGGAGACCTTCGTGCTGGCCGCGGAGCTCGAGGAGATCGTCGCCGCCGCCAACCTCCACCTCGACGACATGTCGGCCGGGAGGTACACCCTCCACCACTCGGATGCGAAGGCCTCGCACGGCCGGGCGTCTGGACTCGGGATCGACGTGCTCGATGCGCACACCGGAAAGCTCCGGTCTCCGCAGTCGCTCTCGGGCGGCGAGACCTTCCTCGCCTCCCTGGCTCTCGCCCTGGGGCTCGCCGAGGTCGTCACGAGTCGTGCGGGCGGGATCCGCCTCGACACCCTCTTCGTCGACGAGGGCTTCGGGTCGCTGGATCCCGAGACCCTCGACCTCGCCATGCGCACCCTCGACGCCCTGCGGGCGGGTGGGCGCACCGTCGGCGTCATCAGCCACGTCGAGGCGATGAAGGAACAGCTCGCCGCGCGGCTGGTGGTCGAGTCGACGAGTGAGGGCCCGAGCGTCATCCGCCAGGACGGGCTCTGATCGGGGGCCGCAGCGGTCTTGCCGGTCAGACCCAGCGGTACCCGGCGCCGCGCACGGTCTCGATGCGCTCGGCGCCGAGCTTCTGCCGCAGGTAGCCGACGTACACATCGGCCACGTTGGACCCCGGGTCGAAGTCGTACCCCCATACGCGACTGAGCAGCTGCTCGCGGCTGAGCACCTGCCCGGCGTTGCGGACGAACTCCTCCGCCAGGGCGAACTCCCGCGACGACAGCTCGACGCGGCGTCCGTCCAGGCGCGCCTCGCGCGTGCGCACATCGAGCGTCAGGTCGCGATGCGAGAGCGCGGCGACGTTCCCGGTGTCGTCGTCCTTGCGCATGCGCAGCCGGATGCGGGCGAGCAGCTCGTCGAAGCGGAACGGCTTGCCGAGGTAGTCGTCGGCACCGCCCTCGAGCCCCGCGACGGTGTCGTGGAGCTCTACGCGAGCCGTGAGGATGATGACGGGCATGCGGGAGCCGCCCCCGCGCAGCTGCTCCAGCACCTGGAAGCCGTCCATACCCGGAAGGTTGACGTCGAGCACCATGAGGTCGAACTCGTCCGACTGCGCGAGGTGGAGGGCATCGGGACCCGTGGCGGCGACGGTCGTGGCGAAACCGGCCGACCGCAGGCCCTTGTCGATGAACCCGGAGATGCGGGACTCGTCCTCGGCGATCAGGATCGATGCCATCTCAGTTGCCTTCCGTCGTGGCCATCGGGTCGGGAAGTGGGGGGCGCGGCGGCACGTCGCCCATCGTCGCCGCATCCAGCGGCACCGCGATCACGAACACCGCTCCGCCGGCGTCGGCGTCTTCGACCCGCACCGACCCCCCGTGGGCCCGGGCGATCACCTGCACGATGTTCAGTCCCAGTCCGCTGCCGCCGCGATCGTCGCCGCCGCGGTGGAACCGGTCGAACACCGTCGCCTTCTCGGCGTCGGGCACGCCGGGGCCGTTGTCGCGCACCCACAGCTCCAGGGTCTCGCTGCGCACGCGGCTGCCGATCTCGATGCGTCCTCCGCCGTGGCTGACGCCGTTCTGGGCCAGTTGCAGCATGGCCTGGGTGATACGGGCGGGGTCGAGGATCGCGACCACGTCGGCGGACTCGCCGGCCGAGACGGTCGCCCCCTCGATCCCCTCCGCCTTGCGGACGATCTGCTGCAGCAGCTCGGCGACGTCGACGCGGCTCGCGGCGATCGGCCGGGGGCCGTGGAGGGCGGCGGCGGCCGCCAGGTCCTGCACGAGCATCGCCATCCGCTCCAGTTCGTCGATCGCGAGGTCGCGGGTGTCGCGCACGTCGTCGGGATCGTCAGCGTCCATGACCTCGAGGTTGCCGCGCACGATCGTGATCGGCGTCTTCAGTTCGTGCCCGACGTCGCTGAGCAGCTGACGCTGCGAGTCGAGCGCGTTGTCGAGGCGGTCGAGCATGTCGTTCATGGTGGCGGCGAGCTCGGAGACGTCATCGGTGCCCTGCACGGGGAGGCGTTCGGTGAGCGCCTGGCCCGTCACGCGCTCGGCCGTCTCCCGCATCTGGCGGAGGGGGCGCAGCAGGCGGCCCGAGACGAGGGAGGCGACGAGGGCGATCACGACGAGGGCCACCACCGATGCGACGACGTAGGCCTGCGCCGTCCCGTTGATCTCGTCGAGCTCGGCCCGGACGTCGTAGGCCATCGCGAAGATGACCTTCTGGTTGGGGTCGCCGCCGGAGATCGCGATGGGAGCGGCGAGATATCGCCACACCACGCCCTCCTCGGCGTACGTGCCGATCCGGGGGTCGTTGCCGGTCACCTGAGACACCACGTACGGCACGAAGCCGGGCTTCTCGGTGAGGTCGATGTCCAGCCCCACACCCGAGCGGAAGCGGGCCTTGCCGTCGATGATGCCGATCGCGCCGGTGTTGTCATCGGGGCTCATGCGCTGAACGACGGCGCGCAGCGCCTCTTCCGCCGTGGTCCACGTCGTCGTGCCCTCCGGGCCGTCGGGCCCGCCGGCCACGATGATGCGCGCCGACTCGAGGTTGTCCTGCAGGCGCCCTTCGATCGCCTCCAGCGACACCGTCCGCTCGACGAGGTACACCGTCAGCCCGACGACCGCCATGCCCAGGAAGGCGACCGCGGTGATGACCGCGACGATGCGGGTCCTCACCGACAGTGCGGCGCGACGGGGGCGCGCGGTCGCGGGCGGGGCAGTCGTGGTCACCTTCTCAGTATTCCGATCCGGGCCGGGCCCGCGCGCGCTCCTAAGAGATGTCTCATCCCGTTCTTCCCCCACGCATGCTGGAATCGAGGGGTGGATGCGCCATCGGTGACCCGCCCGCGCGACGCGGCCGGGCGAGACGACGAAGCGGAACTGGTCGCCGACGCGTTGGACGTGCCACGGGATGCGCTGACGCCACTGTCGCGCGAACCGCTCGGCGACGGCACGGTCGCAGGCTTCGTCCTCGCCGACGGGACGGTCGCCTATGTCGACTCGTCGGGTCTGCGCGTGGCCGCCGAGACGGGCCTCGTCCAGGAAGGCGTGGGCCGGGTGTGGATCCATCCCGCCGACCCGCACCTTCCGGCCTTGGCCCCGGCCGCTTTCGGTGACGCCGCCTCCATCCTGCTCTCGCGCCTGGGGATCCCGGGTGCGCAGATGCCGGGCCTCGTCGGGTATCGGCCGGGGCGGCGCGCGGTCCTGCGGGTGGTGACCGACGAGGGCGTCGTGTGGGTCAAGGTCGTCCGCCCGCGCCGGATCGAGCGCATCGTGGAGGCGCATCGCGTTCTGCACGCGCACGGGCTTCCCGTGCCGGCGGTCCGGGGCTGGTCGCCCGGCGGTCTCCTGGTCCTCGACGACGCCGAGGGGGAGCCAGCCACCGAGACCACGTGGGAGCCGGGCGGGCTCATCGACGCCGTCGGAGCGCTGCGGGCACGCCTGGCCGCGGCTCCCCTGGAGGGACCCGCACGCACGTCGTTGCGTGAGCGCCTGCCGTGGTACACGGCGGGGCTGCATGCGCTCCGTCCCGGCCGCCGCGACCAGATCGACGACATCGCCGCCGCCGTCTCGGCGATCCCGGAGTCGACCGACCGCGTGACGATCCATGGCGACCTACATCTCGGGCAGCTCTTCGTGCGGGACGGCGAGGTGTCGGGACTGATCGACGTCGACACCGCGGGCCAGGGAAGCGCCGACGACGATGCGGCGGCGTTCCTCGCCCACGCCGTGGCGAGTGCCCTACTGACCGAAGCCACGGGAGGAACCTCGAGCGCGCGGGTGTGGGCGCTCGCCGACGCCGCCGACCGGGCGTGGGGCGGTTCGTCGGGGGCGCGTGCTCTGACCGCCGTGCAGCTGCTGGGCCACGCCGTGGGGGCGGCGTCCGGCGGAGACGAGCGACGCGCAGACGCCCTCCTCGACTACGCCGCGCGCGCCGTCCAGGAACGTAAGAGCCCTCTCATCACCGGCTTCGAGGAGGCTTAGCGGCTGTCGTCAGAGTAGAGGACATGCGGAAGCGACCGGCGAGCCGGGAGCACCGCAGAAGATCTCGACAACGACCAGGAGGTAGGACCATGAAGAAGAAGTGGATCGCATACGGTGTGACCGGAGCCGTCGGACTCGGCCTCGTCGCGGGAGGCGCCAGCGCCATGGCCGCGCAGATGGACCTGCGCACGACCGACGGAGCCGTGGTTCCCGGCGGCGCGCTGACCGGCAAGAACGGTTCGCTGCTGGAGAGCCCCTCGGTGACACTCAGCGTGACCGACACCTCGGTCACCGTCGTCTCGGCCCCCACACCGCGCAGCGCCGTGACGCCGCAGACCGCCCCCACGGTGCAGACCGCCCCCACCCCGCGCAGCGTCGTGACGCCGCAGACCGCCCCGACGCCGCAGACCGCGCCGTCGCCGGCGACCTCTCCGTCGCCGGTCACGCCGCCGTCGCCGGTGACCCCGGCGTCGCCGGTCACCCCCGCATCCCCGGCGACGCCCGCCTCGCCCGTCTCGCCGGCGAGCCCCGTGTCGGTGGCCTCGGCTCCCTCGAACTGACGCCCCACGACACACGCACGGCACACGCCCCCACGACGAACGCCCCCGGGATCTCCCGGGGGCGTTCGTCGTGCGGCGCGTCAGGCGCCGGTCACTCCTGGAGGTGCTTCTCGGCGGCGGTGTAGATCGCGTCGACGAACTCCTCCGCCGACTCCTCGGTGAAGGTGCCCTGCGACTGGCTCACCATGGCATCGATCATCGGCTGGCGGCCGGCCTCACCCGCCATGAGCACGGCCTTGCCGGTGGTGATGAGGGTCGAGTCCGGGAAGAACTGCTCGACGACCTCGTCGGTGATCGACGGGTCGATCTCCTGGAAGATCGACATGATCGCGGGACGCACCTCGTCGAGGAAGGCCGTCTCGTCGTAGGCCCCTGCGGCCGGCGCGTCGTCATCGGGGTCGGCGTCGTCGTCGGCGGGCTGGCTGGGTGCGGACGACACGCTCGGCGACGATGAGGCGTCGGAGGGCGTCGAGCTTCCGATGACGCTGAAGGCGATCGCCGCAACGAGGGCGACGAACCAGATCGCACCGCCGATGAGCGAGACCACGAGCGACACGATGCCGAGCGGCTTTCCGCCCTGCTTGCGGCTGGCCAGGACCACGATCGACAGGATGAAGGCGACGACGAGGGCGAGGCCGCCGACGATCGTCGCGATGAGGCCCACCCACGGCACGGGGACGAACCCGACGAGAACGAGGACGATGCCGAGCGCGACGGTGCCGATCGAGAACCAGGCCAGCGTCTTGGGGCGCGTGTCGGGGCCGGTCGGCGCCGGGGCGTATCCCGGCTGCGCGTAACCGGCGGGAGCCTGGCCGTATCCAGCCGGAGCCTGCCCGTATCCAGCCGGGGCCTGCCCGTATCCAGCCGGAGCCTGCCCGTATCCGGCGGGAGCCTGGCCATATCCCGTGGGGGTCTGCCCGTATCCGGCGGGGGCGGTCGGAGGTGCCGGCGGGTAGGCCTGCGTCGGAGCGTCAGCGGTCGGAGCCGACGCCGGGTAGGCCTCGGTCGGCGCGTCGCCGGCGGGCGCGGCGGAGCTCTCCGACGCGCTGCTGTCGGCGACCGGCGCCTCGGCGGACGGCTCGTTCACATCGCGACGCGCGGCGTCGTCGGGCTCGTGAGGGGTGGACATGGCACTCCTTGCTGTTCAGGTTCCGTCATGGCAACGGTTCTCAAGGGTATCGGGTGATTAGTCACGCCCGGGAGGGGGTCCGCGCGGCCCGCCGGTGGGCGATGATGGAATGTCGGCGACGGCGAAGGAGAGACATGACGCTCAAGACGGTCCCCCTGGATACTCCCGCAGGCATCACGGCTCGATTGGGGTGGGATCCGGCCACGACGGTGCACGACCGTCGACGGATCATCGCGAAGGAGCTCATCGCGTCGCGGCTCGGCTGCGACGTGAGCGACATCCGCATCGAGCGGGAGGCGCCGCGCGGTTTCGGCTACCATACCCGTCTCATCGCCTCTCGCGACGGTCAGGACCTCCCCATCGCGATCGTGACGGCGAGCTACCGGGCCGCCACGGTCGTGGCGATCTGCGACCCCGCGCTTCCGGTCGGGATCGACATCCGCGACATGACTCCGGAGCCCGCGGACATCGCACTGATGCGCCGGCATTCTCGAGTGCTCGACAGCGGCAACCTCCCCGACCTCCTGCAGCACTGGGTGCGCACCCAGGCAGTCCTGGAGGCCGATGGCCGCGGCGTCCGCGTCGCGCCCGAACAGGTGCGGCTGGACGCCGGGCGCCACAAGGGGTGGATCCCCGACCGCAACATGAAGTACTCGCTCGTCGACGCGTCGCGGGACGGCTGGGTCATCACCCTCGCGTATGGCCTCCTCCCCGCGGAGTGAGCCCGGTCAGTCGACGAGATCGGGAAGGGCTGCACGCAGCTCGGCGATCCACGCGTGCGCGTTGCCGTCGGACGGCGCGCGCCAGTCGCCGCGAGGCGACAGCGAGCCCGCCGGTGACACCTTGGGTCCGTTGGGGATCGCGGAACGCTTGAACTGGGCGAAACCGAAGTACCTCGTGAGGAAGACGCGGAGCCAGCGCACGACGGTCGGGAGGTCGTAGGCGTAGCGCTCGTCCTCCGGGAATCCGGGAGGCCAGGCGCCCGCCTCGGGATCGGCCCATGCGTGCCGCGCCAGGAAGGCGATCTTCGACGGGCGGAGTCCATAGCGCAGCACGTGGAACAGGGCGAAGTCGTGGAGGGCGTAGGGGCCGATGGTGTCCTCGGTCGACTGGACCTTCCCGTCTTCACCGGCGGGCACGAGCTCGGGGCTGATCTCGGTGGCCAGCACCGACTCCAGTACGCTCACGGCCTCCTCCGAGACACCCTCGCGGTGCGCGATGACCCAGCGGATCAGGTGCTGGATCAGCGTCTTGGGCACGCCCGCGTTGACGGCGTAGTGGCTCATGTGATCGCCCACGCCGTAGGTCGCCCAGCCGAGAGCGAGCTCCGACAGGTCGGAGGTGCCCACGACGAAGCCGCCGTTCTGATTGGCGAGCCGGAAGAGGAAGTCCGTGCGGGCCCCCGCCTGCACGTTCTCGAAGGTCACGTCGTACACCGGCTCGCCGCCCGCGAACGGGTGCCCGATACCGGTGAGGATCTCCGTCGCCATGGGGCGGATGTCGATGGTCTGCACCGAGGCGCCGAGCGCCTCCGCAAGGGCGATGGCGTTCGACTTGGTGTGGTCGCCCGTGGCGAACCCGGGCATCGTGTACGCGAGGATGTCGCTGCGCGGCCGGCCCATCCGGTCCATCGCGCGGGCGACGACGAGGAGGGCATGGGTCGAGTCGAGTCCGCCCGAGACGCCGATCACGGGCTTGGGCGACCCGATCGCGCGCATGCGCTGCTCGAGCCCCGACACCTGGATGTTGAACGCCTCGTAGCAGTCCAGGTCGAGCCGGGCGGGATCGTCCGGGACGAAGGGGAAACGGTCGAGCGGTCGGCGGAACCCAATGTCCTCCGCGGGAGGCTCCAGCCACAGCTCGATCGGCACCATGTCGGCGCCGGCCGATCGCGCGTTCTCGTCGAAGGTGCCCTGCCGCATGCGGTCCTGCCGGAGCCGATCGAGGTCGACGTCGGCGACGCTTCGCCGAGGGCCGTCGGGGAACCGTTCGGTCTCGGCGAGGAGGGTGCCTCCCTCATAGATCATCGTCTGGCCGTCCCACGAGACGTCGTTGGTCGATTCGCCTTGACCGGCGGCGGCGTAGGCGTAGGCGGCGAGGCACCGCAACGACTGGGACTGGACGAGCGTGCGGCGGTCCTCCGCGCGCGCAATCGTGATGGGGCTGCCCGACAGGTTCAGGAGCACCGTGGCCCCCGCCAATGCAGCCCTCGACGACGGCGGGATCGGCACCCACAGGTCCTCGCAGACCTCCACGTGGAAGATGAGGCCCGGCACGTCCTTCACCTGGAAGAGGAGGTTGGACCCGAACATGACCTCCGTGCCGGCGAGGTCGAGAGGCTCGCCGTATCCGTCGTCGGCCGGCGCGAACCACCGATGCTCGTAGAACTCGCGGTAGGTGGGCAGGTACGACTTGGGCACGACGCCCAGCACCGCCCCGCGGTGGATCACGACGGCGCAGTTGGCGAGCCGGTTGCCGTGGCGCAGAGGGGCGCCGACCACGAGCACGGGGCGAAGGTCGGCGGAGGCGGCGACGATCGTCTCGATCGCCTCGACCACGGCATCCAGGACCGCATCCTGCAGGAACAGGTCTTCGATCGCGTAGCCGGTCAGACACAGCTCGGGAAAGAGCGCGATGGCCGTCCCGTCGGCGTGGCATTCGCGGGCCGAGGCGAGGACCGCCTCGGCGTTGGCGGCGGGATCGGCGATCGACACCGGGATCGTGCAGGCGGCGATGCGCGCGTACCCGTGACGGTAGACGCTGTCGAAGGGGAGGGTCTCGGTCACCGCTCCAGTCTGTCACCCGCGGCGGCGGAGGTCACCGGGGTCGAGCGGAGGCGAACCGGCGATGTCGGTGCGCGCAGCTAGGGTCGTGGGCGGAAGGGTGACATGCGATACATCGAAGACGAGGGCCGGATCGTCTGGAGCGCGAGCGACCTGACGGCTGCCGCCGAATGCGAGTTCGCGTGGCTGCGCGCGATCGACGCGAAGCTCGGGCGGGTGCCGGCGGTCGACGATCCCGTCGACGCGACGCGCGAGCGGGCGGGGCGCCTCGGAACGGTGCACGAGCGTCGGGTGCTCGAGCGGTATCGCGACTCCCACCCCGGTGCCGTGGTGGAGATCGCCGAGACGCGCTCGTCCGACGCCGCCGCGCTGTCGGAGGCTGTCGAGGCGACCACGGCCGCGCTCGCGGACCCCTCGGTCGACGTCGTCTATCAGGCCGCCTTCTCGACCGACGAGTTCGTCGGCTTCGCCGACTTCCTGGTGCGCGACGGCGACGGTCGGTGGCAGGTCCAAGACACGAAGCTCGCCCGTCACGCGCGGGTCACGGCGCTCATGCAGCTGGCGGCGTACGTCGACCAGCTCGACCGGCTGGGCGTGCCCCGTTCCGACCGCGTGGAACTGCTGCTCGGTGACGGCTCGGTCTCCGAGCACGAGGTGCGCGACCTGATGCCGGTGTTCTCCTTGCGTCGCGAGAGGCTGCGGGCGCTCATCGCCGATCGGCAGCTCGGGCTCGGTGCCGCCGGAACCCCGCTCGCGTGGGGAGACGATCGCGGAGAGCTGCGCGTGGTCGCGTGCGGTCGGTGCGCGACGTGCGACCAGGAGGTGATCGCACACCGTGATCTCCTCCTCGTGGCGGGGATCCGCCCGGTCCAGCGCGATCGCTTGCGCGCGCAGGGGATCGACACGGTCGACGCGTTGGCCGCCGCCCGTGAGGCTCCGCCCCGCATGGCGTGGGACACCTTCTCCCACTTGCGCACGCAGGCGCGACTGCAACTGGCGAGTCCCGCCGGGGGTGTCGTGCCGCTTCACCCGGGGAGCGACCCGGCCGAGCCCGCCGCCGTCGCGGAGCCGCCTGCCGTGCCCACCTACGAGGTCGTCTTCCCGCGTGCGCTGGGCGCGCTCCCGCGGCCCGACCACGGCGACCTGTTCTTCGACTTCGAGGGCGATCCGCTCTACACCGAGGGCGGCGACGCGGGGGCGCAGTGGGGCATCGACTATCTCTTCGGCTGGGTCGACACGACGTTGCAGTACTCCGCGCTGTGGGCCCACAGCTTCGCCGAGGAGCGTCGCGCCCTCGAGCAGTTCCTCGATTTCGTGGCGCTACGGCGCCGTGCGCATCCGGGGATGCACATCTACCACTACGCGCCCTACGAGCCCACGCACCTCCTGGCCATGGCCGCGCGACACGGCGTGGGGGAGGCCGCCGTCGACACGTTGCTGCGCGAGGGCGTGTTCGTCGACCTCTATCCCATCGTGCGGCGGGCCCTGCGCGTGGGATCCCGCTCCTACTCGATCAAGAAGCTCGAGCCCCTGTACATGGGGGCGGAGGTCCGCACGAGCGACGTGCAGCGCGGCGACGACTCGATCGTCCGGTACGTCGAGGCCCGGACGCTCGCCGATGCCGGTGACGACGCCGCCGCGCGGGAGATCCTCGACGACCTGGCCGACTACAACCGGTACGACTGCGTCTCCACCCTGCGGCTGCGTGACTGGCTCGTCGACCGTGCGCGGGAGGCGGGTCTGCGGCCCTCGATCGACGCCGAGGCGCGCGAGTTCGTCTACGAGCCCTCGCCGCGCGCCGACGCCCTCTCTCGGCGGGCCGAGGCGGCCGCCGACGCGGGAGAGGCGGCGGTGGCCGAGGCGCTCCGCTTGGGCTCGGCGGCGATCGACTACTACCCGCGCGAAGCGAAGACCTTCTGGGCCACGCATTTCCTCCGCCTGCGCGAACCCGTCTCGCTGTGGGAGGAGACGCGCGACGTCGTCGTGATCGATCGGGAGCGATGCCGTGTGCTCACCGACTGGCACCTGCCGGAAGGAGGGCGAGTCCAACGACGCATCGTGGAGATCCGAGGGGAGCTCGCTCCCGGCACGCGTCTGACGGTCGGAGGCACGCCGTTCGCGGCCTACGAGGTGCCTGCGCCGTTCCCCATCGACACGAATGCCCGCTGGATCCACGCGGCGCGCACCGTGCGCGTCGTCGACGTCCTCGACGACGGCGCGGTCATCGAGGAGACCTCGATCCAGGGCTTCACCTGGCAGGAACTCCCCATCGCCCTCACCCCCGCCGCTCCGCCCCAGGCCGGCAGCCAGCAGACGGCGATCGACGAATGGGCTGATTCCGTTCTCTTCGCGGATTCCGTTCTCTCCGCGGATTCCGTTCTCTCCGCCGATTCCGTTCTCTCCGCCGCCGGTGCGATGCCGGCCGACCCCGCGACCGACCTGCTCGTCCGCCGCGCGCCGCGCACGCACGGGGGAGCGCTCACCCGCGGCGGGGGAGATGTCGCCGACATCACGGCGAGCATCCTCGACCTCGACCGCAGCTACCTCGCGGTGCAGGGGCCGCCGGGAACGGGCAAGACCTACGTCGGATCGCACGTCGTCGCCGCTCTCGTCCGTGACCATGGGTTCCGCGTGGGGGTGGTGGCGCAGTCCCACGCGGTGGTGGAGCACATGCTCGACAGAGTCATCGAGGCGGGAGTGCCCCGGGAGCGCGTCGCGAAGGCGCGCAAGTCCTCGGCGTCGGACGACGAGGTTTCCTTCACCGTCATCCCCAAGAACGGGATGGCCGCCTTCATCGCCGAGCAGCAAGGCGGGTTCGTGATCGGCGGCACGGCGTGGGACCTCAGTCACCCCGGGCGCGTCGCACGCCGCTCCCTCGATCTCCTCGTCATCGACGAGGCCGGCCAGTTCTCCCTCGCCTCCACGATCGCCGTCTCGGCGGCCGCGCAGCGACTTCTTCTGCTGGGCGATCCGCAGCAGCTCCCGCAGGTGAGTCAGGGGACGCATCCCGAGCCGGTCGACACGTCGGCGCTCGGCTGGATCATGGAGGGCGCCGCCGTGATCCCCTCCGACCGTGGCTTCTTCCTCGCCCAGACGCGAAGGATGCGCCCCGAGGTGGCCGCCCCCGTCTCGCACCTCTCGTACGAAGGACGCCTCGAGGCCTTCCCCGACACCATCGCACGACGTGTGGAGGGCGTACCGGCAGGCGTCGTCGCCGTCGCGCTCACCCACCGCGGCAACGCGACGCAGTCGGGGGAGGAAGCTGCGGCCGTCGTCGCCCTCGTCACCGACCTCGTCGGCAGATCATGGACATCGGGTGTCGACGCAGCCCCGCGCCCGCTCGCGCAGGAAGACCTGATCGTGGTCACCCCGTACAACGCGCAGCAGGTGCTCGTCGAGGAAGCGCTGGCCGCCGCCGGATTCGACCGCGTGCCGGTCGGCACGGTCGACCGGTTCCAGGGGCAGGAGGCCGCCGTGGCGATCGTGTCCCTCGCCGCCTCGTCGGGACGCGACGCGCCGCGAGGGCTCGAGTTCCTGTTGCTGCAGAACCGGATCAACGTGGCGATCTCCCGCGCGATGCACACCGCGTATGTCGTCTACGGCACCGGTTTGCTCGACGACCTCCCTCGGACGCCGGAGGGCGTGGCGCGATTGAGCGCGTTCGCCCGTCTCGTCGGTGCGGCCTGAGGTCCGCCGGCACCCCCGTAGACTCGCAGGACCGACCGAGGAGAGCTCATGAGCGATGAGGCACCCCGCCACTTCGAGATCGACATGCCACCCAAGGCCGTCGCCGGCAGCTACGCCGATTTCGCCAACGTGTGGCACACCCCCGACGTGTTCGTCATGGACTTCGTCTCCCTCGTCCGGCCTCCGCACGAAGGGACCGATGCCGACGGCAACACCGTCACCGTCGTCCCGGGTCAGGTGGTGCAGAGGGTGCGCATCCCCCCGGAGCAGGTGTTCGAGCTCGCCAAGGCGCTCACGCAGCAACTGGAGTTCTGGGAGCAGGAGAACGGGCGCCGCTCCACCGGCGGCTAGACCGTGCCGTACAGGCGGTCGCCCGCGTCGCCGAGTCCCGGAACGATGTAGCCCTTCTCGTTGAGACGCTCGTCGAGCGCTCCGAGCACGAGGGTCACGTCGCGATCGCCCACTTGCGCCTCGATCGCTGCGACGCCCTCCGGGGCGCCGAGGATGCAGATGGCCGTGACGTCCTGCGCGCCGCGCGCGAAGAGGAAGTCGATGGCGGCCCCGAGCGAACCGCCGGTGGCGAGCATCGGGTCGAGCACGAAGCACTGGCGATCGCTGAGGTCGGTGGGCAGCCGCTCGGCGTAGGTCGTCGGCTCGAACGTCTCCTCGTTGCGCGCCATCCCGAGGAACCCGACCTCTGCGGTCGGAAGGAGCTTGACCATGCCGTCGAGCATGCCGAGACCCGCACGGAGGATCGGGACCACGATCGGTCGCGGCTCGCTGATGCGCACGCCCGTCGTCGTGGTCACGGGCGTCGTGATCTCGACCTCCTCCACCCGCACGGCCCGCGTGGCCTCGTAGGCGAGGAGGGTGACCAGTTCCTCGGTGAGTTGGCGGAACACGGGCGAAGGCGTGCGCGCGTCGCGCAGCACCGTCAGCTTGTGAGTGATGAGGGGGTGGTCGGCGACGTGCACACGCATAGTGACAGGTTACCGGGGCGTACGCTGGGCCCGTGAGTCTGCCCGCCCGAGAGACCGACGTCGCCGCGATGGATCGCGCACTCGACCTCGCTCGGGAAGCCGCGGCGCACGGGGACATCCCCGTCGGAGCCGTCGTGACCGACATCGCCGGCGAGGTGCGCGGAGAAGGGCGGAATCAGCGCGATCTGTATCGCGACCCCTTCGCCCACGCCGAGATCGCGGCGCTGCGCGCCGCGGCGGCGGCCACGGGCTCGTGGAATCTCGAGCACTGCACCCTCGTCGTCACCCTCGAGCCGTGTGTCATGTGTGCCGGAGCGATCTCACAGGCGCGGGTCGGTCGCGTGGTCTTCGGCGCGTGGGACGAGAAGGCGGGGGCGGCCGGGTCGCTCTACGACGTGCTGCGCGATCGTCGGCTGCCGCATCGCTCGGAGGTCGTCGGCGGAGTGCGAGAGGCGGAGGCCGCTGCGCTGCTGAGAGCGTTCTTCCTGGACCGCCGCGACCCGTAAGCCGCGCGCGGCGCCCGGCGGTTCAGTCGCTGGAGGCGAGGACGATCGTCTCGGTCGCGGGCGGTGTCCTGTGCGCGTCGAGGCCGATGCACGGCTCGATGGACACTCGATCTGCGCCCGGGACGAGCTCGCGCACCCGCGCGGCGATCTCGCGGAGGACGAGCGCGACCTCTCCGAACATCAAGTCGGGCGGGAAGGAGACCGTCACGAGGACGACGGGTCGGTCCTCGCTGGTCCAGCGGGTGGTGACGTCGAGGATGCGGTGGGTCTCGCTCTCCTCGCAGAGGACGTCGGCGACGGCGTCTCGGATGGCGGGGGCATCGAGCAGCGCGATGTTCATGCTCTCGACGCTACTGACCGGTCACATCCGAGGATGCGGCTGCGCGCCGTGGAAATGCCGCCGTCAGTCCGACGAGCTGATGATGATCGCCTCGGTCGGCGGCGCCGGAGAAGCCGGCTGGCCGATGTAGCCGATCACCGAGAGGAGCGCTCGGCGCACTTCCGACGGCCGCTCCAGGTGGGGGGAGTGGCCCACGCCCTCCAGCCGCACCTCGGTGACCTGGCCGCCCGCGGCTCGGTAGGCCTCCAGGACGTCGCGGGTCTGAGACACCATCTCCTGCGGCGGCGCCAGGTCGGGGCCCGGCCAGTCGGCGAGGATTCCCGCGGCGCCCCGCTGATTGGTCTCCCACGGCGAGGCGTCGGAGACGAGGGCGTCGGCGGTGCCGTGCACCCAGAGGATCGGGGGCTTCGGCGACAGGTCGACGATCGCCGACGCGTCGAAGTACCGGGGGGCCAGCGCGTTGACCACGCCGGTCGTCCCTGCCGCGTATCCCGGCCAGTGCGGGCTCGGCACCTCGTCGCCCGGATAGTTCCCGGTCGCCGTCGAGGTCGCCAGCATCGCCTCGACCCAGACGTCTTCATACGTGGAGGAGTAGCCGGACGCGACGAAGAGGGAACGGAAGACGTTCCGCGGCGACGTGGGAGCCTCCTCGCTCGTGTCGCGATCGATGAGTCGCTGGATGAGGTCGGGATCGATCGTGCCTCCGCCGCAGCCGGCGTCGTCGTCGGTCACGCGCGTGCCATCGCGGCGCGTGCCGCCGAAGCCGTAGGGGGAGACGGGAGCCTGCAGGGTCATCGACAGCACGGGGTGGTCGAGTGCGTACTGCAGGACGACGGCCCCTCCGAGGCCCCAGCCGACGAGGTGCGCGGTGGGGATCTCCAGTGCTGCCAGGGTCGCGGCAACGTCGTCGCTGAAGTCCCGAACTCCGCGCGTCGCGTCCACCGGCGCGTGCTCGGTCGCCCCGAAGCCGCGCAGGTCGATCGCGATGACGCGCAGGTCGCTCGGGAGGTCCTGCATGAGCTCTTGCCAGATGAGGCTCGACGAGAGGCTGTCATGGACGAGAGCGACCGTGCGCTCCGGCGGTGTCGTGACGTCGTCGCCCGTGCGCTCCAGAATGCCCACGGTGAGTCGATCCGTCTCGACCAGCCGAGAAGTGATGCCATCGAAGAGGGTCATGACGCGGGTCCTTCGTCGTTGCGGCGGGGCGCCGGCGCCCCGGGATTTCCACTCTAGCCGCGTGCGGGCGAGCCGCCCGTGCCGGCGGCGACGATGCCAGGATGGAGGGATGCAACATGCTCCGCTCCCTTCGATCGCGATCCTCGGTGCCGGCTCGATGGGAGGCGCCATCGCTCAGGGGCTGGCTCGCTCCGGCGAGGCCTCCCGCGTCGTGGCGACCAACCGCACCGCCGCGCGCGCCTCGTCGCTGGCTGGTCTCGACGGTGTCGTCAGCGTGGCGCTGGAAGAGGCCCCGGCGGCAAACACGGACGCCGCTGCGGCGGCCGACATCGTCCTCATCGGCGTGAAGCCGCTCATGGTCCCGGATCTGCTCCGTGAGATCGCTCCGGTCCTCCGCCCCGGAACGATCCTGGTGAGCCTGGCGGCAGGGGTGACCATCGCGACCTTCGAGGGCATCGTCGGCGACGGTGTCCCCGTCGTGCGGTCGATGCCGAACACGCCCGCGGTCGTCGGCAAGGCGGTCACGGGACTTGCGGCCGGATCTTCGGTCTCCGTGGACGAGATGGCGCTCGTTCGACGACTGTTCGAGACGTGCGGCGCCGTCATCGAGGTCGCGGAGGACCAGATCGACGCACTGTCGACGATCTCCGGCTCCGGTCCCGCCTATGTGTTCCTCCTCATCGAGGAGCTCACCGAGGCCGCCCGAGGAAAGGGCTTCTCGGAGGAGGACGCGCGGATGATGGCCGAACAGACCTTCATCGGCGCGGCCGCGCTGCTGGAGGCGACCGGGGAAGACCCGGCCGAGCTGCGTCGGCGGGTGACGAGCCCGAAGGGGACGACCGAGCGCGCCGTCGGCGTGCTGCAGGGCGCCAACCTGGCGGGGCTGTTCGCCGAGGCGACCGACGCCGCTCTGGCCCGCGCGCGGGAGCTCGCCGCCGGCTCCTGACCTGGCCGCGCCGCCCGCTTCAGCGGTCGGGCGAGATCAGCGGTCGAGAGAGGCGAAGCGCTCGATGTCGGAGTTCGTCCCCGACACGATGATGAGGTCGTGGTTGGTGACGACGGTATCGGCCTCGGCGTAGCGGAACGGCTTGCCGGGGCTCTTCACCCCGACCACCGTCACGTTGTACTTGGTGCGCACGCCCGACTCGTTCAGCCCCACCCCCCGGATGAACTTCGGCGGGTACATCTTGGCGAGTACGAAGTCGTCGTCGAACCGGATGAAGTCGAGCATGCGGCCGCTGACGAGGTGCGCGACGCGCTCACCCGCCTCGCGTTCCGGGTAGATGACGTGGTTGGCGCCGACGCGGGCGAGGATCTTGCCGTGCGACTGCGAGACGGCCTTGGCCCAGATCTGCGGCACCTTGAGGTCGACGAGATTCGCGGTGATCAGCACCGACGCCTCGATCGAGGAGCCGGTCGCCACGATCGCCACCTGGAAGTCCTGCGCACCGATCTGCTTGAGCGCCTCGATGTTGCGCGCGTCGGTCTGCACGGCGTGGGTGACGCGCTCCGACCACTTCTGGACCAGCTCCAGGTTCGCGTCGATCGCCAGGACCTCGCGGTCCAGCCGGTCGAGCTCCCCCGCGCACGCGGCGCCGAACCGGCCGAGGCCGATGACGAGCACGGGAGCATCGTTGCGGATCTGCTCAACCAACGATCGGCCTTTCGACGGGAAGCGAGTAGTGCTGCGAGCGGCTCGTGGCCGCCACGGCCGCGGCGAGTGTCACTGTACCAACGCGCCCCATGAACATGGTGGCCGCCAGGACGTAGGAGGCCGAGTCGGGGAGCTCTGAGGTCAGTCCCGTCGACAGGCCCACAGTCGCGAAGCCCGAGATGACGTCGAACAGGACGGTCTCCACCGGCGCCTGCGTGATCTGGGTGATCGTGATCGTGGAGACCGCGACGATCGTCGCCCCCCACGCGACCACCGACAGGGCGACGCGTTGCACGTCGCTCGGGATGCGCCGCCCGAAAGCCTCCACGCTCTGGCGCCCCTTCGCCTCCGACCACACGGCCAGGGCGAGGACGGCGAGCGTGGTCACCTTGATGCCTCCCGCGGTGGACGCCGAGCCGCCGCCGACGAACATGAGCATCGACCCCGCCACGAGCGAAGAGCCGTGCAGGTCGCCGATGTCGATGATGGAGAAGCCGCCCGACCGCGTCATCGCCGACAGGAAGAACGCCTGGAAGGTGGTGTCCCACGCGTCCATCGCGCCGAAGGTCTTGGGGTTGCCGTACTCCAGGAGCACGAACACCCCTGCACCGACGAAGAACAGCACGGTCGTCGTGATGAGGGTGAGCTTGGCGTGCAGCGACCAGCGGCGCACGTGCCACTGGTGCTTCCAGAGCGTGAAGATCACGGGGAAGCCGATGGACCCGAGGAAGACGCCGGTCATCAGCACCGTCAGCATGACGTAGTCGTGGGCGAACGGTGCGAGCCCTTCGGCGTTGGGGGAGAAGCCCGTGTTCGTGAACGACATCGCCGCGTAGTAGGGCGCCTCCCACAGGGCGGTGAGGGGATCCACGCCGTTGATGAGGAGCGAGGGATAGAGCAGGACGGCAAGGCCCGCCTCGATCACGAGGGTCGAGAGGGCGACGGTCGCCAGCAGCGTTCCCACTTCGCCCAGCCGCACCGTCTGACCCTCGTTGATGGGTCCGCCGTGGGCGCGCATCGGATTGGAGTCTCCTGCGGCGATGAGCTTCGCCCGCAGCCCGAGGCGCTTGGAGATCACGAGACCCAGGATGGAGGCGAGGGTCAAGACGCCGAGCGCGCCGACGTTCACTCCGATGAAGACGAAGACGTGCCCGAGCGGTGACCAGTGCGTTCCCATGTCCACCGTCGACAGGCCCGTGACGCAGATCGTCGAGACAGCCGTGAAGAGCGCGTCGGCGAGGGGCGTCGGCCGCCCGTCCGCCGCCGCGAAGGGCAGGGAGAACAGTGCTGTGAACAGGAGGATCAGCGAGCTGAAGACGAGCACGGCGAAGCGAGAGGGCGACGCGGTGGCGAGGTCGCGCAGCCGTTGCCAGAAGTGTCGTTGAGCGGTGAGCAGGCGGCGCCACGCGCGGACGCCAGCGGATTCGCCCGCCATCTGCTGCCTCTCTCTCCCGATGGACCGTTGTCATGGTACTCCGACGCGTACGCGGGCTAACCTAAGGTCATGGCGGACATCTTCGACGTGATCGCCGACGGCACTCGTCGGGACATCCTGCAGCTGCTGCGCGAACGCGGCGGCGATGGCCGCGGGACGAGCGTGTCGCAGATCGTCGCGGAGCTGGGAGTGAGCCAGCCCACCGTCTCCAAGCACCTGAAGGTGCTGCGCGAGGCCGATCTCGTCTCCGTCCGAGAAGAGGGGCAGCACCGCTATTACAGCCTGTCGCCGGAGCCGCTGGACGCTGTGGACGAGTGGCTCGTCCCCTTCATCATGGGCGACGAGCCGGTGTCGACTGCGTCGGTGACGCTGCCGGATTCCGCGGCCGCGGCCGCCGATCTCGTGGGCCGCGCAGCGGCCTCGACGAAGCACGCCATCGAGAGCGTCTTCAAGCGCATGCCCGGTCGCTGAGCGTTCTGCCGCGGATTCTCACCGGTCACAGAGGTTTACACGCGTCGCGCGGACCCTCTAGGCTGATCCCGCACCAATTGGGGACGATCTGGGGGAGAGGGATGTCGGACTTGGCGGATGTGCGCTTTTTGACCGTCGCGGAGGTCGCGGAGATCATGCGCGTGTCCAAGATGACCGTGTATCGCCTGGTCCACGCCGGCGAGCTTCCCGCGGTGCGCTTCGGTCGAAGCTATCGCGTTCCCGAGACGGCCGTCACCGCCGCTCTGCAGCGTCCGATCGCCGACGTCGGCTAGACTATCCCGAGGCATTTCTTCGGGGTGCCTGATCCCGGACGCGAACGATCGCGTCCAGACCCCTGACTTAGTGAGGTTTTCCGTGGGTTCTGTCATCAAGAAGCGCCGCAAGCGCATGGCGAAGAAGAAGCACCGCAAGCTGCTTCGTAAGACTCGCCACCAGCGCCGCAACAAGAAGTAAGCCGGCCTCGGCATCACGCCGAGCACCGGGTTGCCCCTGCGGCACAGACACCGAGCGCCCCGATCCGCCCGCGGATCCCGGGGCGCTTCGTGTTGTCCGCCGTGTCGCGGGATCGGTGTTGCAGGATGGAAGGGTGACCCGACTGACGATCATCTCGAAGCCCGACTGCCACCTCTGCGACGTGGCGCGGGAGATCGTCGAGCAGGTCGTCGCCGAGCTTGCGGACCCCGACGTCGTCGAGGTGGAGGAGAAGTCGATCCTCGACGACCCCGCCCTCTACGCGCGGTGGTGGGAGAAGATCCCGGTCGTCCTGATCGACGACGAGCTGCACGCCCACTGGCGCGTCTCGCCCGGGCGGCTGCGCGTCGCACTTTCACCCACCCCTGCGGAGGAGACCCGATGACGATCCGCCATGTCGTGGCCTGGAAGCTGGCCGCCGTCGACGATGCCGTCCGCGGCGAGCAGGCCGCCGAGGTCGCGCGACGCTTGACGAGCCTCGTCGGCGTCGTGCCATCGATCCGTGCGCTGTCCGCGGGGCCGAACGCGGCCTATGCCCAGCAGAACGTCGATGTCGCCGTCGTGATCGACTTCGACGACGTGCAGGGCCTCGACGAGTATCAGTCGCACCCCGCGCACCAGGATGTCGCCGCATACATCCGCAGCGTCGTCAGTCATCGGATGGCCGTCGACTTCGAGGTCGTCTCGTCCTGACCCGCCGATGCGGTAGCGATCTCGATCAGCGGGAGCGCGGTCGCGTGACGACCGGCACGTCGGCGAACGCGATGCGGACCAGATCGTCGTAGTCGACGCGTTCTCCGGCCGCGTGCTGCACGGTCAGCAGCGCTCCGTCGTCGGTGCGTACGAGCGTGCGGCGGTAGCTGCCGAGGAAGGTGCTCTCCTGCACGGTGGCAGCGATTCCGCCGGCGACGACGAGCCTCACGTTCTCGGGCCGCACGAACACGTCGACCTCGCCGTCGGCGGTGGCGATCTGCGGCGAGAGATCCTGCGATCCGATGTGCACGCGACCGCCCCGCACCATGCCGGGCACCACGCTGGACACCCCGACGAAGGCGGCGACCTCGGGGCTCGCCGGGCGGAGGTAGAGGTCCTCCGGTGAACCGACCTGCTCGATGCGCCCCGCGTTCATCACCGCTATGCGGTCGGACACCGCCAGCGCCTCCTCCTGATCGTGTGTGACGAACACCGTCGTGATCCCGAGGCGCAGCTGGATGCGTCGGATCTCGTCGCGCAGCTGTACGCGCACTTTCGCGTCGAGCGCCGAGAGCGGTTCGTCGAGCAGCAGTACCCGCGGTTCGGTGACGAGTGCGCGCGCCAGAGCGACCCGTTGCTGCTGACCGCCCGAGAGCTCGTGCGGGAAGCGGCCCGCGAGGTGATCGAGGCCGACCAGGGCGAGGGCGTCGTGCGCGCGGGAGGAGGCCTCCGGCATCCGCACGCGGCGTCGCCGCAGTCCGAACGCCACATTGTCGACGACGCGCAGGTGCGGGAACAACGAGTACGACTGGAACACCATGCCGATGTCGCGCTTGTTGGTCGGCACGGTCGACACGTCGCGCCCGCCCAGCACCACGGCACCGCCCGAGGAGGGTTCGAGACCGGCGAGCACGCGCAGCGCGGTGGTCTTGCCGCACCCGGACGGGCCCAGCAGCGAGACGAACTCGCCGGGGGCGATGTCGAGGCTGAAGTCGTGGAGCACCCGGGTCGTGCCGTAGTCCTTCACCACGCCGCGGAACTCCACGCGCGTCCCCGTGCGCGCTTCGGCGAGGAGGGTGTTGTCGGACGTGCGGGGGAGGGCGCGAACGGGGCTGTCGGCGGTGGTCATGAAGAGGCCTTTCGCGGGCGGGCTGCCGCCACTCGTGAGATCAGCAGCAGGAGGGTGAAGACGAAGGAGAGCGAGAGCAGCGTGAACATCGCCGAGGCGTACGGGTCGATCTTGTTGGAGACCACGAGCGCCGTCTGGAGGACCTGTCGGCCCAGCAACGACGCGATGGTGAACTCGCCCAGGACCACGGCGACCGAGATGAGCGAGGCGGCCAGCAGCCCCTGCCGGAGGTTGGGGACGAGCACGCGGAGGATCACCGCGCCCCACCCGGCACCCAGCGAGCGCGCGGCTTCGGTGAGGGTCCGGAGGTCCACGGCGGCGATCGAGGCCTGGATGGCCCGATACGCGAAGGGGAGCACGGTGACGCCGTACGCGAAGGCAAGGGTCCACGTTCCCGTTCCCAGCGTGCGGCCGATCTGCAGGTAGAGGGGAGCAAGCCCCACGACGAGCACGATCGCCGGGATCGAGATCGGCAGTAGCGCAAGGAACTCGAACGCCGCGCGGAGTCGAGGAAAGCGCAGCTCCACGAGGATCATCGTCGGGAGCAGCAGCACCAGGACGATCGCCACGGTGACCGCCGCGAGGGTGAGCGAGTTCGTCAGCCCGACCAAGATCGGGGTGAGCACGGTGCTGCCTGCAGGGTCGAACACCCGCAGCCAGTGCGCGAGCGTCAGGCCGCCGGTGCGTGGATCGCGGACCGTGTAGACCGTCGTCGCGAGGAACGGGACCGCGAAGAGGGTTCCGACCGTCAGGCCGATCGTCCAGCGGATCGCCCGAGACGGCGTGACCGTCGTGGCAGAGCCGCCGCTCATGACCGCCACCGTGCCGCTCGTCGCTGGACGATCGAATAGAGCGCCATGACCACCCCGACGACGGCGATCATCCCGAGCGCGAGGGCACCGGCGAGGTTCTCCCGTCCGAGCACCGTCTCGCTGGTGAGGGCGGCGCGGATCTGGAGCGGGACGATCTGCGACCCCTGACTGGCCAGCGCCGCCGCCGTCGCGTACGACGAGAACGCGTTGGCGAACAGCAGCAGGAAGCTCGCCCAGAACGAGGGCGCGAGCACGGGCATCCCGATCCGGATCCAGAAGCTCGTACGGCTGCCGCCGAGCACGAGGTTCGCCTCGCTCCACTGCGGCTTGAGGGCTGAGAGGGCGGGGAGGAAGGTGATGACCATCAACGGGACCTGGAAGAAGACGTAGGGGAGGATGAGGCCGGGCACCGAGTACAGCCAAGACCCCGGCTGGAGGTCGATACCGAACCCGTCGCGCAGCAGCACCGTGACCACACCCTGGACGCCGATCGTGGCGATGAAGACGAACGCCAGCATGACCCCGCCGAACTGGGCGAGCACGCCCGTCGCGGCGTCGAGGGTGCTCCGCATCCGGCTCGTCTCCGGAAGGCCCATCGCGGCGTAGCAGACGAGGGCTCCGACCAGGGCACCGATGCCCGCGGTCAGCAATGACAGCCACGTCGTGTTCCAGAACGTGAGCACGATGACGGGGTCGACGAGCGCTGTCGCGTTCGCCCAGGTGAATCCGCCGTCGGCGTCGACGAAGCCGGTGGCCACGGCGAGGACCGTCGGGAGAGCGAGGAACAGCGCCAGGTAGACCGCGAAGGGCAGCAGCCCGATCCAGTCGAGGTCGCGCCGCCGGGATCCACGTCGGCCGAACGCTCGTCGCCGAGCGGGCGGAGCACCGGGCTCCACCCGCTCGGCGATGGCGTGGTCGCTGACCAGGGAGGTCACTGGACCGCCGAGGCCCACTTCTCGCCCAGCAGGGTGCCGGCCGCCGTGCTCTGCTCCTCGGTGGGAACGACCGTCGTCGCCGGTGCCGCGGGGAGTGCGGCGGCGAGGTCGGCGTCGATCGTGCCGGCCGTCGTCATCGCCTCCATGCGTGCCGGGCGCGCGCCACCCTTGAGCCAGAGGTTCTGCACCTCGTCGCTGTAGAGGAACTCCTGCCAGAGGCGCGCGGCGGCCGGGTGCGGGGCGTCCTTGTTGATGGCCTGGTTGTAGTACCCCGCGTACCCCGTGCCAGCGAAGACCTTGACCTTCCAGTCCGGGTTGGTCGAGGCGTGCGTCGCGTTCAGGTAGTCCCAGTCGAAGACGACGGGGGTCTCACCGCTGCTGATGGTGCCCGTCGTCACGTCGACCTTCAAGAGGTTCCCGGCCTTCTGCAGGTCGGCGAAGAAGTCGATGCCGGGCTGGAAGTCATCGAGCGTGCCACCGTTCTGGACGGTGGCGAGTCCGACGGCCGCGAAGGCGGCGCCGGCTTGCGTGGGGTCACCGTTGATGGCGACCGAACCCTTGTACTCGGACCCGAGCAGGTCGGTGATCTCGGCCGGCTCCGGGAAGCGGCTGGAGTCGTAGCCGACCGACATGTAGCCGCCGTAATCGCCGACGAACAGCCCGGTCGACTCTTTCAGGGCGTCCGGGATGTCGTCCCACGTCTGCACCTTGTAGGGCGCGAACACGTCGGTGTTCTGGAGGGCGACGGTGAGGCCGATGTCGAAGACGTCGGGGGCGGTGTCCAGCCCCTGGTTGGTCTTGGCCGCCTGGATCTCCTCGGCGCTGGAGACGTCGGGAGACTGCTCCTGGACCGCGATCTCGGGGTAGCGGCTCGTGAACAGGTCGATGATCTCGCCGTAGTTGGCCCAGTCGCGCGGCAGGGCGATGACGTTGAGAGCGCCCTCCGCCTTGGCGGCGGCCTCGAGATCGGCGAACGTGCCGAAGTCGGCGACGCTCGTGGCGGTGGACGCATCCGTTCCCGACGGATCGGTGGATGAACCAGGGCTCGCAACTGCCGTGGCGCACCCGGCGAGGGTCAGCGCGGCGGCCGTGGTGAGGGCGACGGCGGCGCCCAGGCGCCGCAGGGTCATGGTGTGCATGTGTTCCTCTCGGGTGGCGCAGGCAGCCCGATCGGGGGCTCGCCTGCGGGGACGAGAGGACGTTACGAAGCGGAGGTGACCGGACGGCACGCGTCACGTGAATGACCGGTGACGCCTGGACGACGCCTCGGTTCGAGACCTCGGCGCGGCTTACGGTGCGAGGCGCGTGGGACCGCGGAAGAGGTAGGTGACCTCGCGGATCGACGACTCTCCGAGCAGCAGCATCAGCAGACGCGCGAGCCCCATGCCGAATCCGCCGTGGGGCGGGGCGCCGTACCGGAAGAAGTCGAAGTAGAAGGCCAGGTGCTCGGGATCCAGACCCTTCTCGCGTGCCTGGACCTCCAGCACGTCGACGCGGTGCTCGCGCTGCGCGCCGGTGGTGATCTCGACGCCCTTGTAGAGCAGGTCGTAGGACTTCGTCAGCCCGGTCTCGGGGTCGCGCATGTGGTAGAACGCGCGGATCTCGGGGTGGTAGTCGGTGATGAAGACGAACTCGTGCCCGTACGTCTCCTGCACGTGTGCGGAGATCTGCCGCTCGCCCTCGGGGTCGAGGTCGCCGTCGGTGCGAGGGATCTCATAGCCGCGCGCGGCGACGATCTCCCGCGCTTCCGCGAGCGGGATGCGGGGGAACGGCACGGCGGGCACCGCGACATCGATCCCGAACAGCTCGGCGATCTCGTCGCCGTGCTTGTCCTTGACGGCCTGGATCGCGAACTGGAGGAGTTCCTCCTGCATCCGGGCGACGTCCTCGTGCGACTCGACCCAGCTGATCTCGGCGTCGACCGAGGTGAACTCGGTCGCGTGGCGGCTCGTGAACGAGGGGTCGGCGCGGTACACGTCGCCGATCTCGAAGATCTTGCCGAAACCGGCCGACTGCGCCATCTGCTTGAAGAACTGCGGACTCTGCGCGAGGTACGCGGTCTTGTCCTCGAAGTAGGGCACCTCGAACAGCTCCGCGTTGGACTCCGACGCCGAGGCCATCAGCTTGGGCGAGTGGATCTCGATGTAGTCGCGCTCGATCCAGTACGTGCGCATCGCGTGCTCGAGCGTGGTCTGCACGCGGAAGATGAGGTTGTTCCGGCGCTGGCGCAGGTCGAGGAACCGCCAGTCCATGCGCTTGTCGAGCCCGCTGTCGGCCGCGATCGGCGTCTCCGGGAGCGCAGCGGCAGCGATGTCGAGGGCACCGATCTTGATCTCCACACCGCCGAGCTTGACGCGCTCGTCGTGCTTCAGCTCACCAGTGACGGTGAGGAAGGTGCCGGTGCTGAGCTCGGAGATGAGCGCCGTGAGGGCGAGGGCATCGGCGTCCTGCTCCGTGCCGTCCTCCGCCGGACGCGTCGCGGGGTTCACGAGCTGTACGGCTCCGGTCTCGTCGCGCAGGATGACGAACTGCACCTTCTTCTGATCGCGGACGGTCTCGACCCACCCGGACACCGACACGGCGCCGTCTTCACGGGACTGCAACTGGCTGACGAGAACGCGTTCACTCACAATCGGCCAGTCTACGCGGGCGAACCCGCCCCACCGGGCGCTCAGGTTCCGTCCACGTGGGCACCGTAGCGTCGACGGCATGGCGACAGCGTCCGACGGCTCCTGGCTCACCACCCTCGTCGACGGCGTCGTCTCTCTCATGGAGGTCGTCGGTGCGCCCGGAGCGGGCCTCGCCATCGCACTGGAGAACCTGTTCCCGCCGCTGCCGAGCGAAGTGATCCTCCCCATGGCGGGCCTCACCGCCTCGCGCGGGTCGTTCACCCTCGCCGAGGCGCTCCTGTGGACGACCGCCGGCTCCGTGGTCGGCGCGTTCCTCCTCTATGGACTCGGGACTCTTCTGGGGCTCGACCGCCTGCGTGCCATCGTCCGCCGGATCCCCCTGCTGCACGTCGAGGACGTGGACCGCACCGTCGCCTGGTTCTCACGGCACGGCGGGAAGGCGGTGTTCTTCGGTCGGATGATCCCCATCTTCCGGAGTCTGATCTCCATTCCCGCCGGGGTCGTGAGGATGCCGCTGTGGCGCTTCGGGCTGTTGACGCTGGCCGGATCCGCCGTCTGGAACACGACGTTCGTGCTTGCCGGGTACGTCCTGGGCGAGTCGTGGCACGTCGTGGAGACCTACGCCGACATCCTCCAGTACGTCGTGATCGCGGGAACGGCGCTCGCCGTCGCGTGGTTCATCGTGGCGCGCGTGCGCCAGATCCGGGGACGCGACGCCGACCTCGACGCGGCCTGACCGCGTGTGAGGCCGCTTTCAGCCCGCCCATAGAGGCCTCCACGTAGACTGAAGGTGTGCCCGCCGAACGCCTCCATCTCGTGCGCCATGGCGAGGTCCACAATCCTCAGCGCGTGCTGTACGGACGGCTCCCGCACTTCGGGCTGAGCGACGACGGGCGTCGCATGGCCGCCGCTGCCGCCGACCATCTGGTGGGGCTCGAGCGTGCGGTCACCGGGCTCTCCGCGTCGCCGCTGCAGCGCACGCGGGAGTCGGCCGAACCGCTCGCGGAGCGCTTCCGGCTCGAACCGGTGCTCGATGAGCGTCTCATCGAGCCGACCAACGTCTTCGAGGGCCGCCGGATGCGCCGGGCCCTGCTCAATCCCCTCAACTGGCGGCATCTGCGAGCGCCGTCCCTGCCCAGCTGGGGTGAGCCCTATGTCGACGTGGTCGCGCGCATGGACGCCGCGATGCGCGACGCGTGGGACCGCGTCGAGGGTGGCGATGTCGTCCTGGTCTCCCATCAACTGCCGATCTGGATCACCCACCTCGCCGTCGCCGGTCTCCCGCTGCGTCATGACCCCCGTCAGCGCCGATGCGCACTGTCGTCGGTGACGAGTTTCGAGCGCGACGGCGAGCGGTGGCGCGAAGTCGACTATGCCGAGCCGGCGGCCGTCGCCGGCGCGATCGACGTGGGAGCGGTATGAGCAGCATCGAACGTCGACGTGTCGCGACGCGCCGCACCCTGGCGGCCGCCCTCGCCGTGGCCACCGCCGTCACGTTGGCCGCGTGCTCGAACGATGCCACGCGGATCGCGGAGGGTTATCAGCAGGGTGGCAACACGGGCTTCGTCTCCGGGGACGGCCGGCTCCAGGAGATCCCCCTCGCCGAGCGGGGAGACCCGGTGGAGTTCTCCGGCACTGCCGTCGACGGATCCACCGTGTCGAGCAAGGATCTCGCCGGCGACGTCGTGGTGCTCAACTTCTGGTACGCCGGGTGCGGGCCCTGCCGGATCGAGGCGCCTCTCCTCGAGAAGACGTACGCCGCGACCCGGGACGAGGGCGCGCGCTTCCTCGGGATCAACATCTACGACGGGCCGGAGCAGGCGACGTCGTTCGAGAAGACGTACGGCGTCACGTATCCGTCGCTCCTGGCCCGTGACGACACGGATCTGAAGCTGGCGTTCACGGCATGGACGTCGCTGAGCGCCGTGCCGACGACGTTGGTGCTCGACCGCCAGGGACGCGTCGCCGCCCGGTTCATCGGGGCCGTTCGCGACGACACGTCGCTGCCGACGATCATCGGCGACGTGCTGGCGGAGTCGCCGTGAGCCCCGGCGCGATCGTCTTCGACGGCGCGTTGTGGCTGGCTCTGCCGATCGCGCTCCTCGCGGGACTCGTCTCCTTCCTCTCACCCTGCGTGCTTCCCCTCGTCCCCGGATATCTCGGCTTCCTCGGGGGCGCAGTCGGGGGATCGGCCGCATCGCGCGGGGCGACCGCCTCCGCGGCGCGGCGCGGACGCCTCGTGGGCGGCGTGCTGCTGTTCATCGCGGGGTTCACGGTCGTCTTCGTCGCGATGGGGGTCCTCGCGGGCACCCTGGGGCGCTTCTTCCTCGAGTACGGAGACGTCATCACTCGCGTGCTCGGAGTGGTCGTGATCCTGCTCGGACTGGTGTTCGTGGGGGTGTTCGGCATCGCCCAGCGCACCGTGAAGCCGCAGGTGCGCGGTGGCCTCGGGCTCCTCGGGGCTCCGCTCCTGGGCATCGCGATGGGAATCGGGTGGGCGCCGTGCATCGGCCCCACCTACACCGCGATCCTCTCGATCTCGCTCACCCAGGCAGACCCGGGCCGTGCCGTGGTCCTCGCGATCGCCTATTCGCTCGGGCTCGGCATTCCCTTCCTCCTCATCGCTCTGGGGTTCGGGTGGGCGACCCGCTCGGTGTCGTTCTTCCGCCGCCACATCCGTCTCATCAACATCGGAGGGGGCGTCCTGCTCATCGTGCTCGGTCTGCTGATGGTCACCGGGGTCTGGACCGCCGTCATGTCGTCGCTCACGGGGGTGATGAGCAGTGTCGAGCTCCCCCTCTGATCGGACGGAACCCCTTCGGCCGTCGGACTACGCCGGTACCGGGACGGACGACGCCGGTGCCGACGCCGACGACCGTGACGCGCGAACCGGCATCGCGCAGCCGCGCCTCGGACTCGTCGGATGGCTGCGGTGGGGCTGGCGGCAGCTCACCAGCATGCGCACCGCGCTCGTGCTGCTCCTGCTCCTGGCGATCGCCGCGATCCCCGGATCGATCGTGCCGCAGCGCTCGGCCGACCCCAACGGCGTCACGCAGTGGCGTACCGACAACCCCGACCTCTTCCCGATCCTCGACGGTCTGCAACTGTTCGACGTCTACACGTCGGTGTGGTTCTCGGCGATCTACCTCCTGCTGTTCCTCTCGCTCATCGGCTGCGTCATCCCGCGCACGACGCACCACTGGCGCGCCATGCGTGCTCGGCCCCCGCGGACACCCGTGCGGTTGTCGCGCCTGGACGACCACATCGAGACGGTGATGCCCGCGTCCGACGGAACCGCCGCCGACGCCGCTCGGGAGGCCGTCGCTTCCGCCGAGGCGCACCTGCGCAAGGCCGGCTACCGCGTCGAGCGCTACGACTCCGAGGCGAAGGGCAGAGTCCCCGCGTCCTTCTCGGTCTCGGCCGAACGCGGCTACCTCCGCGAGACCGGCAACCTCGTCTTCCACGGCGCACTCGTCGGCGTTCTCATCTCGGTGGGAATCGGCGGCGGGCTCACCTATACCGGGCAGACCGTCATCGTCGAGGGCGACAGCTTCGTCAACTCCGTCGGGATCGGCTACACCTCCTTCAATCCGGGGCGCTTCGTGGACGTCGACGGGCTCCCGCCCTACGCGCTGACGCTCGACCGGTTCGACGTGTCCTACGTGCCCGCCGGCCAAGCGGGACAGGGACAGGCCGGGGACTTCGCGGCCCACCTGACGGTGGCAGAACCCGGACGACCCGACCGTGACGGCGTGGTGCGGGTCAACCATCCCCTCGACATCGAGGGCGACCGCATCTACCTCATGGGCAACGGCTACGCCCCCACCATCACGGTCCGAAACGCCGACGGCGACGTCGTGTTCCGCGAGGACGTCGCCTTCCTCCCGCAGAGCTCGACGATGACGTCGCTGGGTGTCGTGAAGGTCCCCGACGGCCTGCCGAAGCAGATGGGCCTCGTGGGCTTCTTCTACCCGACCGTCACGCCGACCCACTCCGGCGCCCTCACCTCCATGTACCCCGACCTCGTCAAGCCGTTGCTGACCCTCGACGTCTACGTCGGCGACCTCGGCATCGACGACGGGACGCCACGCAACGTCTACGCGCTCGACACGAGCGAGATGACTCAGCTCACCGGTCGGCAGATCGACGTCGACTCGCTGGAGCTGGAGCCGGGGCAGACCGCCGAGCTTCCCGACGGCCTCGGCACCGTCACGTTCGAGAACGCGCAGAACGACGGCGCCCCGGGGGTCGTCAAGCGCTACGTCTCGCTGTCCGTCCACCGCGACGTCGGAGCTCCGTTCGTCCTCGCCTTCGCGATCCTCGCCCTGGCGGGACTGCTCGCGGCCCTGTTCGTGCCACGGCGACGGATGTGGGTCAAAGCGACCCCGGAAGGCGCTGACGTGCGCCTGGAGTACGCCGGCCTCGCGCGCGGCGAAGACCCCGCGATCGCGACCGCCGTCGCCGACCTCGCCCGGTCGCACGGTGCTTCCCTCCCTGCCCCTTCCGACGACGCGAAAGTAGACTGACCCCCATGCCCGCACCCGGCCTCTCGCTCGAAGACGTCTCGTTCCTTCTGGTGTGGACCGCCGTCGCGATCTACGCCCTCGCCTTCATCGCCTATGCGATAGACCTCGCGCGCCGCAGCGACCTCGCCGTCAAGGCGAAGGATGCCGCGCTCGATCGCGAGCTGGTCGCGGCGGGTGGTGTCGCGGTGACGGCGGAGACGGCGCGGCACGCGGACGTGCGAGCCCAGGAGGAGGCTGCCCTCGCGGATCTCGAGGCTCCTCTCGGTCAGCGCAAGCGCTACCTGTGGGCGCGGATCGGCACGTCTCTGACCGTGCTCGGCTTCCTCTTCCACGTCGGTGGCGACGTGCTGCGGGGGATCGCGGCAGGGCGCGTACCGTGGGCCAACAACTACGAGTTCGCGCTGACGGGCACCATGCTCATCGTCGCGGTCTTCCTGGTCGTGCTCTTCCGCTACGACCTCCGCTTCCTCGGGTCGTTCATCACGGGGCTCGTGGCGGTCTTCCTCGGCGGGGCGGCGCTGGCGTTCCATGTCGACGTCACGCCGTTGGCCGATCCGCTCAAGAGCGTGTGGCTCGTCATCCACGTGTTCGTCGCGTCGTTGTCGACCGCGTTCTTCGCGCTCGCGTTCGCCCTCTCCGTGCTCCAGCTCCTGCAGCATCGCCGTGAGTGGGCCGCGCTGGCCGCCGTCGGGACGCCCGAGGAGGGTGCGCCCCGCCGCTCGGGCCCTGCCTTCCTGCGGACCCTCCCGAGCGCGGAGGCACTGGAGTCACTCGCCTATCGCTTCGCGATCATCGGCTTCATCTTCTGGACCTTCACGCTGATCGCCGGGTCCATCTGGGCCAACGATGCCTGGGGTCGCTATTGGGGCTTCGACACCAAGGAAGTCTGGACGTTCGTCATCTGGGTGCTCTACGCCGGGTACATCCACGCGCGGGCCACGCGAGGATGGCGCGGCGCGCGCTCGGCGTGGCTGTCGATCGTCGGCTTCTCGGCCGTCATCTTCAACTTCGTGGTGGTCAACATGTTCTTCAAGGGCCTCCACGCCTACAGCGGCCTGAGCTGAGTCGCTGAGCCGACGCGCGAGTGTCCACGACGCGCCGGTCGCGCCGGGCTCGCGCCGGCGCGTCGTGGACACTCAGCGCCAGCCGCGGGAGGTCAGCGCGCGCTGCACGCGTCGAACGACGAGCCGCGCCGGGTCGGTGAAGTGGTGCGACAGCACGCGAATGAGGATCCAGCCCTCCTCTTCGATCGCCGCCCATCGGTCGGCGTCGCGGGTGAACTGATCGATCGAGGCGTGGTGGCGTCCGTCGTACTCGACGCAGACGCGGTAGGCGGGGTAGGCGAGGTCGAGTCGTGCGACGAACCGGCCCTGATCGTCGTGAAGCGACCAGTTGAGCGCGGGCTGGGGAAGGCCCGCTCTGATCAGGAGAAGACGCGTCTGGGTCTCGCGGGGTGACTCGGATCCCTCCCGCGTTGAGTCGAGCGCCTCTCGCAGTCGAACTGCACCGCGCGCGCCGGGTGTCACGGCATCCCGGAGGTCGTCCAGGTCGACGAGCCGAGCCGTGAGGAGATGGTCTGCGGCGATGATGAGCGGATCGATGGCGAGCGTGGACCCGAGCATCGCCCACGTCGTGGCCGGTGCGGTGACGGGAAGGCCGTGACGCAGCGTGAGGTCATCGGAGAGCCGGGACAGGCGATGCCCGACGACGCCCGGCAGTCGCGGCTCCCGCGCGGGAGGGTGGGCGCCGACGTGCAGCGGCGCGGCAGCCGTCCATCCCGGCAGAGGCATGCCCCAGATCGTCGCCGCGGTCACCTGGCAGAAGAACTGGGCGCCGGTCAACCGGGGTGCAAGCAGCCGGCAACGATCGAGAACCGTGGTCGCCGGAGCATTCCGCGGAGCGCGCACGCCGCGGAAGGGTGCCATGAGCGCGCGCGAGCGCAGGCGCGCCGGAGCGAGCCCCGCCTCCCGGGCGGCGCGCACGGTGAACACCCCCGGGACCTCGTGCGGGGACTCGTCCGGGAACCCGTGCGGGGACTCGTCCGGGAACCCGTGCGGGGACTCGTCCCGGAACCCGCGCCTGTCCTCGTCCGGGAGCTTGTCCTGGAACCCGCCCCTGTCCTCCCCGAGCCCGCCCTCGAGCCGAGGCTCGCCCCACTCCTCGTCCCGGAAACCCGCCATCCCGCCACTTCAGCGCCTCCGTCTCTCCGCCGTGGTCCCGCCGCGGGGCCTCGCGGACTTCTCGCCGCGAATGCCGCCTGTGGAGGACGCAACGACTCACGCGAATGTCCACGACGCGCCGGCCCGGAGGGGGCTCGCTCGGCGTGTCGTGGACACTCGGGGATGGGGGAGTCGGAACCCTGGGGTCAGGCGGGGAGGGCGCGGACCGTCGTGGTGCGGTGGCGGGCGACGGCGAGGATCGTCGCGGCGAACGCGAGGAGCGCCCACGTGAGCATGCCCACGAGCCCCGCCGTCACTCCGCCCGCGGAGGTCAGGGCCCCGAGGAGCGCGTGATACGCGGGGGCGGTCGGCATGATCGAGGCCACGTCGGCCAGCGCTCCCGGAACCGTGGACACGACGCCGGTCGCCACCGCGAGCACGCCCACGAGACCCGCGATCCACCGACCGGCACCGCCGAAGACGGCGACGAGAGCTTGGTTGACCGCCGCGAACGCGACACCTGCGACGACGGCCAGCCCGGCGAAGGCCGCCCAGTCCGCCCAGTCGTACGACGCGGCGAGCTGGACCACGCCGGCGACGAGGATGCCCTGGAGCGCGCCGATTCCTGCCGCGGGGGCGAAGCTGCGCAGCGCCAGTGTTCCCGACGAACGGCGGGAGCTCAGGGCGTGGCGGGGGATCGCCTGCAGCGCGATGAACGAGCCGAGGCCCCCGAACCAGAGGGCGAGCATCGCGAGGAGCGGGATGGCGGAGGCGCCGAACAGCGACGTTCCCACGCCATCGGCCGTGACCGGGTCGGCGACCACCGTGGCGAGGTCCTTCGCCTCGGTCTTCGTGTACGACGGCACTGAGCTGGCCGCCGTGTCGAGTCCGTCGGCGAGATCGCTCGTGCCGCCGGCGATCTTGTCGACGCCGCTGGCCAGATCGTCGGCGCCGGTCGCGGCGTCGCTCGCGCCGGAGGCGAGAGTGCCGGCCCCCGTGGCGAGCTGTTGCGCGCCGGACGCCAGGCGGTCGGCGCCCTGCGCGAGCCCGCCTACGCCACCCGCCACCTGCTGGACGCCGGAAGCGAGGTCGGAAGCGCCTCCCGAGAGCTGCGCGGCCCCGCCGGACAAGCGCCCGGCGCCCGCGGAGAGGTCGTCCGCACCGCCGGCCAGTGCGCTCACGCCCCCGGAGAGCTGATTGACGCCTCCCGCGAGTTGATTCGCGCCACCGGCCAGAGCGTCGGCCCCGTCGGCGAGCTGGGTGACACCGGTAGAAGCGGACCCGGCCGCCGTGGACAGTCGATCGAGGCCCTTGGCGAGATCGCTGGCACCGTCGGCGCTCTCGGCCACGCCGTCGCGCAACTTCTTGCTTCCCGGCACGAGGGCCTCGAGACCCCCCGCCGCTCCGGTGGCGGCCGTCTTCACGCTCCCGGCCGTCTCTGCGGCCGTATCGGCGTCGTCCGCCGCAGTGCCGAGGCGGCCGCAGAAGTCCGCGCTGCCCCCGTCGGCCGTGCAGTCGGCGGCGAGCTGGTTCAGCGTCGCGGCGAGGTCGGAAGTCTGACCCTGCAGCGTTCCCGCTCCGCTGGCCGCGCCCTCCGCCGCGGTCTGTGCTCCCTGGAGCCCCGCGGCAAGGTCGGATGCGCCGTCCTGGAGCTCGTCCAGACCGGAGGACAGCTTGCTCGCGCCCTTAGCGGACTCGTCCGCTCCCGCCGCCCACGCGGTCAGGCCGTCCGACGCCGCGCGGGCGCCCTTGGCCCAGGTCCCGAGACCGGAGTCGAGATCGTCGATGCCGCTCGCGAGTGACCCCGCACCGTCGGCGAGGTCACCCGCACCGTCGGCGAGGCTCGCCGCGCCCGTGGCGACGCCCGACGCGCCGTCGGCCACGCCACCGGCTCCGTCGGCGAGCTGTGACGCTCCCGTCGAGAGCCTTCCGGCGCCGTCGGCGAGCTGCCCCGCACCTCCTGCGAGCTCCGAGGTGCCCGACGCGATGCCCTGCGCCCCCGTGGCGATACCGCCGGTGCCGTCGGCGAGTTTCGCGATGCCGTCGGCGAGCGACGTCGCCCCCGTCGCGGCGTCGCCCGCGCCGTCGGCGAGCTGCGAGGCGCCGTCGGCCGCATCACCCAGCTTGTCGCCGAGGGTCGTGAAACCGAGGAAGACGTTCTCGAGGTAGGTCTTGGACAGCTCCGTCCCCACCAGCGATGCGGCGGCCTGCGTCACCTGCGCCGTGATCGCGTCGTCGACGATGAGGCTGTCGGGCGAGGTCGCCACCGAGATCGTCGCCTTCTCCGGTGTCTTGCCGGGCGCGGTCGAGGTGGCGGCCGCGGAGAAGTTCTCCGGGATCGTGATGACGGCGTCGTAGGTGCCGTCGGCGAGGCCGTCACGGGCGTCGTCGGTGTTGGAGATCGTCCAGTCGAGGTTGCTCGGCAGATCGTCCGACCCCTCCACGAGGCCGGCGGTCAGCTGACGCCCGAGCGGGACGAGCTGATCGTCGATCGTGACGGGCTCGTCGTTGTTCACGATGGCCGCCCGCATCGTGTCGAGGCGCTCCACGGGGTTGTAGAGCGCCGCGACGAGGATGCCGCCGATGAGGACGGGGAGCAGGATCACGCCGACGATTGTGAGCCAGGTGACCGGCTTGCGGGTGCGGGCACGTTCGAGAGGAAGAGTCATGAGGAGATCACCTGGGTGTCGATGCCGGTCGCATGGTCGGAGGAAGGAGGATCCAGCGGGGGACGGGAGAGGGCGAGCGCCGTGACGCCGGGCCGGTGCGCCTCGGCGAGGATGTCGAGGGCGGGGCCATCGCGGCGCGCCGAGGCGATGACCGTCAGGGTCGACTCGGTTCCGTTTCGCCGCGACAGTCGTGCCTCGGCGTCGCGGAGGATCGCCGCAGCCTGATCGCGTTCCGGTCCGCTCAGGGTGTCGAGGCCGTCGATCGCGACGATGCGCGTGCCGCCCGCGACGGCACGGCGGAGCTCCCGCAGCGGATCGCCGGAGGCCTCGGGATCGGCCAGGAGGGCGAGTCCGACGTGGGCGCGGACCCAGGCCGACCGACCGGGAAGCAGATGCCCGCCCACCCGCAGTCGCCCGGCGCTCGGCGCGAGCCGGCCGGCCACCGCGAGCACGAACGCGCGTCCGGCGCGGGCGTCGGGGGAGGTGACCAGGAGCGTCTCGCCGTGCGAGAGACGGAAGGCCGCGTCGGCGAAGAGCGTGTCGCCGGACTCATCCTCGGCGGCGAGATCCGCGCCGATGACGGACACCGACTCGGCATCCTCCGGCCAGTTCGTCAGCGCGAGCTCGCGTTCGACGGCTTCGCCCTCGATGTCGAAGTGGGGGAGCCGGCGATCGAGCCATCGGGGCATCCACCATGCCTTCTCGCCGAGGAGGGTCATCACGGCCGGGACGAGGGTCATCCGGACGAGGAAAGCGTCGACGGCGATGCCGACGGCGAGCCCCAGTGCGATCGGCTTGATCGAGGAGTCGCCCTCGGGCACGAAGGCGGCGAAGACCGCGAACATGATGACGGCGGCGGCGGTGACCACCCGCGCCGAGGCGGTGAAGCCGCTGCGGACCGCGGCGATCGCGGTGGCACGCTCGGCGCGCCCGTCGCGCGCTCGGCGGGTGTGCACGAAGTCCTCGCGCATGCGGGAGACGAGGAACACCTCGTAGTCCATGGCGAGGCCGAAGAGCACCCCCATGAGGATGATCGGCATGAAGCTGATGACGGGGCCCGTCCGCGCCACGTGGAGGACGTCGGCGAGCCAGCCCCACTCGAACACCGCGGCGACGACACCGAACGAGGCCGCGACCGAGAGCAGGTAGCCCGCGGCCGCCTTGATCGGCACCCAGATGGAGCGGAAGACGATGGTCAGGAGCACGAGCGAGAGTCCGACGACGAAGATCCCGAAGGGGAGGAGGGCGGCGGCGAGGCGGTCGGAGATGTCGATCCCGACGGCGGTGAAGCCCGTCACCTTGAGATCGACGCCGTACTCGTCGAGGAGGCGATCGTGCTGCGCGCGGAGCTCGCGGACGAGATCGGCGGTCGCCGGGTCGTCGGGGGCCGTCTCGGGCACGATCTGGATGAGGCCGGTGTCGGCGGTCTCGTTGGGCGTGGAGAGGGCCACCTCCTTGACGCCGGGGATCCGCTCCACCTCGCGCTTCAGGTCGTCCATGAGTCCCAGCGGGTCGGTGGAGGTGACGATCGTGCCGGTCATGATGAGCGGGCCGTTGGCGCCGGGGCCGAAGTGCTCCGCGACGAGGTCGTACGACTGTCGCGCCTCGCTCGAGGTCGGCTGGACACCGGCGTTGGGGAGGGCGAGGTGGAGGCTGGCGGCCGGAATCGCCACGACACCCAGACCGACGATGACGGACAGCGTCGTGATGATGGGGCGACGCGTGACCGCGGTCACCCAGCGTTCCGCGAACCCGCGACGCGGGCGGTTCGCACGGGAGGAGCGGACGCGTCGGGCTCGGCGCGGCCAGCCCCGCACGCGTCCTCCCGCGAAGCCGAGGAGGGCCGGGGTGAGGGTGACCGCGACGACGACGGCGATCGCGACGGCCAGCGCGGCGGCGATGCCCATCGTGGTGAGGAAGGGGATGCCGGCGAAGCTGAGACCGATGAGGGCGATCAGCACCGTGACGCCGGCGAAGAGGACGGCGCTGCCGGCGGTGCCGGTGGCCCGGGCCGCCGATTCGGCGGGCTCGACGCCCTCGCGCACTTGGTCCTGGTGGCGCGCCACGATGAACAGGGCGTAGTCGATTCCGACGGCGAGCCCCAGCATGATCGCGAGCATGGGAGTGGTCGACGAGATCGACGCGAACGCCGTGGACAGGAAGATCAGGGTGATCGCGAGTCCCACGCCGATCAGAGCGCTCGCGAGCGGGAACCACGCCACCGCGATCGATCGGAACGTGACGATGAGCACGAACAGCGCAATGAGCACGCCCACCGCCTCGATGAGCGAGAGCGCCGGCACCGACGTGGAGAACAGGTCGCCGCCGATCGCGACGTGGGACCCGGCGGGCATCGCCGCTCGCGTCTCCGCGGCGATCTCGTGGAGATCGGTCTTGGTGGTCGCGGGGACGTCGGTGGCCTGGCCGTCGAACTGGAGGCGGATGATCGCAGCCTGCGCATCATCGGAGACGAGGCCGTTCACCATCTCGTCGAAGGGGTCGGTGACGGCGAGTACGCCGTCGACGTCTTCGAGCCGGTTGATCGTGTCGGCGATCACCGTGGAGACGGGGCGACGGTCCACGCGGTCGCCGTCGGGGGCGACGATGACGAGCTGGGCGCTCGTGCCGCTGGCCTGGGGGAAAGTGCGGTCGAGGAGCAGGATGCCCTCCTGCGCCTCGGTGCCCGGGATCGTGAAGGAGTTGTCGGTGCCTTTCACGAACCCCGTCGCCATCCCCAGGCCCACCGTGCCGCCGACGACCCCGAGCAGGAGCAGCCAGGTGACGAGCACGCGCCAGGGGTGGTGGTACGACCAGCGGCCGAGGGAGTACAGCAGAGTGGACACGAGCGCTCCGGTTCAGATGGGGTGTCATCGATTCGCCGGATGCCCGGTCCATCGATCCGATCAAGGACGATACAGCGGTGTATCCGATACAAAGATGTATCGTAGTCAGCGGGATGAAGGCAAGGCTGAATGTCCGGTGGGAAAGTGGAGGAGCGGAAGGTGTGGAGGCAACGATGACCGACGTCGGTGAACGACCCGCCTCGCGTCGCCGCGAGCAGACACGCGCACGGCTGCTCGACGCGGCGCACGAGGTCTTCGCCGAGGTGGGCATGGACGCCGCCTCGGTGGAGATGATCTGCGAGCGTGCCGGGTTCACCCGGGGTGCCTTCTACTCCAACTTCGAATCGAAGGACGAGCTGTTCCTCGCTCTCATCACCCAGCTCGCCGAGGCCAAGCTCGAGGAGGTCGCCGCGCGGGTGCGGGAGCTGGAGAGCGGCAGCGTCACCGATCCGTCGAGCCTCGTCCGTCAGGTCGTCGGCGTCTCTCTCGGCGAGCGCATGGAGCCCCAGCTGATCAGCGAGATCCGCACGCAGGCACTCCGCGACCGGCGGCTCGCCTCCGCCTACCTCGATTGGCAGAACGTCATGCGGCGGCGGGTGGAGGAAATCATCGGGCACGTCGTCGGGCAGTTCGGGCTCCGCCTGCGGCTGCCTGTGCCCGAGGTCGCACAGCTGCTGCTGGACGTCTCCGACGACACCTGCACGCGTGCGACGCTGGAAGGGCATGCGCAGGGGGAGATCAACGAACTCCTCAACACGCGCCTGGAGCGCCTGGTCGGCGCGCTGGTGGAGGCGCCCTGAGCGCGAGTTGCCCGGATGCCGCGCGGTCTCAGCCCGCAGGATCCTCGGTCAGTATCGAGTAGCAGCGTTCCAGTCGACTCCGCCACCAGGCGGTGCGCTCGGGTGACGCGGCGTGTGCGCGCAGCAGGTCGGGATCGACCTCGACGCGGCCGACCGGGAGCGAGCCTGCCCGAGGCAGGAGCGGCTCCCGCGTGACATCGGCGGCGAGGAGGGCCGCCGTCCCGAGTCCGCAGTCATAGTCGAGCGTGTCGAGCGAGGCTGCCAGTGCCAGGCCCATCGACAGCCCGATACTGGTGTCGAGTGCGCTGGAGACGACGGCGGGGAGCCCCGCTGCGCGCACGATCTCGAGGGCTCGGCGCACGCCGCCGAGCGGCGCCGCTTTGACGACGAGGAGGTCGGCGGCCCCTGCGCGTGCGACGGCGAGGGGATCCGTCGCCTTGCGTACGCTCTCGTCGGCCGCGATCGGGACATCCATGTACGCCACGCGTCGGCGAAGCTCGGCGAGCTCGGGGACGCTCGCGCACGGCTGCTCGGCGTACTCGAGGTCGAAAGGCGCCAGGGCATGCAGCGCCTGTTCGGCTTCGTCGAGGTTCCAAGCACCGTTGGCGTCGATGCGGATACGGCCCTCCGGACCCCACGCCGCTCGCACGGCGCGGACGCGGGCGACGTCGTCCGCCAGTGTCTGCCCGCGCTCGGCGACCTTGACCTTGGCGGTGCGACAGCCGGGGAATCGGGCGAGCACGGCCGGCACGTCGTCCTCGGTCACGGCCGGCACCGTTGCGTTGACCGCGATGCTCGTGCGCTGAGCGGCGGGGGTGGCGTTCCAGCCGAAGTCGAGGGCGGCGGCCAGCCACGTCGCCGCCTCGGCGTCGTCGTACTCGACGAACGGCGAGAACTCCGTCCACCCCTCCGGCCCCTCGAACACCAGCGCCTCCCGCACCGTGACCCCCCGGAATCGCGTGACGAGGGGCAGGGCGACGACATGCGCGGAGGGGAGGACATCGGACAGAGGGGGGAGGGTGCGCGGGGTCACGTCTCCCATCCTGCCGTGGGGCTCGGCCCCGAGAGGGTGCGATTGACTATAGTGTGTGTTACACAGTACAGTGTGACGTGTGAAGCACCCACGACCCGTGTCGGAACACGGCGGCGAACCGGATGGCCGGGAGGCGACCGCCATCCATCTGCAGGAACTCCGTCGCGGCACGGTGGTACTGGCGTGCCTGCGGCTCCTGGCGCGCCCGGGCTACGGCTACGGGCTGCTCGAAGACCTGCAGGCGCGGGGGTTCGACACCGACGCCAACACCCTGTATCCGCTGCTGCGCCGCCTGGAGAAGCAGGGTCACCTCGTGAGCGAGTGGAACACCGACGAGGCCCGGCCCCGCAAGTTCTACCGCACCTCGGCCGACGGCCACCGGTTGGCCGAGGCCCTCACCGACGACTTCCGAGCGATCGCCGCCGCGATCTCCGACCTGCCACAGGAGAACTGACATGTCCGCCCCCACGCCGTCACAGACCCTCACCGACCGGTACATCCACGCCGTCGTCCGCACGCTGCCGGAACAGCAGCGCGCCGATGTGGCGGCAGAACTGCGGGCGGCCATCGCCGATCAGTGCGACGCGCGCCTGGCCGCGGGGGAGAGCTCGGCGGCCGCGGAGCGCGCGGTCCTCACCGACCTCGGCGATCCCGACGCGCTGGCCGCCGCCTACGGCGATCGCCCCTTGCACCTGGTCGGCCCGCGCTACTACCTGGAGTGGTGGCGGCTGCTGAAGCTGCTCTTGTGGATCGTCGTGCCGCTCGGAACCTTCGGGATCGCCCTGGGGCAGGCTCTCGCGGGAACCCCCGCGGGCGGGGTGGCCGGCAGTGCGATCGGCGGAGCACTGTCGATCGCGGTGCACGTCGCCTTCTGGACCACGCTCGTGTTCGTCGTGGTGGAGCGTTCGGATCGCGCGCGGGGGAAAGCCACGACGTTCGCAGCCTGGAACGTGGATCACCTGCCCGACGTGCAGCAGGACGGAGCCGCCTTCCGCGACGTCGTCGCTGCCATCGTGTGCCTCGTGGCCGTCGCGGCCGTCGTGGTGTGGGACCAGCTCGTGGGTGCCGTCTTCCTCGACGGCCGCTGGATGTCGTTCCTCTCACCGGCGCTGTGGCCGTGGATCGTGGGCGCTCTCCTGGTGATCATGGCGATCGAGGTGGCCGTGCAGATCATCCGGTACCTGCAGCGCCGATGGACGATGCCGCTCGCGGTCATCAACGCGGCGCTCGACGCCGTCGTCGCCGGCGGAGCCGTCGTCCTCCTCTCGCGGGAGGCACTGCTGAACCCGGAGTTCTGGCTCGCCGTGATCCCGCGTGGCGGGGAGACGGTCTTCGGCGTCGTCTCGATCCTGGCCGGCCTCCTGATCGTCGGCACCGCCGCGTGGGACGCCGTCGACGCCTTCCGTAAAGCCCGCCGCAGCGGCTGATCTCCCGTGGGAGAATCGCCCGGTGACATCGACCACTCCCGCCCGGTTCGCCCTCGATATCGACGCGGTGGCCCGCCCGGCGCGGTCGCAGGATCTGCTGGACGCCCTCGCCGCCCGAGTGGTCATCGCCGACGGGGCGATGGGCACGATGCTGCAGCGGTATGAACCGACCCTCGAGGACTATCGGCAGCTGGAGGGGTGCAACGAGATCCTCAATGTCTCCCGCCCCGACCTGATCGCCCGGATCCACGACGACTATCTCGCGGTCGGCATCGACGCGATCGAGACCAACACCTTCGGCGCCAACTGGTCGAACCTCTCCGACTACGGGATCGACGACCGCATCCATGAGCTCGCCGAAGCCGGCGCCCGCATCGCCCGTGAACGGACCGAAGCGGCCGAGGCCGCGGACGGGCGTCGCCGCTGGGTGCTGGGGTCGATGGGGCCGGGGACGAAGCTGCCCTCTCTCGGCCACACGAGCTACGCGCACCTGAAAGACACCTTCGCGCAGCAGGCCGAGGGACTCATCGACGGTGGGGCTGACGCGTTCCTCATCGAGACCTCGCAAGACCTGCTGCAGACGAAGGCAGCCGTCAACGGCTGCAAGGCGGCGATCGTCTCCCGAGGCGTGCGCCTGCCGATCTTCGTCGAGGTCACCGTGGAGACCACGGGCACGATGCTCATGGGCTCCGAGATCGGGGCGGCGCTGACGGCTCTCGCGCCGCTCGGAGTCGACGCGATCGGGCTGAACTGCGCGACCGGTCCCGCCGAGATGAGCGAGCACCTGCGGCACCTGTCGAAGCACTCGACGGTGCCGATCGCCTGTATGCCCAACGCGGGCCTGCCCGTGCTCACCGCCGACGGCGCGCACTATCCGCTGACCCCGGCCGAGCTCGCCACCGCTCACGAGCAGTTCGTCCGGGAGTTCGGCATCGGGCTGGTCGGCGGCTGCTGCGGCACGACGCCGGAGCATCTCGCGGCGGTCGTCGAGCGCCTCGCGACCGTCCCGAGTCCCGCGCGTTCCGCCGCTCCGGAACCGGGTGTCGCCTCGCTGTATCAGCACGTGCCGTTCACGCAGGACGCGTCGTACCTCGCGATCGGGGAGCGGACCAATGCCAACGGGTCGAAGGCGTTCCGGGAGGCGATGCTCGATGGGCGCTGGGACGACTGCGTCGAGATCGCGCGCAACCAGATCCGCGTCGGGGCGCATCTGCTGGACGTCTGTGTGGACTATGTCGGCCGCGACGGCGTGGCCGACATCCGCGAGGTCGTCTCCCGCTTCGCGTCGGCGTCGACCCTGCCGCTCGTGATCGACTCCACCGAACCGGCGGTGATCCAGGCGGGCCTCGAGCTCATCGGCGGGCGCCCGGTGGTCAACTCCGTCAACTACGAAGACGGTGACGGCGCCTCGTCGCGTTTCGGCCGCATCATGCCGCTCGTGAAGGAACACGGTGCCGCCGTGATCGCCCTCACGATCGACGAGCAGGGTCAGGCCCGCACCGCGGCCGACAAGGTGCGCATCGCCTCGCGGCTCGTCGACGCGCTCGTGGGGGAATGGGGGATGAAGGTCGAGGACATCATCGTCGATTGCCTGACGTTCCCGATCGCCACCGGGCAGGAGGAGACCCGACGGGACGCGATCGAGACCATCGAGGCCATTCGCGCGCTCGTGGCGGCCTACCCGGGCATCCACACGACGCTCGGGGTGTCCAATGTCTCGTTCGGGCTGAATCCGGCCGCCCGGTCGGTGCTCAACTCGGTGTTCCTGCACGAGGCCACGCAGGCGGGCCTGGACTCCGGCATCATCGATGCGGCCAAGATCGTTCCTCTCGCCTCGATCCCCGACGAACAGCGGGCCGTCGCGCTCGACCTGGTGTGGGACCGCCGTGCGTACGACGCCGAGGGCAACCTCACCTACGATCCGCTCGCGGTCATGCTCGATCTGTTCGCGGGCGTCGACACGGCGGCGCTGCGTGACCAGCGCGCGGCGGAGTTGGCGGCCCTTCCCGTCGGGGCGCGGCTGGAACGGCGCATCATCGACGGCGAGCTGAAAGGACTCGAGGCCGACCTCGACCTCGCCCGCGCGGACGGGATCGCGCCGCTGCAGATCATCAACGAGCATCTCCTCGAAGGCATGAAGGTGGTGGGGGAGCGATTCGGCTCGGGGCAGATGCAGCTGCCGTTCGTGCTGCAGTCGGCGGAGGTCATGAAGACCGCCGTCGCCCTCCTCGAACCGCACATGGAGAAGTCGGATGCCTCGGGGAAGGGCAGGATCGTGTTGGCCACGGTTCGCGGCGATGTCCACGACATCGGCAAGAACCTCGTGGACATCATCCTCACGAACAACGGCTACGACGTCGTGAACCTGGGGATCAAGCAGCCGATCGCCGACATCATCGCGGCGGCCGAAGAGCACGACGCCGACGTCATCGGGATGTCGGGACTGCTCGTGAAGTCGACGGTCGTCATGAAGGAGAACCTCGAGGAGCTCCAGGCTCGCGGTCTTGCGAAGCGGTGGCCGGTTCTCCTGGGGGGCGCGGCCCTGACCCGTGCCTACGTGGAGGACGATCTGGCGGGGCTCTTCGACGGGGAGGTGCGATACGCCAAGGACGCGTTCGAGGGACTCGCCCTCATGGAGCCACTCGTGCGGATCGCGCGGGGGGAAGACCCCGACGCCGTCGGTCTTCCGCCGCTGAAGAAACGCATCCACCGGGCCGGGTCGCTCCTCACGCTCACCGAGCCCGATGCCATGCCGGCACGCTCCGACGTGGCGAGGGACAATCCCGTGCCCGCGCCGCCCTTCTGGGGCACCCGCATCGTCCGCGGGATCGCGCTGGCCGACTATGCGGCCTTCCTCGACGAACGGGCGACCTTCATGGGTCAATGGGGTCTCAAGCCCGGCCGTGGTGAGGACGGCCTCTCGTACGAGACGCTCGTGGCGACGGAGGGGCGGCCGCGGCTGCGGTACTGGCTCGACCGCATCCTGGCGGAGGGAATGCTCGACGCCTCGGTCGCTTACGGATACTTCCCGGTGGTGTCGGAGGGGGACGATGTCGTCGTCCTCCACCACGGTGACGATCCGGCGGGCCTGCTGGGGCGGCCGGGTCTTCTCTCGCCGGACGGCGGCTCGGGCGGGGCGCTGGGAACCGATCGGTTGCGCTTCTCCTTCCCTCGCCAGAGACGTGATCGGCACTTGTGCCTGGCCGACTTCGTGCGGGCGCGGGATACGGGGGAGGTCGACGTCCTTCCCGTCCAGCTCGTGACCGCCGGCGCCCGCATCGACGAGGTCACGGCGAAGCTCTTCGCGGAGGACCGCTACCGGGACTACTACGAGCTCAACGGCCTCGTGATGCAGCTGACGGAGGCGCTCGCCGAGTTCTGGCACGCCCGCGTTCGCGCCGAACTGGGCCTGGCGGATGAGGATCCGGCCGATGTCGCGGGCCTGTTCGCACTCGACTATCGCGGCGCCCGCTTCTCCCTCGGTTATCCGGCGTGCCCCGACATGGAAGACCGTCGCAAGGTCGTGGAACTGCTCCGGCCAGAGCGTATGGGCGTGGAGTTGAGCGAGGAGCTGCAGCTGCACCCCGAGCAGTCCACCGACGCGTTCGTCTTCCACCACCCCGAGGCGAAGTACTTCTCGGTGTGACGGCGGTGTGATCGGTGGAGCGCTCGCGCCGGACACGCGGGACAGCGAGGGGGCTCAGGCCGGCGCGGAGCGGGCCATCCAGACCGTGGGGCCGGACAGCTCGGTGAACCCGAACTGGCGGTAGAGCTCCTGCGCGTCAGCGGTGGCCAGGAGCATGCGTTTCAGGCCGAGTGCGTCGAGTTCGGCCAGCACACCCGCGAGGAGTGTCTTTCCGATCCCGCGTCCTCGCGCGGACGGGTCGACGAACACATCGCAGAGCCACGCGAATCCGACGCCGTCCGTGACGACGCGGGCGTACGCGAGCTGCGTGCCTGTTGCGTCGTCGTAGACGCCGTAGTTGCGGGACGCATCGATCGCCGCGTCTTGGTGGGCGCGAGTGCGTCCTTGCGCCCAGTACGCCTCTTCGCTCAGCCAGCGGTGCACGCGGTCCCGATCGATCCGCTCGACATCGGTGGAGAACGTGACGGGCCCGTTGACGGCGGTCTCGGGCGAGGTCATGAATCGACTGTAGAGCGTGATCAGAACGGTGGCGGGTCGGCGTCGGAGACGAACCGGACCATCGGCGTGGGCCGATCGACGTACGACCTGCCGCCCGGGCTCTGCCACCTGAGCAGCCCTCTTCCCACCTGCTCGACCCGCCACTGCGTACGATGCTTCAGCACGTGGTGCCGTCGGCACAGGGTGGCGAGGTTGTCGGCGCGGGTCTGGCCTCCGAGCGCATGGTCGATCGTGTGGTCGGCGTCGCATCGGACGACGGGGAGGCGGCAGCCGACGAAACGGCAGTGCTCATCACGCGCGCGCAGGAGCCTCCGCAACGACGAGGACGGTCGGTAACGGTCGACAGCCAGGACGCCGCCGTCGACGGGGCTCGTCAGGACGCGATCCCACGCCGGTGCCGCAGCGGCCAGTTCGAGCGCGTCGGAGAGTGGGATCGGCCCGTAGCCGGCGAGGAGGCACGGCTCGCTCGACCGACCGAGAACGGTGAGGACGGGGACGGTCACCTGGACCCGCGCGGAGATCTTCGGGCCCATCTGCCCGTGAGCGGTCGGCGCCCCGCCGAGCAACAGATCGGCGAACACGTCGGCGCGGACCTCGTCGAGCGATCGGGCATCGTTGATGTCGGCGGTCTCTGTCTCAGGCGCTGCTGCTTCTCTCGCGTGGTGCGCGAGGTCGGTCAGCCTGTCGCGAATGCCGTAGGCGAGCACGGCCGGGAGGTCGGCGATCAGTCGCGCCATCCCGTCGTCGAGGTCGGTCACCACGACGCGTCGCTGTTGCCGTGCGCGCGCGTGCCGTTCGTCGAGCGAACGGGGCTGCGCATGCTCGGCCAGCGTGCGCGCGACTGGCCGGAGCTGGGCCGGGGTGAGCCCGTTCGCGCGCTCCAGCGCGCGGCGCTCGAACCACTCGCGGGCCTCGGGCTGGGTGAGAGGCAGCCCGGCCTCGACGATCGCGGACACGTGGCCGCGGTCGATCTCGCCCGATGACCACGCTCGAAGAGTGGTCGGGAAGAGCTCCGACACCGTCGCGGCCTCGTCCATGCGCCGTTGGATCGTGCGGTCGGAGACCCGGAGCGCGGCACCCACCTGCGCGGCCAGATCACGCAGTTCCAGGTCGCCTGTCCGCGATGTGGCGTTCGGCCGGCTGGCCGCGATCGAGCGTGCCCACGCATGCGCTTCGGCGAGCACGGCTACGTGCGCGGCCTGCGCCGCAGCGACGGCCCGGTGTGCGAGGAGCGCCCGCTCGACGAAGCGGTCTGCCGTGGCAGCCTCCACCGCGGTGATACCGGATCCGTCGTGCGCCATACCTCTATTCTCGCGCTCCGACCGCGCGAGTTTCGAAGAAATCTTCGATCCGTGGATAACTCGCGAGCGTCAGCCGACCGGTTGCCCGCACATCCCGCAGACTCCGGTGGCGGGCACCTCCACGAAGCAGTCGGGGCACATCACGGCCGGTCGCTCGGCGATCGTCGGGGCGGGAAGCCGGTTCGACGCCGCCCGCGGGGCGCGTCGCTCCCGCGGGGCCTTCGAGGGCGCCGGGTCGGGGCGCGTGGCGACGACGGGGCGATGGGCCGCGCAGTAGAAGCGCACGAACCCGGCCGGATTGTTGGGGTGGTGGTGCTTGACGACCCACAGGTCCTCGCGCTCACGGCTCTCCGACGACGGGCCGCAGCCGGCACACCGCGTGGGCTCTCCCGGCACGGCCTCCGAGGCGCGCAAGGGGGCGTCGAAGGGAAGCGCGTCGCGCCAGTCGGACGAGGTCCTGATCTTCACGTCTTCCAGCTTCGCACGGCCCCGGGGTCACCGCGCCCCGAGGCGCTCGTTCCATCCGTCCCAGTCGGCAGCGTCGATCACGCAGAACCGGTGTCCCTCGGGGTCCTCCATGATCACGTAGTCGGCGTCGGCGGGACGCTTGTCCCACGGCACTTCGCGCGCACCCAGGCTCGTGAGGCGCGCGACCTCGGCGGTCTGGTCCTCGGCGTAGAGATCCAGGTGGATGCGAGGAGGAAGGCTGCGAGGAGCGGCGACGGCGTCGAGCGACAGGTTCGGTCCGCGACGGTCACGCGCGCGGAGCACGGCGAAGTCGTCGTCGCGGGGCTCCCGCACCTCGTAGTCCAGGGCGGCCGTCCAGAAAGAGATCTCCGCCTCGAGGTCGTCGACGCGCAAGACGATCGATCCGACGATGAGCATCAGCGTCCTCCCGTTCCGGGGTCACGCTAGCGCGACGCTGCCGCCCGCGACACCCCTTCCGACGGGCCGGCGAGCCCGGTGGCCTGCGTGAGGAGGTGGGCCGGCGACGCAGCGGCGGTGGTGCGGCGGAGCGACGACAACACCGCCCGGCCGACGACGAGGATCCCGATCACGGTCGTGACGGCGCGGAGGGTGTCCCACGAGGCGGTGGAGGTGACGAGGGAGTACACGAGGAAGTTCCCGAGGTTCTCGCCCAGACCGCCGCCGGGCACGTACGAGATGCTCGTGTCGCCGCCGACGGCGAAGGGCCAGAACCACAGGTTCATGGCGAGGCCGAACAGGTAGGAGGAGATGACCCCGTACACCGCGAGCATGGCGATCTCGGCGGCACCGCGCGGGCGCCGCGGCAGCAGCGCGGCGCCCGCCCCGACCCACCCGCATGCGAACATCTGGAAGGGAAGCCAGGGACCGACGCCTCCCCACAACACCGCGGAGAGGCCGATCGCAGCGGCCCCGAGGAGGAGCCCGAATCTCGCGCCGCAGACACGACCCGCCAGGATCAGCAGCACGAACAGGGCCTCCACCCCGCCCACACCGGTGCTCGCGACCCTGACCGCCGCACCGACGGCGGCCAGCACCGCCAGGAGTGAGAGCGTGTGCGCCGAACGCACGCTTCCATCGAGGGCGGCCAGCACCAGGACGACGGCCAACGGTGCGGCGGCGAGCGCGATCACGGGAGCGGCGGAGGAGGCGTCGGGCGGCAGCGCCGCGACGACGAGCGGCCAGAGGAAGCTCGCCGCCGCGAGCAGGTTCGCGGCGATCAGCAGCACCGGGCGGGCGCGGTGCTCGGACGTCGGCCCGAGGGCCGTTCGTGCCCGCGCGCGCCGGTCATCCGGGACTGCGGAACCCTCTTGCGCGGACGGGACCTGCGCGGCGGAGGAATCCTCCACCGCGGAAGCTCTCGCACCGCGTGAGGGCGGCGTGACGCTCGGCGCGGGGTCTCCCGGCGACGCCATTGCGGCGGCGGTGGTCGGTGGCGTGGTGTCCTCGACCCGCTCCAGCCTGCCGTGGCGCATCGCGAGCAGGCGGTCGGCGAGTGCCGCACAGAACCCGGCATCGTGGGACGCGAAGAGGACGGCCGTGCCGGCATCCGCCTGCGCCGCCAGGGCGTGCATCACCAGGCGTCGGGCCGACGGGTCGAGCCCGCGGGTCGGCTCATCGACCAGCAGCACGCGCGGCGACCGTGCCGTCTGCAGGACGATCGCGAGGCACCGTCGCTCTCCCACCGAGAGATCGCGCGGGTGGCGGCCGAGCCGGGCGACGAAGCGTGGATCGGAGGGGGCGAGGCCCAGGAGAGCGGCGAACCGGGCAGGACCGGCCCCCGGGGTCTTCGCGCGGGCATCCTCCCGGCGAAGTTCCGCCCGCACCGTCTCGCGCACGAACAGATCGTCCGAGGCGTCCGGGACGAGCGCCGTTCCCGGCTCGCGTCTCAGCGCCTGCAGAAGACTCGACTTCCCCGCACCGTTGGGTCCGGAAACGGCGATGATCTCGCCGGCGGCGAGCTGCAGGGAGACGTCGTCGACCGCAAGCCGCTGGCCGTGACGCACCGACACCCCGCGTACGTCCAGCACCGTCCCGGTCTCGGGTGACGGAGGGGGCCCGACGGGCCGCGCGCGGACCTCCTGTTCTCCGTCGGGAACGTGCACGAGGGAACCGTCGACGATCGCGCCGTCGTCGGCCACGTGGAGGCTGCGGTCGGCGACGGCGCGGAAGTCGTCGGTGCGGTGCTCGGCCACGACGACGCACACGCCGGCCTCGTGCGCGAGCGCGCCGAGGAGCGACACGATCCGCTCGCGAGCATTCCGGTCGAGGTCGGCGAGGGGCTCGTCGACGACCAGCAGCACCGGCTCCTCCACGATTGCTGCGGCGATCGCGACGAGCGTCGCCTCTCCCGCCGACAGCTCCGAGGTCCGCCGGTTCCGCAGATCCGAGATCCCCACGCGCTGGAGGACGTCGTCGACGCGGGCACGGCGGAGCACGGGAGCGACGCCGCGCAGCTCGAGCGCCAGCCCGACCTCGTCGTCCACCCGATCGGCCGCGAAGGCCGTGCGCGGCTGCTGCAGCACCACCCCCACGACGCGCGCCGTGTGGCGAGGGGCGGTGAGGAGCCGGTCGTGGCCCGCGACGGCGATCCTCCCCTCGGCCACCCCGCCGTCGACGTGGGTGTGGAGGCCGCTGAGAGTGCGCAGCACCGTCGACTTGCCTGAGCCTGTCGCGCCGCTGATGACGATGAGCTCTCCGGGAGAAGCCGAGAGCGCATCCACTCGCACGATGGTCGGACCGCCGAACCCGGCACGCATCGAGGCCAGCTCGACCGGCCGGGCGCAATCGCCCTCGAGGGAACGACCGGCGTAGCCGCGGAGCTCGAGGGCGGCACCCAGGGCGGTCGCACGTTCCAGCGTGTGCTCGAGGACGGGAGCGAGGATCCGGATGCCTGCCCGGTCACCGCGGAGGCGCTGCGCGGTCGCCACGGCGCGCGCGGCCGCGGCGAGCGCCGGCAGGG
>NZ_JASGDO010000024.1:0-60319 GCF_047607225.1 Microbacterium sp. | reverse complement strand
GTGCGCCGAACTCGTCGGCCGCGGCGGCGAGGATGCGCTCGCGCGCGTCCGACCGCCCGCGAGGCCGCCCCCGCCGGCGAGGCGCCGACGTCCCCTGCTCGACCATGGGGTCAGCCTACGAGGTCACCAGCGATTGTGGACGTCCTCGGCGAATCCCTCGATGCCGGAGAAGGCGACCCCCGCGAACTCCCCCTCCCAGACCCCGAAGCACTGGTCGGTGCGCGACGAGACCACGCCCAGGTTCATCGCGGAGCGCTTGTCGTAGAAGGGCGTGAACGTGGCGTCGAGCCCGCCGCCGTGCACGCGCCACGGATCCAACGGGCGGGCGAGGTCGTACTCCCACGCGACGGGAGTCGAGATCTTGTGCAAGACCCCGTCGATCACGATGCCGTTCTCGGTGGATCCGGTGCCATCGGTCCACTTCCCGCCCACCTGGATGCCGATCGTCCTCTCGCCCTCGACACCGGCGCCGGCGCCCCAGTTCCACCGGACGTCGTACGGCCAGCGGCCTCGGCCGTGGTCGAGCACGGCCCACGAACCGCTGGGGACCGGGTGCTCCTCGCCCTCGATCGTGATCACCCCGCTGGCCGGCAGGGCCACGTCTTTCACCGTGTACTGGAACCGCTTCGACGACCACGGCACCACGACCGCCAGGCACTCGTGCGCCGGCGGACGTGTGACGGTGATGTCGACGGACGCCTCTGGAATCTCCGCAAACAACCGCCACGAGTCCGCCCCCGGCGTGAGGGCGACCGCCAGATCGCGCGCCTTCGCGATCACGGGACCGGATCCGTGCGAACGGGGCAGGTCCACGTCGCGCGCAGGAACGACGGTGACCGACTTTCCCCAGCTCCGCTCGCCCGCGCGCTCGAAGACCCACACCTCGTGGACGGCGGCGTAGTCCAGCGACGACACCGTGATCGCCACGATGTGCGTCGGCGTCATGACGTTCCAGTACTCCCACCGCTTGTTGCGCCCCCAGCGGTGACGGCCGTCGATGCCCGACGTGTCCACGAGCGGGGTCCGAGCGAATCCCACTGCCGCCGGGTTGAGCGAGCCGTCGCTGCGGGTGAGCGAAACGGGCTCGGTCAACTCGCGCTCGGGCTGCGAGCGCGAGGGTTCGCCTCGTGACGAGGGATCGGGCATCGGCATCCTTGCTGACGGTCCGCATGACGGGTGCAGCGATTCTATTGCCTGGAACGCCGAACCGCCCCGGTCGGATTTCCGACGCGGGGCGGTTCGCGGAGGTCACTGCGTGAGTGTCACTGCAGCCGTGTCACTGCTCGATGGGCTGCGGGTCCTGCTCGTTGGAGGACTCCTCCGCACGGAGGGTCGGGGCCGTCCCCTCGGAGACGACGGTGACCTTGCGCGGCTTCGCCTTCTCGCTCACGGGGATCGTGACGGTCAGCACGCCGTTGCTGTAGGTCGCGGCGATGCCGTCGTTGTCGATGCCCTGGCCGAGGTTCAGCTGACGCAGGAAGCTGGCCGCCTCCCGCTCGCGGGTGATCCACTTGACGCCGTCACCGGCGGCGAGGGTGCGCTCGGCGCGGATCGTCAGCAGCTGACCGTCGACGTCGATGTCGACCGAGCCCGGGTCGATCCCCGGAAGGTCGGCAGTGAGCACGTAGTGGTCGCCGTCGCGGTACAGGTCCATCGGCATCCGTCGCGGGCCGCGGCGCGTGTCGAAGAGGGTCGACGCGAGGCGGTCGAGGTCACGGAACGGGTCGTACGTGGCCATTGTTCTCTCCTTTGTGTCTGTGTTCATCTGAGTGGTCTCAAAGTTGAGTCGTTACGGCTCAACTGATCTCAGATTAGCACTCTCGCCCTCCGAGTGCTAAGCGTTCTCGGAGGGCGAACGCCTCGCCGTCGACCGTCCGGCAACCACCGATCAGCACTCGATGACGTTGACGGCGAGACCGCCCTCGCTCGTCTCCTTGTACTTGTGCGACATGTCGATCCCGGTCTGCCGCATCGTCTCCACAACGGCGTCCAGGCTCACGAAGTGGTTGCCGTCGCCGCGCAGCGCGAGGCGCGCCGCCGTCACCGCGGTCGATGCGGCGATCGCATTGCGTTCGATGCAGGGGATCTGCACGAGACCGCCGACCGGATCGCACGTGAGTCCCAGATGGTGCTCCATCGCGATCTCGGCGGCGTTCTCGATCTGGCGATTCGTCCCACCCATCACCGCGGTGAGCCCTCCCGCCGCCATGGCACACGCCGAGCCGACCTCCGCCTGGCAGCCGCCCTCGGCACCCGAGATCGAGGCGTTGGCCTTGAAGAGCGATCCCAGCGCCGTCGCCGTCAGCAGGAACCGGCGGATGCCCCGGCGCCGGTTGGCCTCGACGGTCGCCTCGGCCGAGTCGCCGTGCGCGACACCCGCCTCCGTCTCCGGCGCATGCAGTCCGAGCAGCGCCGACCCGACGAGCTCGCCGTACGGCGTCACCGCGTTGCCCGAGCCCAGACCGGAGTCTGCCAAGAACCGCCACCAGTACATCGCGACGGCCGGGAGGATTCCCGCCGCACCGTTGGTCGGCGCGGTCACCACGCGCCCGCCCGACGCGTTCTCCTCGTTGACGGCCAGCGCGAAGGCGCCCAGCCACTCTCCGGGGAGCTCCCGCCGCCCCTCGCTCTCCACTTCCTCCAGTTGCGCGCGGATGGCTCCCGCGCGACGGGTGACCTTGAGCATCCCCGGGAGCACTCCGTCGGCATGAAGACCCGCATCGATGCACGCGGCCATCGCGTCCCAGATGCGGTCGAGCCCCGCGGCGACCTCGGCTTCGCTCCGCGTCGCCTCCTCGTTGGCGCGCGCCACCTCGGCGATGGTCCATCCCCGTTCGTCGCAGAGCGCGAGCAGCTCCGCCGCAGACGAGAACGGATGCGGCACGGCGGCACGCGAGACCGAGGCATCCTCCCCCTCGCGACGGATGAAGCCGCCGCCGACGGAGTAGTAGGTCTCCTCGGCGCAGAGCTCGCCATCTGCGTCGAAGGCTCGCAGGGTCATGGCGTTGGGATGACCGGGAAGGCGCACCCGCGGCGACAGCCGGATGTCTCCACGGGAGAACGGAACCGGGTGCACCCCCGCGAGGGCCAAGGGTGCGCCGTCGCGCCACGTGCTCCACGCGTGCCGCACGACGGCGGGATCCACCGTCTCGGGATCGGCGCCCTGCAGCCCCGCGACGACGGCGTCGGGGGTGCCGTGTCCGATGCCGGTGGCACCCAGCGAGCCGAAGAGCTCACCCTCCACCCGCGCGACCCGAGCCCTCTCCTCGCCGAGCGCGGCCGCGAACAGGCGTGCGGCGCGCATGGGACCGACGGTGTGCGAACTGGAGGGACCGATCCCGACGGAGAACAGGTCGAACGCGGAGACGTACGCGCTCACGGACGCTGCCACGCGACGAGGCCGACGGTGTTTCCCTCGGTGTCGCGGATGAACGCCTGCCACTCCTCGTGTCCGGCCGGCCCCAAGGTGTCGTCTTCGTGGACGAAGATCACCGCCGGCGGCGACACGATCTCGGCGATCCCCGAGAGCCGCTCGATCGCCTCGTGCACGTTGTCGACCCGCAGATACAGCAGCGACGACGGCGCAGCCCGGTCCAGCAGCAGCCGCGTGCCGTCCAGGTCGAAGAACAGCAACCCCGGCGGATCGAACCGGGCGACCGGAGGCGCGTCGAGAAGGACGGTGTAGAAGTCGGCGGCGCGGTCGAGATCGTCGGCGTGCTGGGCCACCTGGAGAAGGCGCATCGTGGGCTCCTCTGCGGGTTGCGGGCGAGGGTCGGTGCCGCCAAGGCTATCCCTCTAGGCTTGTCGGCAGGGAGAGGAGCCCCATGCTCACCGGGAACGACACGCCGCTCCGGGCACTCGAGGACGATCGCGCCGCGGCCCTGGCCGCCGCCTCCGACGCCGGACGTCTCGACGACGCCTTCCTGGAGCGGTTCGACGCGCAGTTCCCCCGGCTCCACGCCCTGTTCACTCGCCTGTACGCCGACCGCCCCGACGGACAGGCGGCCCTCGCGCAGACGATCGCGCTCACCTCCGCATCGTGGAACGCGCGTCCCCTGGATCTGAAGGTGCGTGACGGACAGCGCACGGCCGCCGCCGAGTGGTTCCAGTCGGAGCGGATGCTCGGCGGGGTCTGCTACGTCGACCGTTACGGCGGGAACCTCGCCGGAATCCGCGACCAGATCCCCTACTTCCGCGAGTTGGGCCTGACCTACCTGCACCTCATGCCGCTGTTCGCCGGTCCCGAGGGAGACAACGACGGCGGCTACGCCGTGTCGAGCTACCGGCGGGTCGACCCGAGGCTGGGGACGATCGCGCAGCTGACCGAGCTCGCCGCCGACCTGAGACTGGCCGGGATCTCCCTGGTCCTCGACTTCATCTTCAACCACACCAGCAACGAGCACGAATGGGCGAAGAAGGCGGTGGCCGGAGACCCCGAGTTCGAGGACTTCTACCTGATCTTCCCCGACCGGGAGATGCCCGACGCCTACGAGCGGACGACGCGGGAGATCTTCCCCGACGACCACCGCGGCTCGTTCGTGCAGCTCCCCTCCGTCGATGGAGCCCCGGGCCGCTGGATCTGGTCGACGTTCTACCACTTCCAGTGGGACCTCAATTACGCCAACCCGTGGGTGTTCCGCGCGATGGCCGGAGAGATGCTCTTCCTCGCCAATCTCGGTGTCGACGTGCTGCGGATGGACGCGGTCGCCTTCATCTGGAAGCGACTGGGCACCGCCTGCGAGTCGCTCCCCGAGGCGCACCTGCTCCTGCAGGCCTTCAACGCGGTGCTCGCCATGGGGGCGCCCGGCCTGATCTTCAAGTCCGAGGCGATCGTCCACCCCGACGAGGTGGTCAGCTATCTCTCGCCCGACGAGTGCCGCATCTCCTACAACCCGCTGCAGATGGCGCTCACGTGGGAGGCTCTGGCCACCCGTGACGCACGCCTGCTGCAGCAGGCGATCGACCGGCGCCACGGCCTCCCCGAAGGCACCGCGTGGGTCAACTACGTGCGCAGCCACGACGACATCGGCTGGACGTTCGCCGACGAGGACGCCGCCGAGCTCGGGATCGACGGCGCCTCCCACCGGCGCTTCCTCAACGACTTCTACGTGGGGCGCTTCGACGGGTCGTTCGCACGCGGCGTGCCGTTCCAGGAGAACCCGCAGACCGGTGACGCGAGAGTGTCGGGAACGACGGCATCGCTGGCGGGGATCGAGGCGGAGGATCCCGGCGGGGAGGATCGCGTCGTGCTCGCGCACGCCCTCGCGTTCGCGACCGGGGGCATCCCACTCCTCTACCTGGGCGACGAGGTCGCGCAACTGAACGACCCGACCTACGCCGACGACCCGGTCCGTCGCGGTGACAGCCGCTGGGTGCACCGGGGCCAGCGACCGCGCGACCGCTATGCGGCCAAGAACGACGACGCGACCGTGCCCGGGCGGGTCTTCCGTCGGATGACGAAGCTCATCTCCGTGCGGCAGTCCACGCCCGAGCTCGCCGGGAACGCCCTGCTCCCCTTCCACACGCCGCACCGGAGCGTCGTGGGATTCCAGCGTCCTGGGCCCGACGACACGACGCGCGTGCTGGTGCTGGCGAACGTGGGCGATACCGAGGTCGACATCGACGCCCTCACCCTGTCGGGCTTCGAGCGCGCCGCGCGCGACCTCGTGCACGACGCCGAGATCGACCTCGACGACGGGATCGCCCTTCCCGCGCACGGCTTCGTATGGCTCCGGGTCCGGCCCGTCTGAGGCGGTCCGCCGGAAGCGGCCGTCAGGCTCCCACGCGGATCGGCAGGCGCAGCCGCACGCTCGTGCCGCGCCCGTGCTGCGAACGCAGCGCGACATCACCGCCGTGCTTGTGCGCGACGATGCGGACGAGCGACAGGCCGAGGCCCGAGCCCTCGACCTTGCGCGCGTGTGCACCGCGCCAGAGCTCATCCCACACCTGAGCGAGCTCGTCGTCGGCGATCCCCCACCCGGTGTCGGCGACCTCGATCGTGACCGAGCCCGTCTCCTCCACGCCCCGCACCTCGATCCGCGCCCCCTCGTCGGAGTACTTGGCGGCGTTGACGAGCAGGTTGCGGATGGCGACGGCCAGCAGATCCGGATCCCCGGAGATCTCCGGGAGCGGCCACGGGGCGGTCGGGAGATCCACCGAGATCTCTCGTGCGACCCCGCGCGCCGACAGCTCGCGGCCGAGGGCATCGGCCTCCTCGCGGACGATCGCGGCGACGTCGACCTGCTCACGGTCCAGCTCGCGCGACTCGAGCGACGCGAGCGCGCGGAGCTCTCCGACCAGGAGCGCGAGCCGGTCGGCCTGCGCCGCCGCAACGGTGAGGTTCGGAGAGACCTCGTCGCCCTCCTCGGCGGCGAGGGCAGTGCGGATCGCGGTCACCGGGTTCTTCAGCTCGTGATCGAGACGGGAGAGGAACCGCCGATGCGCGTCGCGCTCGGCAGCCTCGGCCTCGCTCCGCCCCCGTGCGTGCGCGTCCTCGAGGCCTCGGCGCCACGCGCGGCGCCCGATCCACAGGGCGAAGACCACGAGGGCGACGAGGAGGACGGCCGCGACGGCGGCGGTGACCACGGGCACCCCGACGACGAACGTCCCTCCCAGCACGCCGCTCATCCGGCCCTCACCTCCCCCGCGAAACGGTAGCCGACGCCCGCGATCGTCTCGATCCAGCGGGGCCGTTGCGGGTCGTCGCCCAGCACGCGGCGCAGCTCGGCGACGCGGTGGTCGACGGCGCGCGTGGTCACAGCGAACTCGAACCCCCACAACGCCTGGAGCAGGTGCTCCCGCGTATGCACCTCGCCCGGGTGGGCCATGAGGTAGTCCAGGAGAGCGATCGCCTTCGGGGTCACCTCCCGCGGATCTCCGCCCACACGCACCCGCCGGCCGGCGCGATCCAGCTCGAGCCCGTCGGCGACGAGCGTCGGCGCGCTCACGAGGGGCCGGCCCCCGGTGGTACGCCGGAGCACGGCACGGATGCGCGAGACGAGCTCCGGCGGATCGAACGGCTTGCCGAGGTAGTCGTCCGCCCCGTCGTCGAGGGCCGCGACGCGCTCGAACGAGGCGTCGATCTTGGTGAGGAGGATGACCGGCGTCCACCGCTCCTCTCGGCGCAACCGACGGACGAGCTCACGACCGTCGAGCACCGGCATCATCACGTCGGACACCACGATGTCGATCGCCTCCCGTTCGAGCGTCTCGAGCGCCTGCGCCCCATCGGCGGCGACCGCGACGCGGAAGCCGCTGCGCTCCAGGTAGGGCGCAAGCGTCGAGGTGATGGCCTCCTCGTCGTCGACGAGGAGCACGCGCGGCGCGGGAGCGGGGGTCATTGCGTGACGCCCCACCAGACGGCGACACCGACGGTCAGGAAGAACACGACGCCGAGCGCGATCGTCGCATACCCGAGGACGAGACCGATGACGGCCAGCGCCGTTCCGTCCGCTCCCGTCTGGCGGATGCGTCCGAGCGCCACATGCCCGAGCACGACGGGGACGATTCCCAGGCCGCACAGGGCCGTGACGAGCGACGCGATCGCCAGGCCATCGGTGGGGCGGGGCTGCGGCGTGGGGGCGAAGCCGGGAGCAGAGGCGGGCAGCGTGTGCATGTCAGCGCTCCTCGGCCGGGAGGACCACGTTCATCGTTCCGGTGTCGGAGACGACGGGCGACCCGCTCTCCCAGAACACCTCGTTGCCGACCCCGGTGACCTCGACCGCCCCGGCCCCGGCGACGATGACGGTGGAGGCGTCGGCGCCCACCGTGAGCGTGCCGACCTGGCGAGCGAGGACGACGACGCCCGCGCCCTCGACCGTCACGATGTCGCAGTCGTCGGTGATCTCGAGCACCGTGGCGTCGGCGGTCACGTCGGCGCGTCCGTCGACGCAGCTGACGACGCCCGACACGCGCGACTGCCAGTGCGCACGCGTGGCGCGCTCCGCGGCGGCGGGGTCGGTCTCGGCACCGTCGCCGGCGTCGGTCTCGGCCGGATCCGTGCCGGCCGGATCCGTGCCGGACTGCGTGTCGACGGGGGCGGAGGCGGCTGGGGAGGGCTTCTCTCGGGCGGGCTCGAAGGAGACCGTGCACCCGGCGATGCCGAGCGAGACGGCGCCGAGGGCAGCGAGCGTCCAGATCGACCGGGCGAGGCCGGCGCGACGCGGCGACGAGGCGGGAGCGGTGGGCTGCGGAGTTCTCATGGCATCGACGGTAACGGGGCGGGCGGGGCCGGTGGTCGCGGCGGTGTCGCAGCCGTGTCGCAGATCTGCGACATCGCCGCAGCCGGAACGACGAGAGCCCCGCAGCATGCCGCGGGGCTCTCGTGACTGTCTCAACACAGTGCGCGCCCGAAGGGACTCGAACCCCTAACCTTCTGATCCGTAGTCAGATGCTCTATCCATTGAGCTACGGGCGCATGGTCTCCGCTCTCGCGAAGGCCAGCGTCCAGAATACCCCACACCGGGCGAGACGACGAATCGGCGAGCTACTCGAGCTCTGCGGGGTCGAACGACGGCGCCGGAGCCGCAGCATCCACGGGCGCCGGCTCCTCCCCCGCCTCGCGCAGCTCGCGCTGTTTCACCATGCTGCGGCGACGGGAGGTGAGCTTGGGGAGGTCGACGAGGCGCAAGGCCTGCATGCGTGCTGCCCGCATCCGCTCGTAGTCGGGATCGAGATCGGGACGAGCCGCCTCGATGCGTAGCGTGCGGTCGATGTTCTTGGCCACCTCTCCCCACGCGACGTCCCGCGCATCGAGGATGAGCTTGCGCAACTCCTCCTCGTCCTCGGCGCGTGCCCGTAACTCGTGGGCGACGTGAAGAGACTGCTTCTGGCGGCGACGGAGGTTGCGCACGTCTCGGCTGCGGTAGTCATGGGTGCCGTCGGAGTCGCTGTGTCGACCGCGCGCGTGCTTGCGCTCCCGCTCGGTGCGGGCGGCGTCCGCCTCCGCCTCGTCGGCCAGGGTGATGAGCGCCTCGCGCGCCTCGGGCAGGTAGCGCTCGACGTCGAAGTCCTCGCCGTCGGCGAGGATGTGCACGAGCATGCGGTTTTTCAGGCTCAGCCGCGTGGCCGCGGAGGCGATGTACAGTCCCTCGGCGACGACGTCGCGGGTGCGCACCCGCTTCCGCTTCTCAGCCACGATTCTCCCGCTATCGATCCTACGGAACCGGATCGAGGAGAATCGAGGCCGACGGCGGATCAAATCCGCCCGGACCCGGGTGAGGCGACAAACCGCCAGAGACGACGGAACGAAGAGAGGCGACGATGCCGAGAATGGACGTCCGCGGCGCGACGAGCGTCGTCACGGGTGCTGCGAGCGGAATGGGTGCCGAAGTCGCGCGCGAACTCGCCCGCCGCGGGGCCCGCGTCGCCCTCCTGGATCGGAACGAGGACGGGATCGCCGCGGTCGCGGCGACCCTCGCCGGCGCCGGGCACACGACGCATATCGTCGACGTCCGCGACGACGGAGCGGTCGACGACGCGGTGGGCGAGGTCATTCGGTACCACACACGGATCCAGACCCTCATCACGTGCGCCGGATCGTCCATGCTCGGCAGCCTCGATCAGCTCACGATGGAGGAGATGCGCTGGCTCATGGACGTGAACCTGTGGGGCACCGTGAACGTCACCCGTGCGCTCCTGCCCGCCCTCCGCCGCGAGCCCGCCGCGCACATCACGCATCTCGTCTCGATCTACGGTCTCGCCGCCCCCGCCGGCCGCATCCCCTACGCGATGAGCAAGTACGCGGTGCGCGGTTTCACCGAGGCGCTGCGGCACGAACTGGAAGGCAGCACCGTGACCGTGGGCGCCGTCTATCCGGCCGGGGTGAAGACCGGGATCATCCTGCACGGGCGCTACGCAGCGGCACTCGATCCCGCGATCGCTCAGCGAGCAGCGACCGCGCAGGCACGGATGTACCACACCGAGCCCGAGACGGCGGCGCGGCGGATCGTGGAGGCGACGCTCGCCCGCCGCGCACGCACGATGATCGGGCGGGAGGCGCGCCTGGTCGACGTCCTGACCCGGCTCGCACCCGTGCACTACTGGAGCGCGATGCGGCGCCCCCTCCGCGAGGCGATCGACACGACGACGCCGGTCGCGGATTCGTAAACGCGCCTGGTCAGCGTCATAGATGACACATAGCGACGACGGGCTTCATGGACTCCAGACACACGTCAGGAGCCCACATGAACCTCTTCACCGTCATCGCCATCGATCTCGCCGCCATCGCGATCCTCTCCTTCGGCGTCTACTACCCCCGACACCGGCGCCGCGATCTCGCCGTCGCCTTCGTCGGAGTGAACGTCGGAGTGCTCGCCGTCTCGATGGTGCTCGCCGACACGACGGTCGGCGCCGGCCTCGGCCTCGGTCTCTTCGGCGTCCTGTCGATCATCCGACTGCGCTCCCGCGAGATCGAGCAGAGCGAGATGGCCTACTACCTCGCGGCCCTGGCGCTCGGACTGGTCGCCGGACTGTCGACCAGCATCACCTGGACGACCGTCGGGCTGATGACGCTCGTCGTCGGCGTGCTCGCGATCGTCGACAGCCCCGCGTTGCTGCGTCGCTCTCGCGAACAGACCCTCGTGCTCGACCGCGCGTACCCCGATGAGGAGGAGGCTCGCCTGGCCGTGGAGTCCCTGCTGGGCGCGAGAGTGCATCGCCTCACCGTGCGCAATCTCGATCTCGTCTCCGACACCACGACGGTCGACGTGCGCTACACGGCCCGTCCCGCCGGCTCGCTCGCCTCGACGACCGCACCGCTCCCCGAGTCGACCGCGCAGGTGACCCGGTGAACGCCGCGTCGTCCCCGCACGTCGCGCCGCTGAGCAGACTCGACGACCTGCGCACCGTCGACCTCGACGCGCTCAACGCCGCCGCCGAGTTGCAGACTCGCGTCGACCGCAAGTACATCCTCCCCGCACGCGCCCTCCCGGCGGTGCTCACCGACCTCCCGGAGGAAAGCGAGGTGCTCGAGATCGGCGGGGAGCGCGCCCTGCGCTACGCCTCCCAGTACTTCGACACCCCCGACCTCGACAGCTACTTCGGCGCCGCACGCGGCCGTCGGCGGCGGTTCAAGGTGCGCGCGCGCACCTATCTCGACTCGGGCGGCTCCTTCCTCGAGGTGAAGACCCGCGGCGCGCGATCGGCGACCGTCAAGGATCGCGTGCCGGTGATCGGCGACGAGCTGGACTCGGACGCGGTCGCCTACGCGAGCGATCTGCTCTCCGGCGCGGGGATTCCCGGCGCCGACGAGCTCGCTCATCGCCTCGCCCCCGTCCTCCTCACCCGCTACCGTCGCGTGACGCTGCTGCTGCCCGCCTCCGCGACCGGCGACGCCTCGCGGGCCACGATCGACGTCGACCTCACCTGGATCGGCGCCGACAGGACACAGCTGCAGCTGCCGCGCTCGGTGATCGTGGAGACGAAGTCCGGCCAACGCGCCGGAGCGCTCGACCGCACCCTCTGGCGGCACGGGTACCGCCCCGCCTCCCTGTCGAAGTACGGCACGGGGATGGCGGCAGTGCATCCCTCCCTCCCCTCCCACAAATGGCGCCGCGTGCTCACGCGCCACTTCTCCGCCGCGACGGTCACCTCTCTCGTCGCGTGATCGAAAGGACCTCCGATGAACCCCTCTTCCCGCACTCCCCGCCGCCTCTGGCTGCTCGCCGCTCCGGCGCTCGCCCTCGGCCTCACCCTGGCTGGCTGCTCGGCCGTGGCGACGACCTCCTCACCGCCCTCCACGACGTCTTCCTCCACCACGTCCTCCTCGACCACCGAGACGACCTCAGCGGCGACCGGGACGACCGACGCGACGCAGACCGCCGCCGACGTCCTCGCCGCCGACCAGGAGACCCACGACAAGAGCGACGACGCGGAATGGGACGCCGGCGACGCGACCACCGTCGCCCTCTCGGGCACCTCCGCCACCGTCACGGGTGACGGCGCGGCCGTGGACGGGGCGACCGTGGTCATCTCCCAGCCGGGAACCTACGTCCTCTCGGGGTCGTACAGCGGCCAGGTGATCGTCGACAGCGATGCCGACGGCCAGGTGCGGCTCGTCCTGGACGGCGTCGACATCGACACGAAGGCCGGCGCCGCCATCGACGTGCGGGCCGCCGACGAGGCCGTGGTGATCCTCGCCGACGGGTCGGCGAACAGCCTGAGCGACGCGTCGAGCTATGCCGACGACGCCGATGCGAACGCCGCGTTGTACAGCTCCGCCGACCTCACCCTCACCGGGACCGGGTCCCTCGAGGTCACCGGCAACGGCAACGACGGCATCGCCTCCAGCGACGGCCTCGTCATCCAGTCCGGCACCCTCTCGGTGACCGCCGCCGACGACGGCATCCGCGGAAAGGACTACCTCGTCATCCGAGGCGGCGACCTCACGATCGAGGCCGGCGGCGACGGCCTGAAGTCCGACAACGACGAAGACGCGGCCCGGGGCTACGTGCTCGTGGCCGGCGGAACGGTCGACGTCGTCAGCGGCGACGACGGGATCGATGCCGCCACCGACGTCGTCACGACCGGCGGGACGCTCTCCATCGTCTCGGGCGGCGGCGCCGGCACCGGTGACCCCGACGGCGGCGCGAAAGGCATCTCGGCGGGGGTGATCGCCGTCTTCGAAGGCGGCACGATCGACATCGATGCCGCCGACGACGCAGTGAACGTGAACGCCTATGTGCACGCGGCAGGGGCGACGCTGACCCTCACCTCCGGTGACGACGGCGTGCACGCCGACCTGCAACTGGTCGTCTCGGCCGGAGAGCTCACCGTGGCACAGTCGGTGGAGGGTCTGGAAGGCGGCCAGATCACCGTCTCGGGCGGCGCGATCTCGGTCACCAGCAGCGACGACGGGCTGAACGTCTCAGAACCCGACGAGGGGAGCGCCGAGCTCACCATGGTCATCAGCGGCGGCACACTCCTCGTGGATGCCGAAGGCGACGGCCTCGACGTGAACCAGGGAACCCTCACCCAGACCGGCGGCACCGTCGTCGTGTCCGGCCCGACCCGCAACGACAACGGCGCACTGGACGTCGACGGAGGCGCGACGATCTCCGGAGGGGTGCTGCTGGCGGCGGGGTCGTCCGGCATGGCCTTGGCACCGTCGGCGGATTCCGACCAGGCCTCCGTCCAGTTCACGCTGCAGAGTGCGGTGAGCGCCGGAACGGTGCTCACGATCGTGGACTCGTCGGGTGACGAGGTGGCGACGTTCACGACGAGCAAGCAGACCCAGAGCGTCGTCTACTCCGGCCCGTCCCTCGTCAACGGGGACACGTACACCCTCACGTCGGGCGGCTCCGCCGGCACGACCGTGCTGGGCGGACTGGCGGAGGCCGGATCTGCCGGATCATCCTCGGTCGCCACGGCGGTGGCGGGAGAACAGACCTCCTCTGAAAGAGGCGGCCCGGGCGGAGGCGGAGGCCCGGGCGGAGGCGGCGATCAGCGCCCCTGACCCCGTCCGGCTGCGCAGTCAGCCGCCGAGCTTGCCGACGATCGCCTCGACGCGACGCGCGCGGGTCTCGGCGGCTTTCGCGCTCTCGACGTTCGTCACGTGCGCCTTGCGCGCGCTCGGAGACAAGGCGTCGAAGGTCGGCCGCACCCCCGCCGCATCGAGCGCGTCGGCAAGATCGGCGGGCACCTCGACGGTGCGCGCAGCGGTGTCGAGCTCCAGCTCGACCGTGATGGCGTCGCCACCGGAGATCCCACTCGCGGCACGCTTGTCCGAGCTGAACGGGATGAGGAAGCGCCCACCCATGACACCGATCGTGGACCGGTACTCGAAGCCGTTGACCGAGACGACGACCGCGGCCCGCTTCCCTCCGCCGAGGGCCTCCACGACGTCGGGCGGAACCTCGACGCCGGTGTTGTTCCCCTGGAGCCGCATGACAGATTCGAAACGCATGACCCGTGATTAGCACGCGCGATGACCACTGACAACCCCGGTGACCCGCCTCGGGCCAGCACGTAGGGTCGGTGACACCACCGATTCGTGGTGGCCTGCCAGAAGGGAGACGTCATGGGATTCATGGACGATGCCAAAGAGGTCGCCGAAACGACCGGACGCAAGATCAAGGACGCGTGGGAAGACACCACCGACAAGATCGGCGACAAGGTCGACGAGGCCAAGGCTGACGCGAACGTGAAGAAGGCCGAGGCCGAGAAGGAATCCGTCGAGCGGCGCAACGACATCAAGGAGCACCTGCGCGACGAGAAGTGAGGCGACGACCTCACGGAACGCGAAGGGCCTCGGAGAGTACTCCGGGGCCTTTCTGCTGTCCCGCGCCGAGACGGTGACGGCACCCGTTGACCGTCCGGTCACGGGCTCGCCCATCCGATCGGGAGTCGGTGCCGAACAACTCCCGAGACGTGGCGACCGCCGCGTCCGGACTGGAGGTCTCACTCATGCGCACGTCACCCAATCGCCTCGTCGCGACCGTCTTCGGAGCCGTCTACCTGCTGGTCGGCGCGCTGGGCTTCGCTGTCACCGGCGGCGTCGGTTTCCTCTCGACCAGCGGAGGACTGCTCCTCGGGATCTTCGAGGTCAACCCGCTCCACAACGTCGCCCACCTGCTCATCGGCGCAGCGCTGCTGATCGCCGGGCTCTCGTCGGCGCGGGCGGCCAAGGCCACCAACACCATCGTGGGAGCCGCGTACCTGCTCCTGGGCATCGCCGGCTTCTTCCTCGTCGGAACGGCCGCGAACATCCTGGCCCTCAACACCTTCGACCACTTCCTGCACCTCGCCAGCGCCCTCGTGCTCCTGGGAGTGGGGATCGGCGCCGAGCGCGCACCCGGCCGCACTCTGACCGCCTGATCATGCGCATGCAGGCGTGGCCGACCCTGGCGACGTGGGGCGCGGGACTGATCCAGCTGGCCACCGGCGCGGGCATGCTCACCGCCGGGTCCGGCGGAGCAGCCCGCCCCTACGGCGTGGTCCTGACGCTCACGGGGGCGGCGGCACTCGTCTGGGGGGTGGTGTGGCTCTCGCGGGCGCGCCACCCCCGGGTCGGCATCGGGATCGCGGTGGCGGGGCTACTCCTGACCACCGGCGCGCTCGCGGTGGACACCGCCCATGTCTCGGTGCTCGCCGTGGCGGTCGCAGCGGCGCTCTCCGCCGTCGCGGGGGCCTCGACCGCCGCCATCCTCCGTCGGCGCGAACGACAGGAGGCGCATCCGGCCCCTGCCGTACCGCGTGGCTCGTCCCCGGGCGCCGGGATCGGCGGCCTCCTCGCGGCGGCCGTCGTGGTCGCGGCCCTCGTCACGCCCGCACTCGCCTCGACCGAGGCGGGACGCCTGGCCCCCGACCACGGCGCGCACACGTTCGTGATCGATCACGGCCACGGTCACTGACCTCGGCCGCTGACCTCTCCTACCGACCTCCGCTCAGAGCGGCGAGATCCGCCAGGAGGCCGCGGCCGTCGCTCCCGGCTCGATCAGCAGGAGCCCGGCGTCGTACGCGTACGCGTCCGCGTTGAAGGCGTCGGGGGCGCACGTCATCGGCTCCACCGCCAGCCCCGCCCGGTGCCCCGGCGCCCCGGGCCCTCCGGGCTGGTCGGCGGTGTGCACCTGCACCCACGGGCAGCCCTGATCCCACGTGATCGCGACACCCGTGCCGTCGGCGGGATCGGTCACGCTCACCGTCGCGGCGCCCGACTCGTCCCGCCGCAGCGCGGTGAACGCGTGATCGATCTCGGCGACACCGATCGCGCGGGGGGTGCGGAAGTCGAAGCGCTCGGCGTCCGTGTCCACTCCCGCCAGCGCCACCGGTGAGAGCCGGTCGGCCGTGACCTCCAGCACCTCATCCGCGGGGAGGTGGAGGATCCACTCGTCGAGCGGATGCGACCCGGCCACGAGGTAGGGGTGGGGACCGGTGCCGAACGGGGCGCGACGGTCGCTCTCGTTGGTGGCCGCGACCCGCTGCGTGAGGCCGTCGGCCGCCAGGGTGTAGGTCGTCTCCAGGCGCACCCGCCAGGGGTAGCCGAGCTGCGGCTGGATCACGGCGGCGAGGGTCACGTGGTCGGGGCCGCGATCGATCGCCTCGAAATCGAGCCACGCGACCAGACCGTGCAGCGCGTGATGGCGCTCCGGCTCGGTCAGGGCCGTCTGATACGCCGTCTCCTCGACGGTGTAGGCGCCATCGACGATGCGGTTCGGCCACGGCGCCAGCGTCGCGCCCCGGTAGCCCGGGCGCACCTCGTCGGCGTCGAAGGGGACCACGAGATCGCGGCCGCCGCGGCGATAGAGCCGCAGGGAGGCCCCGATGCTCGCGATCACCGCCTCGTCGTCACCCGCTCGGAGCGTGTACTGCGTGCCGGAAAGCGGAGTGCGTGCCATGAGTGTCAGAGTCCCTGTGCGAGTCGGTAATAGGCCTGGTTCCAACGGATCTCCCGCTGGAAGTCACGGACCGTCGTCGCCTCGTCGATCACGAGGAGCTCGGTCCGGGCGATCTCCGCGAAGTCACGGAACACCTCGATCCCGACGGCGGTCGTCATGACAGTATGGTGCGCCGCGCCGGCGGTGAGCCAGCACGCCGCGCTCGTGGCGAAGTCCGGCGCCGGCTTCCAGACCGCACGGCCCACGGGAAGCTGCGGCAGATCGGGGGCCTCGACGTTCTCGACCACGTTGGCGACGAGACGGAAGCGGTCGCGCATGTCGCTCATCGCCACCACCAGCGCAGGCCCCGGGTCGGCGGTGAAGACGAGGCGAACGGGGTCGTCCTTGCCGCCGATGCCGAGCGGGTGCACCTCCAGCCGCGGTCGAGCGGTGGTCAGCGACGGGGCGACCTCGAGCATGTGGGCGCCGAGGATCTTCTCCTCCCCCGCGACCAGATCGTAGGTGTAGTCCTCCATGAGCGACGCGCCGCCCGGGAGGCCGGCCCCCATGACGTTGGCGACACGGACGAGGATCGCCGTCTTCCAGTCGCCCTCGGCCCCGAAGCCGTAGCCCTCGGCCATGAGCCGCTGCACCGCAAGCCCCGGGAGCTGCGTGAGCGCACCGAGGTCCTCGAACGAGGTCGTGAACGCGCCGAAGCCGCCCTCTTCGAGGAAGGAACGCAGCCCGAGCTCGATGGCTGCGCCGTCGCGGAGCGAGCCGTGACGCTCGGCACCCGGGCGCAGCTCGGGCGCCACGTCGTACTCGTCGAGGTACACCTGCACGAGGGCGTCGATGTCGGCGTCGGACGCGGCGGCCACCGCCTCGGCGAGCTCGTTGACACCCCACGTGTTCACCTGCACGCCGAAGCGCAGCTCCGCCTCGGTCTTGTCGCCCTCGGTGACCGCGACGTAGCGCATGTTGTCACCGAAGCGAGCGAGCTTGAGGGTGCGGACCGCCTGCCACCCGGCGGCGGCCCGCTGCCAGTCCTCCACCTGTCGAAGGACCGCCGGGTTCGAGACGTGGCCGACCACGGTCTTGCGGGCCACCCCCAGCCGCGTCTGGATGTACCCGAACTCGCGGTCGCCGTGCGCGGCTTGGTTGAGGTTCATGAAGTCGAAGTCGATGTCGGCCCACGGGAGCTCGACGTTCGCCTGCGTGTGGAGGTGGAGGAGGGGCTTGCGCAGTGCGTCGAGACCCGAGATCCACATTTTGGCGGGGCTGAAGGTGTGCATCCACGCGATGACGCCGATGACCGAGTCGTCGGCGTTGGCGTCGAGGGCCAAGCGGCGGATGGCGTCGGAGTCGGTGAGCACGGGCTTCCACTCGATGCGGACGGGAAGCCCGGCGAGGCCTTCCGCGACCGCCTGCGACTGCGCGGCGACCTGGCGGAGCGTCTCCTCCCCATAGAGGTGCTGGCTGCCGGTGACGAACCAGACGGTGTACGAGTCGAGCGAGGTGGTGAGGGCCATGAGGAACTCCTAGTCGAAGAAGGAAGAGAGGGTCAGAGGGCCTCGACGGCGGCACGCTCCGCGGCAAGGCCCGCGGCGTACCGGTCGAGGTAGGCGGCGTACCCGGCCACGTCGGCCGGGTCGGGGTCGGCGACGGTGAGGGCCGTCGCCGCGAAGACGCGCTCGGCGAGGTAGTCGCCGAGCGTCGCGCCCTCGCTGTCGATGAGGTAGGACGCGAGCACCGCGATCCCCCACGCTCCGCCTTCCGAGGCGCGTTCGTCGACGGCGACGGGAGCGTTGAGGGCGGCCGCGAGGAACCGCTGCGCGACCCCGGCGGTGCGGAACATCCCGCCGTGGGCGAACATCCGGTCGAGCCCGACGCCCTCGCCGTCCAGCACCCGCATGCCGAGACTGAGCGTCGCGAACACGCCGTAGAGCTGGGCGCGCATGAAGTTCGCGAGGGTGAGCCTGCTCTCCGGCGTGCGGACGACGAGGGGCCTGCCCTCATCGGTGCCGACGATCGGCTCGCCCGCGAGATGGTTGTACGCCAACAGGCCGCCGGCATCGGCCTCGCCGGTCAGCGCCTCGGCGAAGAGCGTGCCGTAGACGGCGTCGACGGGAAGCGGCGATCCTCCGGCCTCGGCGAATCGGCGGAAGAGGTCGACCCACCCCGCCAGCTCGCTCGCACCGTTGTTGCAGTGGACCATCGCCACCGCGTCGCCGGCGGGCGTGGTCACGAGGTCGAGCTCGTGATGCGCGTGCGCGGGGGGCCTCTCCAACACGACCATCGCGAAGATGCTCGTGCCCGCCGAGACGTTGCCGGTTCGTGGCGCGACCGACGCGGTCGCGACCATTCCCGTTCCCGCATCACCCTCGGGCGGGCAGAAGGGGACTCCCGGCCGGAGCGTTCCCGTGGGATCCAGGAGCGCGGCGCCGTCTTCGGTGAGACGTCCCGCGTCGGCTCCCGCGACCAGCACCTCCGGGAGGAGGTCGCGAAGCGGTCGCGGGGCAGCGCCCGTCCGCTCGTCGTAGAGCGCGACGAGTCGTTCGTCGTAGTCGCGCGTGGCACTGTCGATGGGGAACACACCCGACGCGTCACCGACGCCGAGCACCCGGCGTCCGGTGAGGCGCTCGTGCACGAAGCCGGCGAGGGTCGTGATCCCGCGGACCTCGGAGACATGAGGCTCGGCGTCGAGGGTCGCCTGCCGCAGGTGCGCGATCGACCAGCGGAGCGGGATGTTGACGCCCAGCAGCTCACTGAGCTCCGCCGCCGCGGCGCCCGTGTTGGTGTTGCGCCACGTGCGGAAGGGGACGAGAAGCCGCCCGTCCTCGTCGAGCGCCAGGTACCCGTGCATCATGGCGGACACGCCCAGGGCTCCCACCGTCTCCAGGGGAACGCCGTGCCTCGCGCGGACGTCGTCGGCGAGGGCGGCGAAAGCGGCGCGCAGTCCTTCCCAGACCTCCTCCTCCGCATACGTCCAGAGCCGGTCGACGAACGCGTTCTCCCACTCGTGGCTGCCGACGGCGAGGACGGTGGTGGGGTCATCGGCGTCGATGAGGCAGGCCTTGATCCGGGTCGAACCCAGTTCGATGCCGAGGGTCGTGCGTGCCCGGACGATCTGCTCGCGGGCGGCGTCGGCGGCGCTCATCGACGGTCGTCCGTGTTCTGCCCGTAGACGTTCTGGTAACGGTCGTACAGGGCGTCGATGGCCTCCTGCGGAAGGGGGATCAGCTCGCCCCCCTGACGCGCGATGTGCACCGTACGCGCCACGTCCTCGAGCATGACGGCCGCCTTCACGGCGTCCTTCGCCGAGGCCCCGATCGTGAACGGACCGTGGTTCTGCATGAGCACGCCGCGGCTGCGGTGACCCCGCAGCGTCTCGACGATGCCGCGTCCGATCGAGTCGTCACCGATGATCGCGAAAGGCCCGACGGGGATGGGCCCGCCGAACTCGTCCGCCATCGCGGTGATCACGCACGGGATCTCCTCGCCCCGGGCCGCCCAGGCGACGCCGTACGTGGAGTGGGTGTGCACGACGCCACCCACCTCGGACATGTGCCGGTAGACGTAGGCGTGTGCAGCCGTGTCGCTGGAGGGCGAACGGTCGCTTCCCGGGGTGCCGGGGATCACGTTGCCGTCGAGGTCGCAGAGGATCATGTTCTCCGGCGCCAGGTCGTCGTACGAGACGCCGGACGGCTTGATGACGAACAGGTCGTCCTGCGGGTTGTCTCCCACGCGCACCCGGCCGGAGACGTTTCCGCCGGTCCAGACGATCAGTGCGTACCGGACGAGCTCGGCGTGCAGTGCCGCGACGTCGGCGCGCACGCGCGCGATCTCCGCCTCCACCTCGGCCGGAAAGGGGCTGGTCTTCGGATCCTGCTGGCTCACGGGAACTCCATCGTGCTCACGCGATCGGTCATCGATCGCTCCGCCATGTTACCGGTAACATACCCGATCCCCGTCGCTCAGGTGGCACATTTCGTGGCCACGCGCGCCCTGAAGCAGCCACGTGCGCCACCCGAGCGACCCGGGAAGGGGGGAAGAGGGGAAGGGGGATCAGGAGACAGGGGCGGTGGAGGCGCGGGCGACGAGCTGGGGCGGAGCGGGGTCGGCGTCGACGGGAAGACCGAGGGCGGCCGAGACGGCGCGGTGGGCTTCGCCTGCCAGGTCGAGACGGACGGTCGTCAGCGCCGGGCGGTAGAAGGCCGCGTCGGGGTTGTCGTCGAAGCCGGCGACGCTGACCGCTTCGGGAACCGAGACGCCCCGCGCGGCGAGTCCCGCCATGAGCCCGAGCGCCATCTGGTCGTTGGCGACGACGATCGCCGTCGGCCCGCCGCCCGCGCCGACGGCCTCGGCGACGGAGGCCGCCGCCGCCGCTCCCGCTGCAGCGCTCCAATCACCCCACCAACGACCCGCGTCCGCGAGCCCGTGCCGGGCGAACGCGCGCCCCACCCCCGCGTCGCGCGCCGTGGCCTCCACCCAGTCGGCGGGGCCGGAGAGTCGCCCGATCCGGCGATGGCCGAGCGCCACGAGGTGGTCCACGGCCCGCTCGGCCCCCTGACTCTGCCGCTGCGCGCCCGGACCGGCGTGAAGGGCCACGACCGGCACTGCGCCTGCCGCGCTCCGCGTGAGCTCGAGCGTGCGCACGTGGGGTGCGAGCACGACCACGCCGTCCACCCCCTGGGTGAGGAGGTGCTCGAGCGCCGAGCGCACCGACGCCTCGTCGGCGGCGTCGGCGTAGGCCGTGGCGATCCACCGATCGCGCTCGCGAGCGGCCGCGGCCAGCGCGGCGATGCCGACGGAGGGACCGTAGAGCGTCGCATCGGAGGCGATGACCCCGAGTGTGCGGGTGGTCGCCGTGCCGAGCGAGCGGGCCGCGTTGTTGACCCGATAACCGAGCTCCGCCATGGCGGAACGCACGCGTTCGCGGGTCTCCGGACGGATGTGCGGATGATCGTTGATGACCCGGGAGACGGTCTGCGTGGACACCCCGGCACGCGCGGCGACATCGCGGACCCCCACACGCGCTCCGGCGCGACCGGTGATCCCCCGGTCCGCGAGCTCTCGATCCATCACCCCTCCGCAGTCAGGGTAGCGCTCGTCGCCGGCTCGACCGGCCCGCACCACCGTCGGAGAAGATCGAATGTGATCGCTCACCCTGGGACACCTCTTCTGTCCCGACGGAGGAGGTGAAGAGTCCGCTGAGACGCCAGCGTTACGGATTTGTTACCGCTAACATCTTGCGGGACGACCGAATGTGAAGGCTAACATTTCGACCACAGGCGCACCGAAGGTCTGTACTCACGACACCGACGTCGTACGTCGGTCCCGAACGAGGAGGTTTGCGGGATGAAGAAGAAGATGCTCGCCGGAGCCGCGCTGCTCAGCGCCATGGCCCTGGCATTCACCGGCTGTGCCGGCAACACGAGCCCGGGCGCCAGCGGCGAGCCGGGCGAGAACGGAGACGTCATCAAGGTAGGCTTCGCGCAGACCGGATCCGAGTCGGGCTGGCGCTCGGCGAACACCGAGTCGATGAAGGAGGCGTTCTCGAAGGAGAACGGCTTCGACCTCGTCTTCAACGCGGCGGACAACAAGCAGGAGGCCCAGATCGCCGCCGTCCGCAGCTTCATCAACCAGGGCGTCGACGCGATCGTCATCGCCCCCATCACGGTCGACGGCTGGGACGACGTGCTCAAGGAAGCCCAGGACGCGCAGATCCCGGTGATCCTGGAAGACCGCACGGTCTCGGCCAGCGAAGACCTCTACGCCTCGTGGGTCGGCCTCGACTTCGAGCAGGAAGGTCGCACCGCCGGCGAGTGGGTCAAGGAGAACTTCGACGGCAAGGGCGCGAACCTCGTGATCCTCGAGGGCACCACGGGGTCCTCGGCGGCCCTGGACCGCGCGACGGGCTTCGGCGAGGCGATCGAGGGCACCGACATCAACGTGCTCGACTCGCAGACCGGTGACTTCACGCGCGATGGCGGCAAGAAGGTCATGGAGGGGTACCTCCAGAAGTACGGCAAGGACATCGATGTGCTCTTCGCGCACAACGACGACATGGGCCTCGGCGCGCTCGACGCGATCAAGTCGGCCGGCCTGACCCCCGGCAAGGACATCCAGATCGTCACGATCGACGCCGTCAAGGACGGCATGACGGCCCTCGCGGGCGGCGAGTTCAACTTCATCGTGGAGTGCAACCCGCTCCTCGGAGAGAAGGCCGCCGAGCTCGTCAAGGACGTGCTGGCCGGAAAGACCGTCGAGAAGAAGACGATCGTCGAGGACCAGTCCTTCACGCAGGAGCAGGCGAAGGAAGTCCTGGACTCGCGTCCGTACTGACCCCGTCACCCCGAGGGGGTCGGCTCCGGCCGATCCCCTCGGGACCCCCGCCGCCGCTTCCCCGCCGCTTCGCCCACGTTAGGAAACACCCATGGTCGACACCCCGCCCGCCGTCGTCGAGATGCGCGGGATCACGGTCGAGTTCCCCGGCGTCAAAGCCCTCGACGGGGTGGACGTCACCCTCCGCGCGGGTGAGGTCCACACCCTCATGGGAGAGAACGGCGCCGGCAAGTCCACCCTCATCAAAGCGCTGACGGGCGTCTACCGAGTCAGCGCCGGCACCATCACGGTGCGCGGCGAGAAGCGCGTCTTCCGCTCCACGGCCGATGCCCAGGCCGCCGGGATCTCCACCGTGTACCAAGAGGTCAACCTCTGCACCAACCTGTCGGTCGGCGAGAACGTCATGCTGGGGCACGAGGTGCGCCGCGCCGGCGGCATCGACTGGCGCGCGACGCATCGCGAAGCCGCGCGCCACCTTCAGTCCCTGGGCGTGGAGATCGACACCCACTCCACCCTCGGCACGCACTCGATCGCGCTCCAGCAGCTCGTGGCGATCAGCCGCGCGATGGTGACCGACGCGAGCGTGCTCGTGCTCGACGAGCCCACCTCCAGCCTCGACCGGGGCGAGGTGGAGCAGTTGTTCGCGGTCGTCCGCGACCTCCGCGACCGCGGGGTGGCGATCCTGTTCGTCACCCACTTCCTCGACCAGGTCTATGAGATCTCCGATCGGCTGACCGTGCTCCGCAACGGACGCCTCGTGAGCGAGCACCTGGCCGCCGAGCTTCCCCGCGGCGAGCTGATCGCGAAGATGATCGGCCGCGAGCTCGACGAGCTCGATGCGATCTCCCGCGCCGCCGACCGCGAGATCGACAGGTCCGGCGCCCCGGTCCTCCGCGCCGTCGGCGTCGGCAAGAAGGGCGTCCTGGAGCCGGTGGACGTCGACGTCTATGACGGCGAGGTCGTCGGGATCGCGGGACTGCTGGGGTCGGGCCGCACCGAGCTCGTCCGCCTCCTCTACGGCGCCGACCGCGCCGACACCGGCGAGACCGAGGTGCGCGGCGCTCCGGCCCGCATCACGACGCCGCGCGCGGCGATCGACCGCCGCATCGCCTTCTCCTCCGAGGACCGCCGCGCGGAGGGCATCATCGGCGACCTCACCGTCGCCGAGAACATGGTGCTGGGCCTGCAGGCGCAGCGTGGCGCGCTCCGCAAGATCGGCAAGGCGGAGCAGGACGCGATCGTCGACGAGTACATCACCGCGCTCGGCATCCGTCCGGCGAACCCCCACGCACTGCTGCGGAACCTCTCCGGCGGCAACCAGCAGAAAGTGCTGCTGGCGCGGTGGCTCGCGACGGCCCCGCAGCTGCTGATCCTCGACGAGCCCACCCGCGGCATCGACGTCGGCGCGAAGGCGGACATCCAGCGAAAGGTCGCCGAGCTGTCGGCCCAGGGTCTGGCCGTCGTGTTCATCTCGTCGGAGCTGGAAGAGGTCGTCCGCATCTCCCAGCGCATCGCCGTGATGCGAGACCGTCGTAAGATCAGCGAACTCGACTCGGCCGGCATTCACGTCGACGACCTCGTGGCCGTGATCGCACAGGAGTCGCCCACCGCCAGCCCCCTCGCCCCCGAGACGGCGTCGTCTCGGGACGACACCCCCCGCTCCCTCGAGAACCCGGAGTCCGCGGCATGAAAGCCCTCGTCACGCATCGGCTGTTCTGGCCGATCGTCGCCCTCCTCGCCCTCATCGTCATCAACACGATCGCGCGGCCGAGCTTCATCTCCGTGACCGTCCAGAACGGACAGCTCTACGGTCCGCTCATCGACATCCTCCGCAACAGCGCGCCGCTCATGCTGGTGGCCCTCGGGATGACGATCGTGATCGCCACGCGCGGGATCGACCTCTCCGTCGGGGCCATCATGGCCGTCTCCGGCGCTGTGGCCCTCACCTTCATCTCCGGCTCGGACGATCCGAACGGACTGCCGACGGTGATCATCGCGGTCCTCCTCGGCGTCGGCGTCGCGCTCGTGCTGGGAGTGTGGAACGGGTTCCTCGTGGCGGTCGTGGGGATTCAGCCGATCATCGCGACCCTCGTCCTGATGCTCGCGGGACGCGGGGTGGCCCTGCTGATCACCGGCGGCTTCATCACCACGATCAACAGCGAGCCATACAAGTTCATGGCCCAGGGCTATGTCTTCGGACTCCCCTTCGCGTTCTACGTGTCGCTCTTCGCGATCGCGGTCGTGGCGCTCCTGGAACGGCGAACCGCGCTCGGCGTCCTCACCGAGGCGGTCGGGATCAACCCTGAGGCCAGCCGCCTCGCCGGCGTCCGCTCCCGCGGCATCATCTGGGGCGCCTACGCCGCCAGCGGCCTGCTGGCGGGCTTCGCCGGGATCCTCTACAGCTCCAACATCATGGCCGCCGACGCCAATGCCGCCGGTCTCTACATCGAGCTCGACGCGATCCTGGCCGTCGTCCTGGGCGGCACCTCGCTCATGGGCGGGAAGTTCTCCATCGCCGGCACGGTGGTCGGAGTCTTCACGATCCAGACCCTCAAGTCGACGATCACCTTCCTCGGGGTCCCGCCCGCGGTGAGCCCGCTGTTCCTCGCGATCGTCGTGGTCGTCGTCGTGCTGGTGCAGTCGCCCCGCACCCGCGGACACCTCGGCAAGCTCATCCCCTCCCTCTCCCGCTCCGACTCGAAGGCGGTGGCCTCGTGAGCACCCTGACCGCAGCTCCCGCGACAGAGACCACGGGGGCGATGGATGTCATCCGTCGCTTCCGCCGCCGGCACGCCTCATGGCTGCCCGTGTTCGCCGCCGTCGTGATCTTCATCGCGATGCTCGTCGGCGCCCAGGCCTACTTCGGCAACTTCCTCACGCCGCGGGTGCTCTCCGCACTCCTGCTCGACAACGCGTACCTGCTGATCCTGGCCGTCGGGATGACGTTCGTGATCCTCACCGGGGGCATCGACCTCTCCGTCGGCGCGGTCATGGCCTTCACCGGGATGATGGGGGCGAGTCTGCTGAGCCAAGGACTTCCCACCGCCCTCGTCGTTCCCCTCATGATCGTGCTGGGGGCGGGGATGGGGCTCGTCGTCGGCGTGCTCGTGCAGTTCTTCGACGTGCAGCCCTTCATCGCCTCGCTCGCGGCGATGTTCGCCGCCCGCGGCCTCGCGTTCATGGTCAGCCTGTCGTCCGTGAAGGTCGAGGACCCCGCGATCCTCTGGCTCCAGTCGACCCGCCTGCAAGCGGCGCCGGGCACCTTCTACATCACCCCGACCGGCATCATCGCCCTGCTCGTGGTGCTCACCGGCATCCTCGTGCTGCAGTACACGCGGTTCGGACGCACCGTCTACGCGATCGGCGGCAACGAGCAGTCCGCGCGCCTCATGGGCCTGCCGGTCGTGCGCACCAAGCTCCTCGTGTACGTCATCAGCGGCGTGTGCGCGGGCCTCGCGGGCGTCGTCTTCACCGCCTACACCGGTGCCGCCTACCCCCTCACCGGCGTCGGCACCGAGCTCGACACGATCGCCGCGGTGGTCATCGGCGGCACGCTCCTCTCCGGCGGCAGCGGCTTCGTCCTCGGCTCGATGATCGGGGTGTTCGTCTACGGCACGATCAAGACGGTCATCTCCTTCCTCGGCGCCGAACAGTCCTGGACGCGCATCATCATCGGCGCGATCCTGCTCGTGTTCGTGGTCATGCAGCGCGTGATCGTGACCCGCACCGCGACCAACCGACGGTGATCGCGCCCCGGCGCTCCCGTGCGGGAGGGTCGGGGCCGGGCATGATGGTCTCCATGGATCCGCGAGCGCACGAGGGCGACGGCGCCCCCGCCGCTCCGCCGCGCCCGGCGGCATCGGCCGACCCCGTCGTGGAGATCACGGGCGCCACGGTGCGGTTCGGCGCCGAGACAGTGCTGGACGGCGTCGACTTTCGCCTCCTCCCCGGCGAGGTCCACTCGCTCATGGGCGAGAACGGCGCGGGGAAGTCCACCCTCATCAAGGCCCTCACGGGGGCGCTCCCCCTCGACGAGGGGACCATCCGCGTCGCCGGGCAGGAGACGCGGTTCCCCTCGCCCGCCGCCGCCATCGCCGCGGGGATCGGCACGGTGTACCAGGAGATCGACCTGCTCCCCAACCTCACGGTGGCCGAGAACATCTGCCTCGGGCGCGAACCGCGCCGGTTCGGCGCGCTGGACTGGCGCACGATGAACCGCCGGGCTGCCGAGGCGCTGCAGGCGTTGGGCCTGGACGTCGATCCTCAGTCGGTGCTCGGAACGCACTCGCTCGCAGTGCAGCAGCTGGTCGCGATCGCGCGCGCCACCTCGACCGACGTCAGGATGCTCGTGCTCGACGAGCCCACCTCGAGCCTCGATCTCGACGAGGTCGCCGAGCTCTTCCGCGTCATGCGCGAACTGACCGAACGCGGCGTCGCGATCCTCTTCATCTCGCACTTCCTCGACCAGGTGTACGAGGTCAGCGACCGCATCACGGTCCTGCGCGGCGGGCGCCTCGTGGGAGAGTACGTGCCCACGGAGCTGCTGCGCGTGGGTCTTGTGGAGAAGATGCTCGGGCGCACCAGCGAAGAGCTCACGGTCATCGACCGCCCGGACTTCCCCGCGGGCGCCACGGTTCCCGTGCTGGATGCGACGGGGATCACCCGCGTGGCGGTGGGCCGCGGGATCGCCGAGGCCGACGTGCATGTCGCCGAAGGGGAAGTGCTGGGCCTTGCCGGACTCCTCGGCTCGGGTCGCACGGAGCTCGCGCGCGCGCTCACCGGAGTCGACCGCCTCGACACCGGCTCCCTCGCCGTCGGCGGACGTCCGGCCGAGCTGACCTCGCCACGACGGGCGATCGCCCTCGGGGTCGTCTACTCGTCGGAGAACCGGCGCACCGAGGGGATCATCGGGGGCCTCAGCGTGCAGGAGAACATCACCCTGGCGCTGCAGGCAGAGCGCGGCATCGTGCATCGCCTCGGCAACGCGCGGCGCCGCGAGCTCGCCCAGAGCTGGATCGAGGCGCTCGACATCCGCCCCGCCGACCCCGATCGCCTCGCCGGCACCCTCTCCGGTGGAAACCAGCAGAAGGTGCTGCTGGCGCGCCTGCTCGCCCTCTCCCCCCGCGTGCTGGTCCTCGACGAGCCCACGCGCGGGATCGACGTGGGCGCCAAAGTGGAAATCCAGCGGCTGGTCGGGGAGCTCGCCGACAACGGCCTCTCGGTCGTGTTCATCTCCGCCGAGCTCGACGAGGTGCTGCGGGTCTCCCACCGGATCGCCGTGCTCCGCGGCGGGCGCATCGTCGACACGATCCCCGCCGAGCAGCTGACCCCCGACGCCCTCCTCGCCCTCGTGGTGCAGCCGGAGGAGGCCTCGTGAGCGAGGAGCGCGGGACCAAGTCCGCGAACATCTTCGACGTCGCGCGGCTGGCCGGCGTCTCGCACCAGACGGTCTCCCGCGTGCTGAACGACCTCCCCAACGTGCGCCCGGCCACCCGCGCCCGCGTGGAGCAGGCGATCGCCCAGCTCCGCTACAGTCCGTCGCCCGCCGCGCGCGCTCTCGTCACGCGCCGCACCCGCACGATCGGTCTCGTCACGCCCAACACCGCCGACTTCGGGCCGGCGTCGATCGCGATGCACTTCAATGTCGCGGCCCGCGCCGAGCGCTACTCCGTCGATGCCGTCACCTCGCCCGGTCCGGATCCGGTGGCCGTCCGCACCGCGATCGAGGGGCTGCTGCGCCAGCGGGTGGACGCCATCGTCCTGATCGTCAACGACATCGGCGTGCTCGAGGTCGTGCGGGGGCTGGAGCTGAGTCTTCCCGTGGTCGCGGCGGCGGCGACACCGCGACGACACCCCCACCTCGTCTCGATCGACCAGTACCGCGGAGCGCGCGCGGCCGTCCGCCACCTCGCGGAGCTCGGCCACACCCGCATCCACCACCTCGCGGGTCCGGCGAGCAACCCCGACGCCCTCGAGCGCATCCGAGGGTGGCGCGACGAACTGGCCGCGCGCGGTCTTCCCGCCGTCGATCCCCGGCACGGAGACTGGTCGGCGGCGAGCGGGCACGAGATCGGCACGACGCTGGAGGTGACCTCCGGATCGGCGGTGTTCGCCGCGAACGACCACATGGCGATCGGACTCGTCTCGGCCCTTCGCAGCCGGGGACTGCAGGTGCCCGACGACGTGAGTGTCGTCGGTTTCGACGACGTCCCGGAGGCCCCCTACCTGTTGCCTCCCCTGACGACCGTCCGACAGGACTTCCGGGCGCTCGGCGAGCTGATCATGCAGAAAGTGCTGGTCGCCGTCGAGGAGCCCGACCAGCTCACCGAGGACACTCCCCTGGCCACCCACCTCATCGTGCGCGACTCGACACGTCCTCCCTCCTGACGAGGTGTCACTCCCCCGCCGGAGGTGACAGGCTGGGGGCATGCGCATCGCCGTCACCGGGTCGTCCGGAAAGCTGGGAACCGTCGTCGTCCGAGAGCTCACCGAGGCAGGTCACGAGGTGATCGGCCTCGACACCGTCGGCCCCCGCGGAGCCGGATTCGTCCAGGTCGACCTCACCGACTACGGGCAGGTGATCGACGCCCTCACGGCGGTCGGCGATCGCCACGACGGCTTCGACGCCCTCGTGCACCTCGCCGCGATCCCCGCTCCCGGCATCCGGCCCGACGTGGAGACCTTCCGCAACAACATCCTCAGCACCTTCCACGTCTTCTGGGCCGCGATCCGCCTCGGGATGACGCGGATCGTCTACGCCTCCAGCGAGACGGTGCAGGGGCTTCCCTTCGATGTGCCGCCGCCCTACATCCCGGTCGACGAGGACTATCCGGCCCGGCCCGAGTCGGTCTACTCCCTCGTCAAGCATCTGGAAGAGACGATGGCGATCGAGCTCGTGCGCTGGCATCCCGAGGTCTCGATCACCGCGCTGCGGTTCTCCAACGTCATGATCCCCGCCGACTACGCGGAGTTCCCCTCGTTCGACGCCGACCCTCGGCAGCGCAAGTGGAACCTGTGGAGCTACATCGACGCCCGCGACGGCGCGCAGGCCGTGCAGCGGGCGCTGGAGAGCGCGCCGGCCGGATTCGACCACTTCCTCATCGCGGCCGCCGACACCGTCATGTCCCGGCCCAATGCCGAGCTCGTGACCGAGGTGTTCCCGGGCGTCGAGGTGCGGGGCGACCTCGGCGTGCACGACTCACTCTTCTCCACCGCGAAGGCGCAGCGACTCCTCGGCTACCGGCCGACGCGCTCGTGGCGCGACGAGGTCTGACCCTCCCCCGTCCCTCCTGACCTGCCCGCTCCATGGAGACGGGCCTCGAGGGCGCGAGGTCAGCGACGGGCGATCGTGGAACCGCGGATCACGAGGCGCACCGGCACGTGGCTGACACCGTTCCCCGTGTCGATCCCGTCGATCGCGTCGAAGACGCGCTGGGCGGCGAGGCGTCCGAGTTGCTGCAGATTGGCGTCGACGCTCGTGAGCTCGGGACGGGAGCCGGTGGACAGCACCTCCCAGTTGTCGTAGCCCACGACCGCGAGATCGTCGGGCACGCGGCGACCGAGATCCCGAGCGGTGTCCAGCACACCGCGGGCGAGCTGATCGGATCCGCAGAAGATGCCGTCGATCTCGGGATGACGGTCCAGCAGCAGGGCGGCGGCATCGCGCCCCCAGTGCTCCGACCACTCCGAGAACATGGGATCGCCCACGAGCTCCAGTCCGGCATCGGCGAGGGCGGCCCGCGCCCCCGCGAGCCGGTCTTGCGCGGCGGCGTAGGCCGGGTCGCCCGAGATGTGCGCGATACGGGTGCGGCCGCAGGCGAGGAGGTGCTCGATCGCCATGCGGCCTCCCGCCTCGTTGTCCGGGGTCAGCGAGAGGTCTCGGGGATCGTCGGACGGAGCGTAGGCGTACACGACCGGCACCGGCAGCTCCTGCCCGAGCGACGGGCGAGGGTCGGTCTGCCGCCCGACGACGATGATGCCGTCGACCCGGCGGCTCAGCAGCGCCTTGAGGTGGTGCTGCTCGCGGATCGCGTCGCCACGGGCGTCGCAGAGGAAGACGTTGACCTGGCCGGCCCCGAAGGCGTCTTCGGCCCCCATGAGGATCGGGAGCATGAACCGGCCTTCGAGGTCGCTCGTGGCCGTACGGGGGCAGTGCCCCGCGGACGAGCGGCCCCGCGGCCCCGGCCGCGCTCATCCCGTACCACGAGTGGGCAGAACGCGGACCGTCGACGATGCGGGTGTGGCTGCCGGTCTCGTGATCGGATCGAGGGCGGCTCGTCAGGGCCGCAGGAGCACCTTCAGCGATTCGCGCGCGTCCATGAGCCGGTAGCCCTCGGCGGCCTCGGACAGCGGGAGCTCGGTGTCGAAGACGGCACCCGGGTCCACCGAGCCGTCGAGCACGCCCGGGAGGAGCCGATCGATCCAGGCACGGACGGGCGCGACGCCGCCGGTGACGGTCACGTTGCGGACGAACTGGTCCCGACCGATCGGCCCCGTGCGGTACTGCGGAACCCCGACGCGGCTCACGCGGCCCCCGTCGCGGACGACGCCCATCGCCTGCTCGAACGCGGGGAGGTGCCCCACCGCGTCGATCACGACGTGGGTGCCGTCGCCGCCGGTGAGCGAGCGCACGGCGTCCACGCCCTCCTCGCCCCGCGCCGCGACGACGTCGGTCGCCCCGTACCGCCGGCCGAGATCGGTGCGCGCCTCGTGCCGGCCCATGAGGATGATGCGCTCGGCGCCCAGCTGTCGCGCCGAGAGCACCGCGAGCAGCCCCACGGCGCCGTCGCCGATGACGGTGACGGTGGTCTCCGCAGAGACCCCGCCGGTGACGGCCGCATGCCAGCCGGTGCCGTAGACGTCGCTGAGGGTGAGCAGGCCCGGCATCCGCTCGTCGTCTTCGGCGACGTCGACGCGCACGAGGGTGCCGTCGGCCAGCGGCGCACGCCGGTACTCGGCCTGCGCGCCGCCGGTGTGCTGCGGACCGCCGAGCCCTCCGATCCGGCACGAGGTCTGCAGTCCCGCGCGACAGAAGTCGCACACGCCGCACGACCACACGAAGGGCACGATCACGACGTCGCCCGGAGCGACGGTGGCGACCTCCGACCCCACCTCTTCGACGACGGCGACCATCTCGTGCCCCATCGACTGCCCCGCCTCGGTCGGCCGCAGGGAGTGGTACGGATGCAGGTCGCTGCCGCAGACGCACGCGACGACCGTCCGCAGCAGGGCGTCGGTCGGCTCCTCGATCGCAGGATCGGGGACCTCGATCACCCGGACGTCTCCGGGCCCGTACATGTAGGCGGCTCTCATCCCTCCAGTCTGCCCCCGCGGCGCTCCCGCCCGTCGCACTCGCCCGTGCGGAGCCCCGCTCAGGTCGGAGGGAGGGGGTCAGGACGTGGCGAGGGGGCGGTCGGGATGGTTCGACCACTGACTCCACGAACCGACGTACAGCGCGGGGGTGAATCCGGCGACGGTGAGAGCGAGGGCAGCGTGGGATGCCGAGACGCCCGATCCGCAGTAGACCCCGATCGGCTGGGACGGGTCGGCGCCGTTCGCCTCGACGATGGCCGCGAACCTCTCGCGCAGCTCCGCCGCACCCCGCAGCCGACCGTCGGGACCGATGCTGTCGGCGGTCGGCGCGTTGAGGGCTCCCGGGATGTGGCCGGCCCGCGGATCCATCGGCTCGACCTCGCCACGGTACCGCTCGGGCGCGCGCACGTCGAGCAGCAGGCCGCGATCGGGCTGGGCGGCGGCGGCGTCCATCGACAACTGCGGCAGCTGGCCCGGACGGAGCGTCACCGTGCCCCGCGCCGGCACCTGGCCCGGGCCGGACTCGAGACCCAGCCCCGCCGCGCGCCACGCCGCCAGTCCCCCGTCGAGCACGCGCGCGTCGATGCCTGCATCCCGGAGCATCCACCAGGCTCGCGCCGCGCCGTAGGACATCCAGTCGTCGTAGACCACCACCGTGTCGCCGTCATCGATGCCCCAGCCCCGCACCGTGTCCGCGAAGACGCCGGCATCCGGCAGTGGGTGGCGCCCGTCGGTGGGCAACCCGTGGGCGGCGAGGTCGTCGTCGAGACTCACGTACAGCGCCGACGGGATGTGCCCGTCCTCGTAGGCCGCGCGGCCGTCGGGGGCGTCCAGGCGCCAGCGCACGTCGAGGGCGACGGGACGGCGGTCGCCGCCGAGCTCGCGAGCCAGTTCTTCCGGAGTGACGAGGAGGTCGGTCATGCCTCGACGCTACGCCCTCCATGGCGACGACGACCGCGCCCTCGTCGCGCCGGCCTCAGGCGATGGCGGTCCGCCGTGTGAGGTCGGGACGGCGGGGCGGCACGAGCCACGACACCGCGGCGATCACCACGGGAAGCCCGACGCCCAGGAACACGAGCCATCCCCAGGGCATGTCGGAGAAGAGCGGCGGGTTCGACATGGTCGCCGACGCCATGCTCACGCCCCAGACGGGGAGTACTCCGGCGGAGACACCCGTCACCATCCCGATGCCCGCGACGATCACCGCCTGCCAGCCCGCGATGCCGCGGCGAAGCACGGACGATCCCCCGACCGCGGCCAGGGTGGCGTCGTCCGGACGACGCTCGACGCGGGCGAGCCCGAGCGCGACCGCCGAGGCGGCCACCACCAGCACGGCGGTGACCCCGACCACCAGGACGAGCCACAGCGCCGCGTCGGGCGGCCCGTCCTCGTACCGGGCCGAGACGTTGAGGGCGCGGGAGTCGAGGGCTGCCGCGTCGCGCCAGACGGCGTCGCGCGCCGTGTTCGCGGGCGGTTCCGCGTAAGCGGCCACCACCTGCCAGGGGCCGCCGTCGACGACCACTCCGGCGCGTTCGGCGGCGGCGGGGGAGATCAGCACGCTTCGTTCGCGATGCCGTCCGTCGTCGAGCACGATCGCAGGAACCCGCGTGGTAGCGGCGGGCCGGAGATCGTCGCGCTCCCATGCGCCGTCGGCGTCGGCGACGGTGAGCTTGTTCAGGACGAGGACGTCGTCGGATGTCGCATACGACCGGTCCAGGAGCACCGCTCCCCCCGCCCGGTAGGCCTCGCGCTGCGCGGACGTGAGGGGCCGGCCCACGACGGTGTCGATCTCGTCGGCGGCGACGACGGCGAGCGCCCAGCCTCCCTGCACGAACGACTGGGCCTTCGTGAGGCACTCGCCCTGCACGACGTCGTCGCACGAGACATAACGCTGGACCTGCGGCAGCACCGTCGTCGCGTCGCTGTTGGTGACGAGTTTCCCGCTCGCGTCGTACACGCGCGGGTCGAGTGGCAGCCAGAGCGTGCCGATCGAGGTGGGATCCGTCGCGGAGGCCACTTCTCGGGCTCGGGCCTCGGTCGCTCTGATGTCGGCGGCACTGAGCGGCTCGACGCCCGGCTCTGCACCGATCCACCCGTAGACCGACAGCGTTCCCACCGGCGCCCCGTACCACCAGCCTCGCTCCTGCTGCGCACCGACCACGGCGAGCGAGCCGAGCGAGACCGACGCCAGGAACGCGCAGGCCGCGATCGCCGCGAAGGCGGGCACGATCCGACCCGGATGCGCGGCGGCGTCGCGCCCGGCAAGCCGCGGCGCCAGGCCGATCCGGGACAGCACGCGCGCCAGTTGCGCGATGATCCAGTGCCCCGCGAGCATCACGCCGACCTGCAGGAAGAGCGGCCCGAGGATGATGCCCCAGATGCAGAGGATCCGCCGGGCATCGTTCTGATCGACATACTTCTCGGCGTTGATCGCCGCGAGCCACAGCCCCGCGATCGCGGTGATCGCGACACCGGTGACGAGGAGCAGGGTGCCCCACAGCGGCCGGTCGGCGCGCACGCGCACAGGTTTGCGTGAGCCCCGGAGCGCGGCGATCACCTCCCCGCGCGTGGCGGCGCGGGCGGGCACGACTGCGGCGATCGTCCCCACGATCGTCGCGAACGCGACCACAGCCGCCAGGAGCGGCCACGGCACGTGCACGCCCCAGAAGCTCGCCGCGGCGCCGTCGTCGAACAGGTGCAGCGCGAGCACGCCCAGGCCGATCCCGGCACCGGCTCCGATCGTCCCGCCCGCCAGCCCCAGGACGGTGCCCTGCAGCAGCACGATGCGGAAGACGTCGCCGCGCGTCGCTCCGACGCTCGCCGCGACGGCGAGGGCGTGCTCCTGCCTCCTGGCGCTCACCGAGAACGCCGCTCCCGCCAGGAGCACGATGAGATAGCCCGCGAACGCCGCGACGGCCGACAACACGGCCAGGATCGACCACGGGAGGGCCTCGGCGCCACCCGGCGCGGCCCGCGCTCCGGGGTCGGCGACCAGGCTCCGGTCGAACACGATGACGCCCGCCCGATTGAGGGTCTCGACGTCGGCCGACGTCATGATCCGGGCCGGCAGGTACCACCGCGTGAGCATCGCATCGCTCTGCAGGGCGCGGTTCTCCGCGGTGCCCGGCAGGAAGACGACCTCCCGGGCGTCGGGGTCTTCGGCGCGACTGAGCACGCCGACGATCGTGTAGCGCGCGGCCGGCTCCCGAAGCGTCAGGGTGTCCCCCACCGACGCACCCAGTCGTTCGAGGGCACCCGGTGACACGACGACCTCGGTCGGCGCCGTCGCCGCACGGCCCTCGTGCAGGTCGAATCGTCCGCGGAGCGCCTCGGCCCCGGCGTCGCCGATGACCGCCGCCACCGGCGCAATGCCTCCGGCCGTCTCGGCGGTGACGTCTCCCTCGCCGATCTCGATCACCTCGGCCGGCCCGGAGTCACCGTCTGTGAGGAGGCGGACCGGATCGTCGACCGGGGGCCGCGGCTCGTGGACGGGCTGCCCGTCGTCCGATCGGTCGATCTGCCACCACTCGGGCTGATCGAGGTACTGCTGGAGCGACGGATCGGGACCGTTCACGATCGCCAGCCATGCCTGCGCGCGCCCGAGCTGGGCTTCGATGCGCTCCGCGGTGGTCGGCTGGCGTCCGTCGACGTAGACGAGGGCCGCGGTCACCACCGCCATCGGCAGGACGATGAGCGTCAGGACGAGGAGGCTGGAGCTCCAGCCGTGGAGCGTCTGCCGCCCCGCCAACCGCAGGCTCGCGATCAGGCGCGCGACCGGGGAACGCGAGCCCTCGTCGCCGGGGGCATTCACGCGATGGCCGTCCGCCGCGTGAGGTCGGGACGGCGAGGCGGCACGAGCCAGTTGACCGCCGCGACCACGAGCGAGAGTCCCGCCACGAGGACCAGGAGCAGCACCCACGGGACGTCCGCGATCAGCAGCTCGCGCCCCACCTGGGCCTGCGACTGCAGGATGAAGCCGATCGGCGGGAGCACTCCCGCGGCCGCTCCGGCCACCATGCCGAACCCGACGATCACCAGACCCTGCCAGAACGCGATCCGGCGGCGGAGCGCCGTAGTGCCCCCGACGGCGGACAGAGTCGCGTCATCCGGCCTCCGCTCGAAACGGGCGAGCCCCAGCGCGACGGCGCTGGCTCCGACGACGAGCACGGCCATCACGATCAGGAGGGGGACGATCCACACGGCCGCTTCGACGGGGCCGGGCTCGATCCACACCGACGCGGCGGCGATGTCGGTGCGCAGGGTCTCGCCGAGCGCCATGAGACGGTCGCGCTGGTCGGTCGTGGGCGGGGCGGAGAAGGCGCCGTACACGACGGCGGCCTGGCTCTGGATCCCGAGCTTCTCGGCGGTCTGCGGCGAGAGGGCGACCGCGACCGGCTGGTGCGGCGCATCGACCGTCAGCGCGTCGACCGTCTTCGACCATTGCGCCGGGTCTGGCTCCTGCCCCGGCCACGGCCGGAAGACGTTGCTCGGCGCCGTCCCGTCCTGCCACTGCCGCTCGGTCCACGCTGCAACCTCGATCGTGCCGTCGGTGAGGAGGTCGGGCACCGCGACCACGGCCGCGCCCCCCTCGTAGGCGGCGCGCTGGCTCGCGGTGAGCGTCAGCCCCATCACGGTGGGGAGGTCGTCGGCGTCCAGGACCGTGAGGTTGTTCCTCGGGTCCTGCAGTTCGCTCTGCCACGAGAATCCCTGCGGGCTCTCGGGATCGAGGAGATGCCGCTCCGGTGTGAGTGCGACGGCGCGCAGCTGGTCGCCGGGGATCTCCGCTTCGGGATTCGAGTCGGACGTGCTCTGACGCCAGGCCACCGCCGACTCCGATGCGCCCACTTCGGCGAACATCTCCGCCGTCGCGCGGGCGGCCTCGTTCGCCTGGGCGACGGTGAGGGGCTCGGGGCCTGTCGAGTAGAGCGTGCCGATCGCGGTGCCCACGGGGGCGCTGTAGCTGTACGTGCGCGCGGACTGCGCCGTGGTGACGGCCACCATGCTCACGGCGAAGACCCCGACGAACACCGTCGCCCCGATCGAGGCGAACGCCGGGACGGTGCGGGCGCCGTTGGCCACGGCGTCGCGCGTGGCGATCCGCGCCGCAAGCCCCAGTCGCGACAGCGTGCGCGAGGTCAGCCACAGGAGCCATCGTCCCGACAGCACGAAACCGAGCTGCGCGAGGATCGGGCCGCCGATGATGCCGGCGATGGGAAGCCACCGCAGCGCCGAGTCGTAGGCGACGCCGTCGTTGAAGGTCATCGCCGCCGCCGAGAGGCCCGAGACGATCGTGATGCCGATCCCGACCACGATCATGAGCGAGCCCCACAGCGGGCGGGCCGCGGTCAGCTTCTGCGGACGGCGCGCCCCGCGCAGGGCCCGGAGCGCGTCGGAGCGAGCCACCTCCCGCGCCGGAGCGAGCGCCGAGACCGTCCCCACGATCACGGCGAACACCAGCACGCATCCCAGCAGCCACCACGGCACGTGGAAGCCCCAGAACATCGTCGCCGAGCCGTTGCCGATCACCCCCATGAGCGAGGCCGCCCCGCCGATGCCGAGGGCCACACCGATCAGCCCGCCCACGGCTCCCAGCACCGTGCCCTGGAGGCGCACGACCCGCCCGAGGTCGCGCGCATCGGCACCGACGCTCGCGGCGATCGCCAGCGCGCGCTGCTGGCGACGCGCGCTCACCGCGAACGCCGCTCCCGCGAGCATGACGACCATGTAGCCGGCCGCCGCCGCAGCGGCCGCCATCATTCCCGTGATCGAGAACCACAACTGCAGATCGCGCTGCGCCGGGTCCATCGTGCCCCACCCCTCCACCTGGAAGGGGGGCGGGTCGAGCACGACCTCGCGGGAGAACGCGACGATCCCCGCCTCATTGAGCTTCTGCACGTCGGCCCACGACAGGGCGAGGTCGGGCAAGTACCACTTGGTGTTCCCGGCGAAGAGCTCCGGGTCGCTCAACACGACGGCGGACTGCGCATCCGCCGCGACGGCGATGTCGATGACGCCGGAGACGGTGTACTCCGCCTCGTCGAGCGAGATCTGGCCCCCTACGCGGGTGCCGGCCCGCTCGAGCGTCGCGGCGGTCACCAGGACCTCTCGGTCGTTCTCAGGCGCCCGACCGGAGACCAGGGTGAACCGCCCCTCGAGAGCCGGGTCGGTCACGGCACCGGCCCACGCGTCGACCATCGTGGCGCCCGCCACGGTCGCCATCCTCACCTGGCCCGAGGAGACCTCGATCGTGCGGGTGCCTGCGGGAAGCGCCGCGAGCGGATCGGTCGGGATCTCGCCGGGGGGCTGCGGCACCGAGCCCTCGGCCTGCCCTCCGTATCCGCTCCACTCCGGCTCGGTCGGCGACTGCCAGAAGTCGGCGTCCGGCACTCCCGCAGGCTTCACCCATGCCTGCGCGGCCCCCAGTTCCACCTTCGCTCGCTCGGCCGGGGTCGCCATCGTGCTGGAGACGAGGACCGCCGCCCCCGAGAGCCCCGCGATGGGAAGCACCACGAGCGAGACGATCAGCAGACTCGACACCCACGTGCGACGGACCTGCCGCGAGGCCAGACGGGCCGCGACGCGCCAGCGCGCGCCGCGGGAGGTGGCACCGCTCATCGCGGGGTGCCGGCGAGGAGGGCGTCGGCGTCGGAGCGCTGCGACTCGTCGATGATCCGCCCGTCTCGGAGGAACACGATCCGGTCGGCCCACGCCGCGTGGCGGGCCTCGTGGGTGACGAGGATCCCCGCCGCCCCCTGATCCACACGCGAGCGGAGCATCTTCATGACCGCCTCGCCGGTGACCGAGTCGAGCGCGCCGGTGGGCTCGTCGGCGAGGATCAGCCGGCGCCCGCCCACGACCGCCCGGGCGATCGCGACCCGCTGCTGCTGACCGCCGGAGAGATCGTCGGGGTAGGAGTCGAACTTGGCGTCGAGTCCCACCGAGGAGAGCGCATCCCGACCCGCACGGCGCGCCACCCGGGCTCGGAAGCCGTCGAGCTCCAAGGGCAACGTGACGTTCTCGAGCGCCGTGAGGGTCGGGATGAGATTGAAGTCCTGGAACACGAAGCCCAGGGAGCGGCGGCGCAGCTGCGCGAGCTGGCGCGGCGTGGCGGTGGAGAGGTACGTGCCTTCCACGACCACCTCGCCCGTCGTCGGCCGCTGGAGGCCTCCGGCGATGGAGAGCAGGGTCGACTTGCCCGATCCGGAGGCTCCCATGATGGCGACGAGCTCGCCCTTCTCGACCGAGAGGTCGACGCCCGAGAGCGCGGAGACGCTCGTGGCACCCTCGCCGTACTGCTGGGTCACGCCGATGAGCTGCAGCACGGCGCTCATGCCGAGACCTCCTGCGTCGTGTCGGCCTTGGCCGGTCGCCCCCGCTTGGGGCGGTCGGTGGACAGCTCGAGCGCCATCGCGTGGCGCGGGTGCGCGTGCAGGCGCTGCTCGGTGTGGTCGAGCCAGCGCACCTCGGCCTCGGCCGCGAAGATCATCGAGTCGACGACGAGCGACCACGCCAGCTCTTCGGGCCCGTCGGGGTTGGCCCCCGCGTACTTGGCGCGGTTGAGCTCCTGGAGCTGGCGGAGCGAGGCGCGCCGCTGGGTCTGGATCACCTCGGCCACATCGACGCCCGGGAGCGTCGCGGCCACGGCGAGCTTGATCGCCAGCTCGTCGCGCGTCCCCTGCGTCCGTTCCACGGGCGAGGCGAGCCACTGGGTCACCTCGGCGGAACCGGCGTCGGTGATCTCCCAGTACACGTGGCCCTGCTCGTCGACATCACCCTTGCGGACGAGGCCGTCGCGCTCGAGGCGGTCGAGGGTGTTGTAGATCTGCCCGACGTTGAGGGGCCAGGTCGACCCCGTCCGCCGGTCGAACTCCGCGCGCAGCTGGTAGCCGTAGCACGGCCCCTGGTCGAGGATCGCCAAGAGGCTCTGTCTCACCGACATGGGTTCTCCTGCCCGCTCGTCGGCAGACCCGCCCCGGGTGGATGGATCTGCATACCGAGTATGTGTTTACCGAGTATATACATGCCTGGTATCGCCACGGCAACGCGCGTGGCGACCGTGACGCCCCCGCGCCCTCGTAGGCTGGGGAGATGGCCGAGGACCCGCGGCTCGATGCCGCCCGTTACCGGGCGATGCAGGCTGCGCGCGAACACGGGTTCGACGGCGAGCCGGAGGATTCGTCGCCCACGGCGACGGCCGACACGGCGCGCACCGCCGCCACCCCGGGGCCGAGCGAACGCGCGATGTACGTGGAGTCGGCGATCCAGCAGGCGATCCGCCGCGGTGACTTCGACGACCTGCCGGGGTACGGCAAGCCGCTCGAAGGCCTCGGCGATCACCATGACCCCGATTGGTGGATCCGCCGGAAGATCCAGACCGAGAAGCTCACCGGGCTCGGTCCCCCCGCTCTCCAGCTGCGCGTCGAACACGCCGAGTTCGAGGACCGCGTCGACGCACTGCGACGGGAGCGGGAGGTGCGCGAGTACGTCGCCGACTTCAATCGCCGCATCATCGAGGCGCGGCGGCAGCTCTTGGGCGGTCCGCCCGTCGTGACCCCGATGCGGGACGAGGACGCCGAGGTCGCCGCGTGGCACCATCGGCGTCAGGCGCGAGCAGCGGCAGCGGCATCTGCCGCCGAGACGGAGCCGCCCCGCCCGCGACGCCGCTGGTGGCGGCGCGGCTGATCAGGCGGGGCGGCTCCCGTCCGCCCGCTCAGCGCGCGAGGGCCGCCTCGACGTCGGCGAGCAGGTCGTCGACGTCCTCGATCCCCACCGACAGGCGCACGACCTCCACGGGGACGGCGGCCTCGGTGCCCCGCACCGAGGCGTGCGTCATCGCGTCGGGGTAGTTCACGAGAGACTCGACGCCGCCCAGCGACTCGGCGAGCTGGAACAGCCTCGTCGACTCGGCGAACCGCCGCGCCGCCTCCCCCGATTCCAGAGCCACCGAGACGATGCCGCCGAATCCCCGCATCTGCCGGGCCGCGATCTCGTGGCCGGGGTGGGACGAAAGTCCCGGATAGTAGACGCGCGCGACCCGCTCCTGTCCCTCGAGGAAAGCCGCCACGGCGGCGGCGTTCTCGCTGTGACGCTGCATCCGCAGCGCGAGCGTCTTGATCCCGCGGGTCGTGAGCCAGGCATCGAGCGGTCCCGAGACGGCTCCAGCCGCGTACTGCAGGAAGCCGATGCGCTCCGCGAGTGCATCGTCGTCGAGCACCAGGGCACCGCCGACCACGTCGGAGTGCCCGCCGAGGTACTTCGTGGTCGAGTGCACGACGACGTCGGCACCGAGGGCGAGGGGCTGCTGCAGCGCCGGCGTCGCGAACGTGTTGTCGACGACGACGAGCGCGCCGGCATCGTGTCCGACAGCGGCCAGATCGGCGATGTCGGTGACCCGCAGGAGCGGATTGGACGGCGTCTCCACCCACAGGATCCGCGGTGCGCGTTCGGCGACGGCCGCGCGGACGGCCTCGGCGTCGCTCATGTCGACGACCCGCAGCCGCACGCCCCACGGGCCGAGGATGCGGGAGATGAGGCGGTGCGTGCCGCCGTACACGTCGTTTCCGAGCAGCACCTCGTCGCCCGGCTGCAGCACGGCGCGCAGCAGAGCGTCTTCCGCCGCCAGTCCCGACGCGAACGAGAACGCGTGGGCGCCGCCCTCGATCGCGGCCAACTGGACCTGGAGCGCCGTGCGTGTCGGGTTGCCGCTGCGGCCGTACTCGTATCCCTGCCGGAGTCCGCCGATGCCGTCTTGCGCGTAGGTCGTGGAGAAGTGGACGGGCGGGATCACGGCGCCCGTGGCGGCGTCGGCGTCCTGCCCGGCGTGGACGGCGAGGCTGGCGAAGCCGCGGGCGGCATCGGAGGCGGTCATGCGGGACTCCCGGAGGTCGAGGAAACAGAGGTCGAGGAAACAGAGGTCGAGGAAACAGAGGCGAACGGAGGAGCAGGGGTCGTGGCGGCCGCGTCGACGACGGCATCGTGTCCGCGCTCCCTCAGCCATTGGTCGTCGAAGATCTTGGTGAGGTATCCGCGTCCGTGGTCGGGGAGGACCACCACCACGACCGCCTCGGCGGGAAGATCCCGCGCGACGCGGAGCGCCGCGGCGACCGCCATGCCCGAGGAACCGCCGACGAGGAGCCCCTCCTCCCGCGCCAGTCGGCGGGTCATCGCGAACGACTCGGCATCGCCGACCCGTTCGTAGCGATCGACGACGGCGGGGTCGAAGGTGGCGGGCCAGAAGTCCTCCCCCACGCCCTCGACCGCATAGCCGTGTAGCGGACCCCCGGAGTAGATCGAGCCCTCCGGGTCGGCACCCACGACGACGACTCTCCCGTCCGACTGCTCCTTGAGGTACCGGCCGGTGCCGGAGATGGTGCCTCCCGTGCCGATTCCGGCGACGAGATGGCTCACGAGACCATCGGTGTCGTCCCAGATCTCGGGGCCTGTGGTCTCGTAATGACCGCGCGGCCCGTGCAGGTTTCCGAACTGGTTGGGCTTGAACGCCCCGGGGATCTCCCGCGCGAGCCGGTCGGACACGCTGTAGTAGGAGTCCGGGTGCTCGGGGGGCACGCTCGTGGGCGTCATGACCACCTCGGCGCCGTAGGCGCGGAGGACGGCCACCTTCTCGCCGGCGAACTTGTCGGGAACGACGAACACCATGCGGTAACCGCGTTGCAGGGCCACGAGGGCGAGACCGACGCCCGTGTTGCCGCTGGTGGGCTCGACGATCGTGCCGCCGGGGCGGAGGAGCCCGTCGCGTTCGGCGGCGTCGATGATACGGGCGGCGATGCGGTCCTTCGCGGAGCCGCCCGGGTTGAAGTACTCCACCTTGGCGAGCACGGTGGCCGCGATGCCGTCGGTCACGCGACCGAGGCGGACGAGAGGGGTGTGGCCGACGAGATCGGCGATGTGCGATGCGTAACGCATGGAGAGAGTCCTGAGGGTGTGGCCGTGCGCGCAGAGGCACGGCGGTTGTCGGGGTCGTCGAAGGCGCGCGCGAGCGCTCAGCGACAACAGCGACAAGTCAGGGACACGCCAACACAGTAACCCGTGGTGGGCGGTACGGCAAACGCGGCTCCGTGTCGCCGTATGACGAGAGCGGCGCGACGCGCGGGGTCTTCGCCTACCGTGACGACATGTCTTCCGATTCGCCCGCCCGGCCCGCGCCGATCGACCCACGCGGCCCGAGGTTCGCCGCGACGCTCACGAGTGTGCTCCTGTTGGCGGGCACGTTCTTCGCGCTGCAGAGCGCCGCATCCTCCGTCGGGGCGACCGCGGCCGTACGCGCGGCCGACCCCGGGTTCATCGTGCTCGCGATCGCGGCCGCACTGTTCGTCTGGGGGGTCGCCTCTCCCTCGACGGCACCCTGGGGAGTGCTGTTCCGCACGCTCGTGCGCCCGCGCCTTGCCCCGCCCACGGATCTCGAAGATCCGCGTCCCCCGCGCTTCGCGCAACTGGTCGGGCTCGTGGTCGTCTCGACGGGGCTCGTGCTCCACCTCGCAGGAGTGCCCTGGGCGCTGCCGATCGCGGGTGGACTGGCCTTCGCGGCGGCGTTCCTCAACGCGGCGTTCGGGGTGTGCCTGGGCTGCCTCCTCTACCTCGGGCTCGCCCGGGTCGGCGTGCTCCGCCCCCGCGGCGGACTCGCGTGAGGGCGTCGTGACCTCCGTCATCGCCCTCGTCGGCAACCCGCAGCGCGACTCCCGCACCCGGGCCGTCGCCGATACCGTAGCGGCCGAGCTGTCGGCGCGGTCGGGGGCCGCGATCGCCGAGACGATCGAGCTCGCCGACATCGCCGACGAGCTGTTCCGTCACCCGAGCGACGCGGTCGACGCCGCCCGGGAACGCGTGCTGTCCGCGGACGTCGTGATCGTCGCGAGCCCGACGTACAAGGCCACCTACACGGGGCTGCTGAAGGCCTTCCTCGACCGGTTCGACACCGGCGCGCTCCACCGACTCACCGCGGTGCCGATTCTGACTCTCGGGAGCCCCGCCCACTCCCTCGCCGTGGAGACGGCCCTGCGTCCTCTGCTGGTGGAGCTGGGGGCATCGGTGCCGACCCGCGGCATCGCGTTCCCCGCGTCGGAGGTCGATCGGCGAGCCGAGATCGTCACCGCGTGGGCGGAGGCCGAGTGGCCGCGTCTGCGCCACGCCCTCGATGACTGAGCCCATCGCGAAGGAGGAGGTCATGCCCGACGGGTCCGAGACCGCGACGGACATCATCGACAGAGAGTCGGGAGTCGAACCCGGGTCGAGCACCGACGCCCTCCGACGACACCGTCCGCACGCACGCGAACAGTCCCAGGCGGACTTCACCGCCTTGTTCGGTGGCCCCGGCACCGCCGGGTTCCCTCTCGACGACCGGCTCGCGGTCGCCGATTTCGTCGTGCGCATCGGCTCGGTCCCCGTGTCGGCGTACGGCGAGCGACTGCGCGAGACCGACAGGGGACTCGCTGCGACCGTCGGCGCCCTGGCGGCGCGCGCGACGGGCGCCGGCCCCTTCGGCCACTACCCACCGAGCGCCTTGTCGGCCGAAGACACCGACGGTGCGCGATGGGCGCCCACCCGGGCAGACGCGGCAGCACTCGGTCCCGCCCTCGCACACGCGCACCTCCTGGTGCTCCGGCCGCGCGAAGCGTCGCCGTCTGCACTCGCCGCCCTCCGCGCAGCCGGATGGAGCGTCGACGACATCGTCACCCTGTCGCAGCTCGTGGCGTTCCTCACCTATCAAGTGCGCGTGATCCATGCCCTCCGCGTGCTCGGCGACCCCACCTCCGTAGAGCCCCAGAGCGGCCATGCGGTCTCGGCAGACGTCCGTCCGCGCGCGGATGCCGGCAGCCCCCGGGCCGCCCGGCGGCGTCTTCCGGATCAGACCGTCGAGATCTCTTCGGCCGGGGTCGCCCCACGGGCCACCGGACGGCCGGGGGTGCGACTCCACTGACTCCAGCCGCCGACGAACAGCAGCGTGTGCACGCCCGCGCTCTCAAAGGCCAGAGCGGAGTGCGATGAGGCGATCCCGTTGCCGCAGTACAGCACGATCCGATCGCCGGGGGCGATGCCGCGCGATTCGAGCACGCGGCGGATGTGCGCGGGCGGGCGCAGACGGCCCTCGGGGTCGATGTGCGTCACCGCCGGGATGTTGATCGCTCCCGGGATGTGACCGGACACGGGATCGTGCGTCGGGGCCTGCCCTCGGTACTGCGCGGGTGTGCGGACGTCGACGAGGATGCCCTCACGGGGAGCGAGGGCCGCCTCGTCCATGCCGGCGACAGGCGACGCGCTCGTCCCCCACTCGACGTCTCCCGGGGCCACCGCGCGATCACCGCGCTCGAGCATCCCTCCGTGATCCAGCCAGGCGCGGAACCCTCCGTCCAGGACCTCGATCGCCACGCCGTGACCCCGCAGCATCCACCACGCGCGCGCGGCAGCGACGCCGTCGTTGTCGTCGTAGACCACGACGCGGTCTCCGCGGGAAAGCCCCCACCGCCGCGCGGCTGCGCTCAGTCGCGTCGGGTCCGGCAGCGGATACCGCCCGAGCTCGGGACGGCCCGGATCCGCCAGCTCCCGTTCCAGGTCGACGAAGACGGCGCCGGGCACGTGGCCCGCCAGGTAGGCCGGCCGCCCCTCCGGCTCATTCAGTCGCCATCGCACGTCCAGCACGCGAGGGGGCGCGCCCGACGCCAGATCCGCGGCAAGGCGCTCGGGGGTGATCAGGAGCGACATGAGCCCATCGTCGGACGCCTCATCGACCCGACCCGAGAACACCGAAACACGAGGAAACGGTGGGCGTCACAATCGGTCACAGAATGTCACGGGGGCACACGAACGGCCCTCGCGCGCGCCGACGCGACTAGCGTCGAAGGCATGACCGGTCAGTCCCCCGCCGCCGCGCCGTTCGACGCGGCCGATCACCGCTTCTCGTCGTCGCTGTCCGCCGACGAGTTCAAGGCGCTGTTCCGCGGCCACCCGGGGGGCGTCGCCGTCATCACCGCCGACGCGGGCGACGGCCCGGTGGCGCTCACCGCCACCTCGGTCTCGTCGGTGAGCGCCGACCCGCCGCTGCTCATCTTCTCGATCTCCGCGCTGTCCTCGTCGGCCGACGTCCTCTCGCGGGCTGAGACGGTCGTCGTGCACCTCCTCGACGCCACCGACCTCGACCTCGCCAAGCTCGGAGCGACGAGCGGCATCGACCGCTTCGCCGACACCGAGTCCTGGAGCCGCCTCGTCACGGGCGAACCCGTTTTCCGCGACGTGCGGGCCTGGGTGCGATGCGCCGTCATCGGGCGCATGGACGCGGGATCCTCCACCGTCATCGCCGCGCACGCCCTGCAGTCCCAGCTCAACCGCGACGTCGAGCCGGGCGAGGCCGGCGACGCGCTCGTCTACCACAACCGCACCTGGCACCGCCTCGGGGAGCACTCCCGCATCCGCTGACGGGGCGGGCCAGGCGGGCGCACCGGCCGCCTCTCACAGGATCCCCTGAAGCACGCTCGGTACGGTCGGACCATGGACGCCCTGCCGCAGCATCTCTCCGTGAGGACCACCGACGGAACGGCGACCTTCTCCCCGCGGGAGCTGCGCGAGATGCGCGACGACTTCCAGAAGTTCCTGCTGCTCTACCAGTTCGGACTGCGCGAAGTGGAGACCAAGCTCGAGATCCTCCGCGACGAGTTCCAGCTCACTCACGACTACAACCCCATCGAGCACCTGTCCAGCCGCGTGAAGTCCGCCGACAGCCTGATCGACAAGGTCGTACGCAAGGGCATCGACGCGGACTTCGACTCGATCCGCGCGCACATCACCGACATCGCGGGGGTGCGGGTGACGACGAGCTTCGCGGGAGACGCGTATCGGCTCTTCGACCTGCTCACCCAGCAGGACGACATCACGGTGCGCGAGGTGAAGGACTACATCGCCCGCCCCAAGCCGAACGGCTACAAGAGCCTCCACGTGATCGTCGAGGTGCCGGTCTTCCTCTCCAGCGGCCGAGTGGACGTGGCGGTCGAGGTGCAGTTCCGCACGATCGCGATGGACTTCTGGGCGAGCCTCGAGCACAAGATCTACTACAAGTACGAGGGTGCGGTGCCCGACGGCCTCCTCGCCGAGCTGAAGGACGCCGCCGACACGGCCGCCGAGCTCGACGCGCGGATGCAGCGCCTCCACGGCGAACTGCACGGGCCCCGCCCATCCCGGGTCTTCGCGATCTGACGCCCCGCCTGCCCCCGCCGCGCCAGCCGGGACGGGCCGGGCCGGGGCGGGCACGGCGGCAGACCGGGCCAAAAGCAGGGTCGATCGGCCGCCACCGCCGCTCACCGGCCCCGGCCACCGCTTCCGCCTGCTTTCGGCCCATCGCACCGCACCGGGACGAATCGGGCCGGAACCGGCGGGCGCGGAGCGGAGCCGGAGGCGGGGCGGGCACGGCGGCAGGCCGGGCCAAAAGCAGGGTGGATCGGCCGCCACCGCCGCTCACCGGCCCCGGCCACCGGTTCCGCCTGCTTTCGGCCCGTCTTGTGGGGACGAATCGGGCCGTCGCCCGGTCAGTCGGCCGAAATCCGACCGTCGCCGCTGCGGCCACCGCCGGCCGCGGCCGCCGGGCTACAGGCCCTTGCCGCCCGTGACCGGCAGAACGGCGCCCGACACGAACGACGCCTCCTCGGAGGCGAGGTACACGTACGCGCCGGCGAGCTCGGCGGGCTGGCCCGCCCGCCCGAGCGGCGTGTCCTGTCCGAAGGTGGCCAGCCGATCCGCGTCCCAACCGGTGGCCGGGATGAGCGGTGTCCAGATGGGACCCGGAGCCACGGCGTTCACGCGGATGCCGTCGGGTCCGAGCTCCTCGGCGGCGGCCTTGACGAAGGCGACCTGCGCCGCCTTCGTCATCGCGTAGTCGATGAGCCCGGCAGAGGGGTTGAAGGCCTGGATCGACGAGGTCACGATGATCGACGAACCCGGCTTCAGGAGCGGAACGGCCGCGCGGGCGGAGTACAGCATGCCGTACAGGTTGGTCTCGAACACGCGCTGGAACTCCGCGGTCTCGAGCGTGTCGATGCCGTCGCGGTCCTTCTGATAGGCCGCATTGAGCACCACGATGTCGAGGCCGCCGAACCGCTCGGCCGTCTCCACCACGATGTCGGTCGCGAACACCTCGTCGCGGACGTCGCCGGCGAGGCTCAGCGCGCGTCGACCCTCCTTCTCGATGAGGGCGACCGTCGCATCGGCGTCCTCCTGCTCCTGCGGGAGGTGCGCGATCGCGACATCGGCCCCCTCCCGCGCGAAGGCAATCGCCACGGCCCGCCCGATGCCGGAGTCACCGCCCGTGATGAGCGCGCGGCGGCCCTCGAGCCTGCCGCTGCCCCGGTACGACCCTTCGCCGTGATCGGGCGTCGGAGCGGTCTCGGACGTGATTCCGGGCTGGGTCTGCTCCTGATCCGGGAATCCCTCGTCGTGGTGCTTCTCGCGCGGATCGGTCATGATCTGCTCCTCTCTGATTCGTCCGGCAGCTGGACCACCGGAATGACGACCACGTCCTGGACCTTCCAGTCCAGAGCCGCGATCCGTGCACGTGCGGCCTCGATCTTCGCGAGCCGCACGCCCCCGCGCCGAGGGACCACGAAGGCCTCGACGTGGAAGACCTGCCCCATGTCCCGCATCCGCACCGATGCCTCGCGCACCCACGGCAGCCGCTCGAGCGAGGCGACGATGTCGCCGAGGAGCGGATGAGGCTCCGCGTCATCGTGCGTCCGGGCGCGCTGATCGATCAGGTCGAGGACCGCGGCGCGGGTGTTGCGCACACCGTCCCACACGATGCCGGCCGAGATGAACAGGGCCGCCACACCGTCGAGCCACCACCAGCCGATGCCCACTCCGCCCACGCCGACGATCGACGCCACGGTGGTCGTCCAGTCGGCCTTGGCCATGTCGGCATCGGCATAGAGCACCTTGTTGTGGAGCTGCGGGGCGATCTTCGCCTTGGCATGGCCGTAGAAGAAGGGGCCGATCATCGTCAGCGCCATCACGCCCATCATCAGCCAGCCGAGCCACACGGTGGCGCCGAACAGGTTGATCGTTCCGATCGCGGGGTGCTCGGCGGCGACGAGGCCGACCACCGACTCCACGGCGAGGCTGCCGCCGATCGCGAGGAGGGCGACTCCTGCCACCAGGTGCCCGACGCCCATCGTGCGATGCAGGCCGTAGGGGAATCGTCGCGTGGGCCGGCGCCTGATGAAGAGAAGGGCGACGAGGAAGGAGATCTGCGGGACGAGGGACAGCATGTCCTCGATCCACGCGGTCTTCATGGCCTGCGATCCGCCGACGACCAGCGCGATGAGCACGATCGTCACCAGCGTGTAGCCGATCGTGAACCACTCCCAGCGCACGGCGTCGCGGACGGCGCGACGTTGCGCGTCCGGCAGATCGGTGCGTCCCATCGAGGTCACCTGCGCGATCACGGCCCCACCCTCTCGTCGAGAAAGGCCTCGAGGGCCGACTGGAGCCCGTTCTCACCCAGCGGCAGGAGAACGACGATCCGGCGCCCATTCGCCCCGGGAATGCCGTCGTACCCGCGGGTGACGGAGGCCCGGTCGAGCCACGGGGTCTCCTCGGTCATCCCGCCGATCGCGAGGTCGAGGTCGCCGGTCTCGAGCCGGTCGACGAGCTCTTCCTCACTGCCCGCCGTCCACTGCACGCGGGCGTCCCGCTCCTCGGCGAAGCCCGCGACGAGATCGGCGAGCGGACCCGCCGCGCGATCAGCCTCCATCTCCACCAGGCCCGGAGCGTCGCTGACCCCCACCCGCAGGGTTCCCCCTGTGATCCGGTCCAGGCTCCCCTCCGGATCGAAGGGGATCGACGACAGAGCCGAGCACCCCGACAGGAGCACGATCAGCGCGAGAACGCCCACCCCCCGCAGAGCCTTCATGCCGCCTCCACCGGTCGTGAGCGTGAGAACCGACCGGTCGCAGCCGCGGCGCGGTCGGGATCGAACACGGGGCACGTTAGGCCGAGCCGGTCCGCGTCACGAGGGGCTTGACATCCGCTCACGCCGCCGTCAGGAATACGCGTAGAGTGCGGGCATGGGCACCATCTACTACGGCGGTTCCGCCACGCCGATCCACATCGACGACCGCGCCCTGGCGCACCTCAAGGTGGTCGTCGCCACCAAGCTCCGCCGCGGTGAGAGCTTCACCCTCAGCTGGAAGCACCCCGAAGACGAAGCGCGAGGACGCAGCACGATCTGGCTGCACCCCTCGATCCCACTCCGGTTCGTCTTCGACGACCCCGACACGCCCGATCTGAGCCGGGAATGGCTCGAGGAGCTCGCCCAGACGGCCAACTCGTCGGGCGGCATCATGCTCGTTGCCGAGCAGATCGACAGCGGCGAGCACGAGGTGCCCGACACCTCACCGCAGGTGGTCGAGCTCGCCGACGCCGACTGAGGCCCCGCTGTCGGGAGCGGACGATCCCGCCGCTCAGTCCGAGCCGTCGCCGCTGCCTTCGGTGGGCTCGGGGACGATGTACAGCCCGTTGGTGGAGTTCGCGGTGTAGGTCAGCGCCTCCAGCCACGCGCGATTGAGGCTCGGCTGGCGGCTGCCGAAGTAGCGGTAGACCAGGGAGGCCGACGGGTGCAGCCACACCGACGTGCGGCCGTCACCGACGCTCGGGTCCTCACGCCAGGTGAAGTGGAACGACTCGCCACGACGCAGCTTCTGGCCGATGACGACCTGCAGGTGCGCGAGCACGCGATCGTCGAAGTCGATGGTGATCGAGCCTTGATAGATGAACTTGCCCACGGGTTCTCCGGATTCGGCCGCGTCTTCGATGCGTCATCGGGACACCTCGGGGGGCGCGGGGACGTCAGCGCACTGCTCGGCCCAGTGCACGTTCCTCTGACGCTAATACACCCGCGCGCCTTTTCCGGACCCGGTCCAGCGCGGGACGGAGTGATTCTCAGCGCAACGCGTCGGCGCGCCGCGCGATCTCGGCGCACGCCACGTCCGACTCCGGAAGCGCGATGGTCAGGTCCATCTGCGCATCGACCACCACGAGCGACCCGGCGGTTCCCAGCAAGAGAGAGCACATCGACGGTTCGCCGTCGTGGATGCCGGGAAAGTCGACGACGTCGAACTCACCGGCCGTGTGCAAGACGCGGGCGTAGTCGATGACGGCGTCGGCGACGGCGTCGGTCGTCAGCAGCCGCTGACCATCGATCAGGATGTCTTTCACGTTCATGCACCTCGCGGGGTGGGGCGGACGAACCGCCCCGGGAGAATGCGGAGCGGCATCTTCGTGAGTCAGTGAACCCCGAAGAGCGCTGCCGCCTCCAGGGGGTTGACACCCCTCCACCCGGTGGATAGAAATCGCATGTGCGACACGAAAACGCGCAGAGGACAGAAAACGCACGCGTGTCAACCCCGTTGAGACTCCACGTCGAGCGCGCGATGGTGGTCGCATGACCACACTCGCCGTCATCCTGCTCCTCGTCGGAATCGCTCTTCTGCTCCTCGGCGTCTTCGTGAAGGCCGCCGAGTTCCTCCTGTGGATCGGCCTCGTCATCATCGTCATCGCGATCATCGCGTGGCTGATGAGGGTCATCCGACGAAACGCCTGACCCACCCCGGCCGGGTCCGCCTCCTGGGTCACCTCGATCGCCCGGTCGGAGTCGACGGTGTTACCGCCCCGTTACGCCGCCCCAGACGATCTGTCAGGCGCGTGGACGCGGCGGGAGGAATCGTCCGGTGGGGCCGCGCGATCATTGCGCGGCACGGCCCGGACGTATTGAATGTCCGCACACGCGCCAGGGAGGTGCGAGGAGCGGAGTACGCGTGACGTCGGCACCCGAATCCATCGTCGACCGGACCACCACCTCGTCCGGATCCGGGCCCGCGCCCGGCACCGGATCGGTCGTGCTCTCGCACGTCACGAAGCACTACGGAGAGCAGCTCGCCGTCGACGACCTCTCCCTCACGATCGAGGCCGGCGAGTTCCTGTCGCTTCTCGGGCCCTCCGGCTGCGGCAAGACGACGACGCTGCGCATGATCGCGGGCTTCGAACACCCCGACGCCGGCGACATCCGCATCTCCGGCGCCAGCGTGCTCGGCGCGCCGCCGTTCAAGCGCGACGTGAACACCGTCTTCCAGGCCTACGCCCTCTTCCCGCACATGACCGTCGCCGAGAACGTGGCCTACGGCCTGCAGCAGCGCCGCACTTCCAAGGGGGAGATCCGCGAACGCGCGGCAGCAGCGCTCGACATGGTGCAGATGCGCCGTTTCGCCGACCGCAAGCCCACGCAGCTCTCCGGAGGCCAGCAGCAGCGCGTCGCCCTCGCCCGCGCCCTCGTCAACCGTCCCTCCGTGCTGCTCCTGGACGAGCCGCTGGGAGCCCTCGACCGGCAGCTGCGCGAGGAGATGCAGCTCGAGCTCAAGCTCCTCCAGTCGCGGCTCGGGATCACCTTCGTCTTCGTGACCCACGATCAGGGCGAAGCGCTCTCGATGAGCGACCGCATCGCCATCATGCGCGAGGGACGCATCGAGCAGCTCGCCGACGCCGACACGGTCTACGCACGCCCGGCCTCGGCGTACGTCGCGGCCTTCGTCGGGCAGCAGAACTTCTTCCGCGGGACGGGTGTCGGGACCGATGCCGTGTCTGCCACGCACGTCATCGCCCGCTCCGAGGTGTCCACTCTGCCGGGAACCTCGTCGGGGGCGGCCGAAGCTGCCGTGCGTCCCGAGAACGTGCGGATCGCCGCCGACACCGGCGCGGCGCTGGCCGAGACCAACGCCGTCCGCGGAGAGCTCATCGGGGTCTCGCACCTCGGCGAGACGATGCAGTATCTCGTTCGGCTCGGCGACGACCAGAGCCTCATCGCGCGGCGGCCGACGCCGGAGGCGCCGAGCCTCCGGGTGGGCGACGCGGTCGTGTGCACGTGGTCGCCGGCCCACGTGCTCCTCTTCCCCGCCGACGACGCCGCCCGCGCGGCGGGGTACGTCGCACCCCCGACCGAGTAAGCGACACCGACACGCTCCATCCGCCGCACGACCTTCACCCGACCAGGAGGCCCCGATGAACGACTCCCGCTCCGCGCTGCGCATTCTCGCCCACGAGAAGGCCGTGCCGATCATCGCGAACGAGCTCTCGCGCCGCCGATTCCTCTCCCTCGCCGCGCTCGCGGGCGGCACCGCCGTGCTCGCCGCGTGCGCGCCGGGCGGCGGAGGCAACACGAGCCCCTCCTCGCAGGCCTCGGGCGGAGCCCTGGAGGGGTCGCTCTCGGTCTACACGTGGGGCGACTATGACTCCCCCGACGTCGTGAAGAACTTCACGAGCGACCTCGGGCCGAAGGTGACCCTGGACTCCTACAGCTCCAACGAGGAGCTGATCGCCAAGCTCATCGCCGCCAAGGGCACCTCGGGGTTCGACATCGTCGTGCCGACCGGCGTGTTCATCCCGCAGATGATCGAGAACGGGCTGCTGACGAAGTTCACCAAGTCGCTCCTGCCGAACCTCGAGAACATGGACCCGGCCTACCTCGGCCGGGCATGGGACCCCGAGAACGACTACTCCGTCTGCAAGGCCTGGGGAACGACCGGGTTCGTCTACGACAAGACGGTCATCACACGCGAGCTGAAGACCTGGAACGACTTCTTCGACGCCGCGCAGAACGAGGCCAGCGGCAAGACGAGCATGTCGGACGACCCCGCCGGCATCATCGGCGCGTACTTCTGGGCGAACGACGCCGACTGGAACACGCAGGACACGGCGCAGCTGGATGCCTGCCGCTCCTTCCTCGTCGAGAAGATCGCTCCGCACATCGCCGCCTTCGACTCCTACCCCGGCACCAACGCGATCCCGCAGGGCACGCAGGTGCTCATGCAGGCGTGGAACGGTGACGCGCGCCTGGGGCTGCTCGCCTCCTCCGAGCCGGAGCGGTGGCAGTGGGTGCTGCCCGGACCGCAGACCGAGCTCTGGATGGACAACTGGGCGATCGCCGCAGGCGCACCGCACCCCGAGGCCGCCCACGCGTTCATCAACTTCTCGATGACGCCGGAGAACCTCATGCTCAACCTCGACTACATCGGCTACAACGTCGGAGGCAAGGACATGGAGTCCGCCGCCGAAGAGGCGGGTCTGGAGCTTCCGGAGCTGATCTTCTTCGACGAGGCGCAGCTGGCCACGATGCACGAGCAGACCCTCAACGAGTCGCAGACGGTGCGCGTGGAGATCTGGAACGAGATGAAGGCCGCCGCGGGTGCCTGATTCGCCCGCGTCGCCCCGGCGCTCCCTCGGGGGGTTGTTGGCGGTCCCGGCGTGGATCTGGCTGCTGGTGTTCTTCGTCGCGCCGGTGGGGCTCGTGGTCTGGTACAGCTTCGGCTACAAGCCGGGCATCTTCGGAACCCACGCCAACGACGTGCTCTCGCTCGACCGTTACGCCGAGGCGCTGTCGCCGACGTTCTTCACCACGTTCCAGAACACCCTCTGGGTCGGCGTCCTCGGAACGGCGCTGTGCTTCCTGATCGGGGCTCCGGTGGCCTACTGGATGGCGTTCAAGGTGCGTCCTCAGCGCCGGGGACTGCTGATCGCGCTCGTCCTCATCCCGTTCTGGACGAACTTCCTCATCCGGACGATCGGCTGGCAGGTGATCCTCGCCCCGGAGGGGTGGCTGTCGCAGGGACTCCAGTCGATCGGAATGCTCGACGGCCCGCTCGACCTCCTCTACACCCGCACCGCCGTGCTGATCGGTGTGGTCTACAACTACCTGCCGCTGATGATCCTGCCGCTGTTCGTGGCCTTCGATCGCGTGGGGCCCGCGGTGCGCGAGGCCTCGAAGGACCTCGGCGCGGGGAAGGTCACCACCTTCTTCCGGGTGACCCTGCCGCTGTCGCGCCCCGGCGTCGTGGCGGGCGTGCTGCTGGTGTTCATCCCGCTCATGGGCGACTACATCACGGCGACCGTCCTCGGCGGGGCGAAGGGCAACATGGTCGGTCAGCTCGTGGCGAGCCAGTTCCAGACCGCGCAGAACTGGGCCCTGGGCTCGGCGATGGCGGTCGTGCTGATGCTCGTGATCGCCCTGACGATCGCGGTGGCGGCGTTGCTGCTGTGGGCGCTGAGCCTTCCCTTCCGCGCCCGGAACCGCCTCGCACTCGGACAGCAGGAGGTGGCCTCGTGACGGCGACGAAGACCGAGACGATCCTCCGCCAGCGCGACGGCAGCATGCTCGGAAGCGGGCGCCGCGCGCCGCGGTCGTGGAGCGACGTCGCGTTGAACGTGTGGGGCGTGCTCGTGCTCCTGTTCCTGTTCTCGCCGATCATCGTCATCGTCATCTACTCGTTCAACACCGGGAGGCTGCTCGTCTCGTTCGACGGGTTCGGGTTCGACGCGTTCCGGACGATCCTCGACAAGCCCGCCGTGCAGAACGCCGTGCGGGTCTCCCTCATCACGGCTCTCATCTCCGCCGTCATCGCCACGGCGCTCGGCACGCTTGCTGGGATCGCCATGGCGCGCCACCCCGGCCGGTGGGTGTGGTGGTTCCTCGGACTCCTCCTCCTCGTGTCGGTGACGCCTGAGATCGTGGACGCCGTGGCTCTCCTCCCCTGGTTCGTGACGCTCGGTCAGGACTGGGGACTGGGGATGTTCAACGACGGCATCGTGCGCCTGTCGATCGGCAGTTCGCTGTTCGCGACCGCCGTCGTCTCCTATCTCGTCCGGGCGCGCCTGGTCGGTCAGGAGGCGAACCTCGAAGAGGCCTCCAGTGACCTGTACGCGAGCCCGTTCACGACCTTCCGCCGCGTCACCCTCGCCCTCGCGATGCCGGCGGTGCTCGCCGGGTTCCTGCTCGCGTTCACGCTGAGCCTCGACAACACGATCGTCGCCGCCTTCGTGCAGGTCTCGGGGACCACTCCCTGGCCGGTCTACGTGCTGTCGGCGGTGCGTTCGGGCCTGCGTCCCGAAGTGGCGGCCGTGTCCACGATCATGCTGCTGCTGACGCTCGTCGCCCTCGCCGTCGTGGCGGTCGTGCTCAAGCGCGCCGGCGACTCGGCCACCGACATCGCCCGCACGATGGGTGGGGCGTGAGGAGAGAGATGACCTACGCAGAGCTGGTGTTCCACGGCGGACCGGTCTTCACGGCCGACACGGTGCGTTCCCGCGCGAGCGCCGTCGCCGTGTCCGGGGGGCGCATCGTCGCCGTCGGCGGCGAGGGGGTCCGGGAACTGATCGGGCCGCAGACGGAGGTCGTCGACCTTTCCGGACGGCTGCTGGTGCCCGGCTTCCAGGACGCCCACGTCCACCCCGTGTCGGGCGGCCTGGAACTGCTCCGCTGCGACCTGGCCGACGGCACGACCGAGGCGGAGTACCTCGACCTCGTCGCCGCCTACGCCCGGACCCACCCCCCGACGGAGGAGGACGGTTCGGAGTGGGTGCTGGGCGGCGGCTGGGCGATGTCCGCCTTCCCCGGCGGCACCCCGACGGCGGCCGCGCTCGACCGCGTGCTCCCCGATCGCCCGGCTTTCCTGCCCAACCGCGACGGGCACGGCGCGTGGGTGAACTCCGCTGCGCTCCGGCGCGCGGGGATCGACCGTGACACCCCCGATCCCGCCGACGGGCGAATCGAGCGCGACCACGACGGCACCCCGACCGGCACCCTCCACGAGGGCGCGATGTCGCTGGTCAACCGCCTCATCCCCGATCCCACGCCCGAGTTCCTCCGCGAGGCGCTGCTGGCGGGCCAGCGCTACCTGCACTCCTACGGCATCACCGCGTGGCAGGACGCGATCATCGGCGACTACAGCGACCTCGTCGATCAGGGCGAGACCTATCGGCGAGCCGCGATCGACGGCAGCCTGACCGGCCGCGTCGTCGGGGCGCTGTGGTGGGACCGGGGCGCCGGACTCGAGCAGATCCCCTCGCTCGTGGAGCGCCGCGAGCGCTTCAGCCACGGCCGCTTCCAGGCCACCAGCGTCAAGGTGATGCAAGACGGCGTCGCCGAGAACTTCACGGCCGCGATGCTCGAGCCGTACCACGACGGTCATGGTCATCCCACCGACAACTCCGGCATCTCCTTCGTGGATCCCGAGGTGCTGCGCGACGCCGTGCCGCGGCTCGATGCACTCGGCTTCCAAGTGCACTTCCACGCGATCGGCGACCGCGCGGTGCGCGAATGCCTCGACGCGGTCGCCGAAGCGATCGCCCGCAACGGACGCGGCGACAACCGGCACCACATCGCTCACATCCAGGTGGTGCACCCCGACGACGTCCCGCGCTTCCGAGAGCTCGGCGTCGCCGCGAACATGCAGTCGCTGTGGGCGACGCTCGAGCCGCAGATGGTCGAGCTCACCCTTCCGTTCCTCGGAGCACCGCGCGACGCGTGGCAGTATCCGTTCGGCGACCTCCTGCGCGCGGGGGCGGTGCTGGCCGCCGGAAGCGACTGGTCGGTGTCCTCGCCCAACCCGCTCGCGGCCATCCACACCGCCGTCAATCGTCAGGCGGCGCCTGGATACGAGGAGGGCGACTACGAGCCCTTCCTCCCCGACCAGGCGATCGACCTCGGGACGTCGCTCGCGGCCTACACCGCGGGATCGGCGTGGGTGAATCACCTCGACCGCGACACGGGCACGATCGAGGTGGGCAAGTACGCCGACCTCGCCGTCCTGGACCGCGATCCGTTCGCCGGCCCCGCCGACGAGATCGGCACCGCCCGCGTGCTCGAGACCTTCGTCGAGGGCGACCGCGTGTACGTGGCCGACTGACACGCACCATCTCGAGAGGAAACACCCCGTGGGAACCACCGTCTTCGAACGGCAGGCACCGGCGCCGGCCGTGGTCGACCGCAGTCTGAGCGACACGCGCTCGGGGGTGTTCTGGACGGAGGATCTGCCGGATGCGCTGCGCCCCGATCGGCCCGTGCTGCGCGGGGCCGTCGAGGCCGACCTGGTGGTGGTCGGGGGCGGCTACACCGGACTGTGGACGGCGCTCCTGGCGACCCTTCGCGACCCCGGTCGCCGGGTGGTCGTGATCGAGGCCAACCGCGTGGGGTGGGCGGCGTCGGGACGAAACGGCGGGTTCTGCGAGGCGAGCCTCACTCACGGTCACGAGAACGGCGCGCGGCGCTGGCCCGACGAGATCGAGACCCTGGAGCGTCTGGGACGAGAGAACCTCGACGAGATCGAACGGACGGTCAGCGAGCTCGGTCTCGACGTGCAGTTCGAGCGCACCGGCCAGCTCGCCCCCGCCGTCGAGCCGCATCAGCTCGCCTGGCTCGACGACTGGCGAGCCGAGTCCGCCTCCGACCCCGACGTCGTCTTCCTCGACCAGGAGGCCGTGCGCGGCTCCGTCGCCTCGCCGACGTACCTCGGGGCGATCTGGGAGAAGGGCACGTGCGCGCTCGTGCACCCCGCGCGCCTGGCCGCCGAGCTCGCGCGCGCGGCCGAGGAACGCGGTGCGCGGATCTTCGAGCGCTCGCGGGTATCGGGACTGGACACCACCGCGACGGGCGTCACCGTGCACACGGCGGAGGGAAGCGTCACGGCTGCACACGCGGTGCTCGCCACGAACGTCTTCCCCTCGCTCCTGCGCCGCAATCGCCTCATGACGGTTCCGGTGTACGACTACGTCCTCATGACCGAACCGCTCTCGGCGCAGCAGTGGGAAGAGGTCGGCTGGCGGGATCGCCAGGGCATCGGCGACATGGCCAATCAGTTCCACTACTATCGGCCGACGCAGGACGGGCGAATCCTCTTCGGCGGCTACGACGCGATCTACCACTACGGGCGCCGGGTCGATCCACGCTACGAGCACCGGCCCGACGTGTGGGCGAAGCTCGCGAGCCACTTCTTCACGACCTTCCCCCAGTTGGAAGGACTGCGGTTCTCGCACCAGTGGGCAGGAGCGATCGACAGTTCGACGCAGTTCACCGCCTTCTACGGCACCGCCCGGGCGGGGCGCGTGGCGTATGCCGCCGGCTTCACGGGCCTCGGGGTGGGTTCGACGCGGTTCGCCGGCAATGTCATGCTGGATCTGCTGGACGGCTCCGAGACGGAGCGGACGGCGCTGCAGATGGTCCGCGCGCGACCGCTCCCCTTCCCGCCCGAGCCGGCGGCGGCGATCGGGATCAACGCGACCCGCTGGTCGATGGACCGGGCGGATCACAACGAGGGCAAGCGCAACCTCCTGCTGAAGACACTGGACGCGCTGGGATTGGGGTTCGACTCGTGACGGAGCTGGATGCGGGTGTCTTGGTCACCGCGGCCGACGTGGACCTGACACTGACGCCGGTTCCGGCCGCGCAGGTCGTGGCAGGCAGACCCGCGACCGGATCGGTCGACCTCGACGAGGACATGGGGATCGGCGTCTGGGAGATGACGCCGGGGGCGATGAGCGACACCGAGATCGAGGAGGTGTTCGTCGTGGTCGCCGGCGACGCCACGGTGGAGTTCGTCGACCCCGCCCTTCCCGCGATCCAGCTCACCCCCGGTGCGATCGTGCGACTCGAGTCCGGGATGCGCACCGTCTGGACCGTCCGCGAGACGCTCCGCAAGGTCTACCTCGCCTGACCCGGACCCCCACCCGGACCCCCTGGTTCATCGGTCCCGGTCCCTCGTTGAGAGCACATGTTCTCAGCGAGGGCACATGTCGCGGACGTCCGTAACGGAGGCGCTCGATGAGAGCATGTGCTCTCGGCGGAAAGCACGGGATCCCCGGAAGACCGGAGTCGAAGCGGGGTCAGGGGGCGACGGAGCGGCGGACGAGGAGGGCGAGGTGCAGCGCCGTCTGGATCTCGCCGTCGTCGAGGTCGACGGCAAGGAGCTCCTGGATGAGCGCGATCCGCTGGTAGAACACCGAGCGCGACAGATGCGACGCCGTCGCCGCCGCGGTGCGGTTGCCGGGGTGGGCAAGCATCGCCCCGAGGACGTCGAGGAGGTCGCCGCCGCGGGCCAGGTCGTGCTCGATCAGCGGGGCGAGCATCCGCTCACCGTGATCGAGCACGCGGTGATCGTCGCGGAGGGCGGTCACCAGCCGCGCCAGCGGACGCTCCTCCGCTCGCCGGATGTGGGGACCGCGGCCGGAACGCCCCTGCGGGGCCCTCGCCAGATCGATCGCCTCTTGGAGCGACGTGAGGGCCCGCTCGATCCCGGCCTCGACGGCCGCGCCCTCCGTCCCGGCACCTTCTCCGCCACGGACGTGCGCCGGTGTCCCCACCGACAGGACGAGGCGCGCGGCGGCCGGGCTCAGCGCCTCCGCAAAGCGCCGGGCCGCATCGGAGTCGAACGGCGTCCGGGCGGGAATCGACACGAGCAGCGTCGCGCCCGGCCCCGTCGCCACCCCGGCGGGCAAGGTGCCCACGAGGGCCCGGCCGCCGAAGACCCCCGCGGCCG
>NZ_JASGDO010000023.1:0-6665 GCF_047607225.1 Microbacterium sp. | reverse complement strand
GCCCCATCGGCCTGCTCGTCGCGGCCGCCGCCGCACGGGCGGGCGCCCTCGCCGTCGGGGCGAGCGACGTGCGCCCCGAGCCGTTGGAGCGCGCGCGGGCACTCGGGGCCACCGAGACGGTGCTCGTGGGCACGGATACCCTCGACGCCGAGTCGTTCGACGTCGTGTTCGAATGCTCCGGCGTCGGCGCCGCGCTCACCCAGGGTGTTCGCGCCGCGCGGCGGGCCGGAACCCTCGTGCAGGTGGGGATGCTCCCCAACGCCGAGATCGGCGTCAACCTCGCTCCGCTGCTGGCCAAAGAGCTGACCATCCGCGGCGCCTTCCGCTTCTCGACGGAGATCGACGACGCCATCGCACTGCTGGCGGACGACGACAGCTTCGACGCCGTCGTCTCCCATGTCGTCTCGGCCTCCGACGCCGTACGCGCCTTCGAGCTCGCCCGTGACTCGTCGGCCTCGGCGAAGGTCCTTCTGAGCCTGGCCCCGTCCCCCACCCCGACCACCGACCCGGCCTGACGTCAGCGTCGGCCTGTTCCTCGCGCACGACCCGGGCGCGAACCCCGCGCACTCACCTCCGCGCACATCACTACAAAGGAGTAATTCGATGAGCAACACCTCCGCTCCCGGCGTGGATGCGTCCGCGCCTCCGGCCAAGCGCTCCATGGGCGACCTCGTCCGCGCCGCCGTCTCGGGCTGGCTCGGCACGGCGCTGGAGTTCATGGACTTCCAGCTCTACTCGCTGGCGGCCGCCCTCGTTTTCAGCCAGCTGTTCTTCGCGGGCGAAGACCCCGGCATGGCGGTCGTGCTCGCGATGGCGACCTATGGCGTCGGCTACGTCGCGCGCCCCGTCGGTGCGTTCGTCTTCGCCCGGATCGGCGACCGCGTCGGCCGCCGCAAGGTGCTCTTCTACACGATCCTCCTGATGGGCGCGGCGACGACTCTCATCGGCTTCCTCCCCACCTACGAGCAGGTGGGCATCATCGCGCCGATCCTCCTCGTGCTGCTGCGTCTGGCGCAGGGCTTCGGCGCGGGCGCGGAGATCTCCGGCGCCGGGGTCATGCTCTCGGAGTACGCTCCCGCCAATCGTCGCGGCATCGTCGCTTCACTCGTGGCCCTCGGCACCAACTGCGGCACCCTCTTCGCCTCGGCGATCTGGGCGCTTCTGCTCGCCGTCATGCTCGAGGCCGACGTGATCGAGTGGGGCTGGCGCATCCCGTTCATCGGCAGCGCCGTCATCATGCTGTTCGCGCTCTGGGTGCGCTTCAACCTCAAAGAGAGCCCCGTCTTCGAGGAGCGCACCGACGTCGTCGACGGCAAGGCGCTCTCGCGCGCCGAGGTGATCAAGCTCGCCACCGAGACAGGCGACATCCGCACGCTCGAGTCGTTGGAGCGCAAGCCCATCAAGGCCGTCATCGTCTCCTTCTTCCTGCGCTTCGGCCAGGCCGGAAACTCGGGTCTCGTGCAGACCTACCTCATCTCGTTCATCACGATCACCCTCGCCGTGTCGAAGGAAGTGGGCCCCGAGGTCGTCATCGTCTCGTCGTTGATCGGCTTCCTCACGATCCCGCTCGTCGGGTTCCTCGGCGACAAGTTCGGCCGGCGCCGCATGTACATCGTCATGACGTCGCTGTCGCTGCTGCTGATCGTTCCGACGCTCCTGATGATCAACACGAAGGAGATCGGCTGGATCTTCGTCGGCTACGCGCTCATCCACAACATCTCCGTGCTCGGCCTCGCCTCGATGGAGAACCTGTCGATCCCCGAGATCTTCGGTGCGCGCAACCGCTACACGCTGACCGCGATGGTGCGCGAGATCGCCGCGATCATCGCGACCGGCATCGCTCCGATCGTCGCGGCCGCCTGGGTCGCTGCGACCACGGGGAGCATCATCCCGGTCATGGTCCTCATGGGGATCTTCACCGCCTCCGCGCTCGTGGCCGCGATCTGGGCACCGGAGTGGGCGGGACGCGACCTCACCGACCCGCGCCCCGCGATGTAAGCGGGCCCGCTGCCTCCCCACCCATCCCGAGGCGCGGCCGTCCGAGACCGACGGCCGCGCCTCCTTCCCAAGGAACAGACATGACCATCGATCTCGTCGACGTCAACATCACCAGCCCGGGCCGGAACTTCGTGACCCTCAAGATCACGACCTCCGACGGGATCGTCGGATGGGGCGACGCGACCCTCAACGGACGCGAGCTCGCCGTCGCCTCCTACCTGTCCGACCACCTCGCCTCGATGCTGGTCGGGCGCGACGAGGACCGGATCGAGGACACCTGGCAGTACCTCTACCGCGGCGCCTACTGGCGGCGCGGCCCCGTGACGATGGCCGCGATCGCCGCCGTCGACATGGCGCTGTGGGACATCAAGGCCAAGAAGGCCGGGATGCCCCTGTACCAGCTGCTCGGGGGCGCGAGCCGTGACGGGGTGCGTGTCTACGCGCACGCCTCGGGCACGGACTACGCGGCCCTCGCGAACGCGATCACGGGATACGAAGAGCTCGGCTTCACCGCCGTCCGCGTGCAGACCGGAGTGCCCGGCCTCGGCCAGATCTACGGTGTCTCCTCGTCGGGACCGGGCGTGCGCTACGACTACGAGCCGGCCAAGCGCGCGGCCGACGGCGGAGCCGCGGAGCGTCCGCACGAGGAGAACTGGGACACGCGCACCTACCTGTCGCACATGCCCGGCGTCTTCGCGCGCATCCGCGAGGACTTCGGCACGGGCCTGCGGATCCTTCACGACGGCCACCACCGCATGTCGCCGATCGAGGCGGCCCGGTTCGCGAAGGACATCGAGCCCTACGACCTCTTCTGGCTCGAGGACTGCACCCCGGGCGAGGACCAGGCGGCCCTCCGCCTCGTGCGCCAGCACTCGACCACTCCGCTCGCGATCGGCGAGATCTTCAACAGCGTGTACGACTACCAGACGCTCATCACCGAGCGCCTCATCGACTACGTGCGCTCGGCCGTCACCCACACCGGCGGCATCACCGCGATGAAGAAGCTGCTCGACTTCGCGGCCGTCTACGGCATCCGCTCCGGCATCCACGGCCCGACCGACATCTCGCCGGTCGGCATGGCCGCCGCGCTCCACCTGGACCTCGCGATCCACAACTTCGGCATCCAGGAGTACATGCCCCACAACGCCGAGACCCTCGAGGTGTTCCGGACCTCGTTCACGTTCGACCGCGGCTTCCTCCACCCCGGCGACCAGCCGGGACTCGGCGTGGAGCTCGACGAAGAGGCAGCTGCCGGCCACGCGTACACGAAGGCCTACCTGCCGGTGAACCGCCTGCTCGACGGGACCGTTCATGACTGGTGATGCCGCGCGCCTCGCTCTTCCCGAGCGCACCGTCGCCTCTCGGCTGATCGTGGTCGCTCGCGCGGCCCGCGCCGACGATTACGACGCCGTGCTCGAGGCTCTCGCGGCGGCCGGCGTGCGCAGCGTCGAGCTGACACTCACGACGCCGGGCACCTTCGAGGCCTTCCCACGCCTGCGCGACCGGTTCGGCGGCGAGATCGACCTCGGCATCGGAACGGTCACCGATTCTGCGCAGCTCGCGCGCGCGATCGAGGTGGGCGCAGACTACGTCGTGACGCCCGTGACCTCGGCAGCCCTCGTCGCCCAGGCCACGGCAGGGGGAGTGCCGATCGTGCCGGGCGGCCTCACCCCGACCGAGCTGTTCTCGTCGTGGTCGGCGGGCGCGTCGGCGGTGAAGGTGTTCCCGGCGGGCCAGGTGGGCCCGTCCTACCTCGCCGATCTCCGGGGCCCGTTCCCCGACCTCGTCGCCGTGCCGTCGGGCGGGGTCGATCTCCGCGGCGCCGAGCAGTGGCTCGCCGCGGGAGCCCTCGCCGTGAGTGTAGGCGGGCCGCTCCTCGGCGATGCCTTCCGCGGTGGAGACCTGGGGGCGCTCCGGGAGCGGGCGGCCGCATTCGTCGCGGTGGCGGCGCGGGAGGGTGCGGAGGCATCGTGAGCGGGCCGCGGGTGGTGGCCCGGCCGCGGGTGGTGACGCTCGGCGAGACGATGGGACTCCTGCGCGCGACCGAGATCGGGTCGCTCGCTCACGCGTCGCACCTCGCCGTCGGCGTCGGGGGTGCGGAGAGCAACGTCGCGATCGGGCTGCAGCGCCTCGGCGTCGACGCGTCCTGGCTCGGCCGGGTGGGCGATGACGGCCTTGGTCGCCGGGTCGCGCGCGAGATCCGTGCCGAGGGCGTCGACGTCCGAGTCGTCGTGGACTCCGGTGCGGCGACCGGGCTGATGCTGAAGGAGCGGCCGTCGGCGGCAGGCGTCGCGGTGACGTACTACCGGCGGGGGTCCGCCGGCTCACGGCTGACCCCCGAGGACCTTCCGTCCGGGTGGGTGGAGGAGGCGTCGCTCCTCCATGTCACCGGCATCACGCCCTTGCTGTCGGCGAGCGCGGAGGCGACGGTGCACGCGGCGATCGACCGGGCGGCGGCCGCTGGTGTGCCGGTGAGCTTCGACGTCAACTACCGGTCGGCGCTCGCGTCTCCCCGCGAGGCGGCCGACGTGTTCCGTCCCCTCGCGACGCGTGCGCAGCTCGTGTTCGGCGGGGAGGAGGAGCTGCGCCTGCTCGCCGGGGGTGACGATGTCGATGCGGTCGCGGGGCGGATCCGCGGTTCCCGCGACTGCCTGGTGGTCCTGAAAGACGGCGAGCGCGGAGCCACGGCGTTCGCGGAAGCCACCGTGACCGCGCCGGCGTTCCCGATCTCCCCGCTGGACACCGTCGGCGCGGGCGATGCGTTCGTCGCCGGGTTCCTCAGCGCGCACCTGGCCGGCGAGACTCTCGAGGTGGCTCTCCGTTGCGCGAACGCGTGCGGCGCGATGGCGTGCCTCGTTCCGGGCGACTGGGAGTCGGCCCCCACCCGCGACGAGCTCGAGCGCTTCCTCGCGGGCGACACCGACCCCGTCCGTCGCTGACCCCCCCACCCCCGCCCGCCTCTCCCTGAACACGAGGCGGATCAGGCGCGGTCGCGGACGTCGCGGAAAAAGGCGTCGACGTGGGTACGGAGCATGTCGATGCGGCGATCGCGTGCGGCGGCGACGTCGTGCCCGAGGTAGGCGGGAGGATCCAGCCGCCGCACGTTGCGGGAGCACTCGAACCCCGCGCACAGCAGGGTTCCCACGGCGTCTCCCGCGCGACCGGCCTTGCCCGCACGCCGCGCCGTGAAGAACACGACGTCGTTCGGGAGCGTCACATCGGCGCACCAAGAACACTGCGGACGCGTCCGCGTCGGCTGCTCGGCTTGGCGCAACTGGAGCCCTACGGGCACGTCGTCGATCACGGCGACGATGAACCCGAGGAGCGGATTGCGGTGGTCGCGCCAGCCGTAATAGTCGCGGCGCTCCCACTCGGTCTGCGCGAGGTCGGTGGGGACGACGAGCGCCTTGCGCTCGCGGACGGACACGTTGATGAAGGAGGCGCGGATGGCCTTGTCGGTAAGGGGACGCATGAAAGGTTCCTGACGGGAGGGGTCGTCCGGGTACGGCGGCTCACAGGGAGGCCGCATCGGACGGAATCGATGAAGGCGCGCCGCCGACAACAAGACGGCAAGGATCGCGCGGGGTCGCGGACAGACGTCGACGCGACGCCGGATCAACCGGCGGAAAGGACGAGTGCCGCGACGCCTCTGCCGTCGGCGATGACGACGCCGACGACCCCCTCACGCCCACAGGGCAGCGCGTGACGAACGGGACTCATGCCGACCAGCCTACTCCGCCCCCGCGTGCAGGGCCCGGAGACCAGCGCGCCCCCGGAGAGCTCAGCGATGCGCGGCGCCGAGCTCGGTTCCCCGACCCTGCGCGATGAGCTGCTCGATCGGGAGGAGAGCCGAGCCCAGCGCGACGGTGTCGCCGCCGAAGGTCGCCGGGAGGAGGTCGAACTGCCCCGCGAATCGGTCGAGGCTGCGCGCGCGAGTGGCGGCGAGGACCGCGTCGGCGCGACTCTCCATGAGCCGGAGGCCCACCCAGCCGCCGACGACGATCCGCTGCGGATTGAGGAGGTTGACCATGCTGCCGAGCGCCGTCCATCCACTGCCGTCGAATCGGCCCCCGGCGGCGCGCCACGACTCGAGGATCGCGTCGGCTCCGACGTACGCCTCCACGCAGCCGCGGTCGCCGCTTAAGCCGTTGGGCGAGGCTTGCCGCCCGGGGTCGGAGGGGTGGCGGCGCGGAAGTGACTTCCCTCCGGGACTGGGCTATGGTCGGCCGGATACCCGCCAGCTACTACAGGGAAGCGAGTACCGTCATGGCACGTTCCGAAAAGAAGCAACCGAAGCTGTCTCTCAAAGACAAGCGTGAGGTGAAGCGCGCGAAGGTCGAGCAGACCACCACCCGGGTCCGTAAGGGGGCCTAGGAACGGCGTCATGAACGCCGGCTCCTTCCGGTCGGTCGGTGACGCCAGGCGCGACGTGCCCCGACCGCACGTGCGCGCCACCGCCGACCGGGCCACCAAACCCCTCCGCATCCCCTCCCGGCCACCCCGACGCGGCTGAGTCGGGCGGGTCGGGGCGGGGTGGCGGGCTAGGTGTACCGGGTCAGCACGTTGGTGATCGTCCGATAGGGAGAAGGCCTCCATTCTGAGTGGTGTCTAAGTCGCTCTCGAAGGGAGGCCTCCTCTTGGTTCACCGTAACGCGCGATTGGCTGAG
>NZ_JASGDO010000022.1:0-27586 GCF_047607225.1 Microbacterium sp. | reverse complement strand
CGGCGCTCAACCGGGCCCGCGCGGCGCGCACGGCAGCCACCGCGGCTCGCGCGTCGCGCTGCGTCTGCTGCAGGGCCCGACGCGCGGTCGACACCTCCGAGGTCGTCGCCCGCGCAGCCGTGCGATCGGCCTGCACGCGTGCCAGTTCCGCGCGCGCGACCTTCGCGTCGCCGCGTGCGACGGTCAGCTGGCGCCGGGCTTCGCGGAGCTCATGGCGCGCGGCGTCGTAGCCGAGGCGACGTTGGCGTGCCGTACGCCGACTGCGCACACCGACCCAGCCGAGGGCGCCGGCACCGACCGCGCTCGGCGCGATCCACCAGAACTCGGCCACCGTCGTCCAGACGAGCGGGTCCACCCCTTCATGCTAACGAGGTGCTGTGCCGCGGGATCGACGCTAGCTTTTGGGGAAAGCCAAAAGGCTATGTATCATAGCCACATGAATGGCGCCGTCGAAACCCGCTACCTCCCGCTGTCGCAGGGTCGTATCGCCTACGAGGAAAGCGGAGGCGGTCCTCTCGTCGTGCTGTCGCCGGGCATGGGCGAACTCCGCTCGACGTACCGACTGCTGGTGCCTCATCTGGTGCGCGCAGGACTCCGTGTGGTCTCCGTGGACCTCCGCGGCCACGGCGACAGCGACGCGACCTTCGATCAGTACGGCGACACCGCCACGGCGCACGACCTCGGGGCCCTGATCGACCACATCGGGGAGCCGGCCGTCGTCGTCGGAAACTCCATGTCTGCCGGCGCCGCGGTCATCCTGGCAGCCGAGTCGCCCCGACTGGTGCGTGGCCTCGTTCTGACCGGCCCCTTCGTGCGCCCTCCGACCGTCCATCCTGCGATGGCGCTCATGTTCCGGATCCTGACGGCTCGGCCGTGGGCCGCAGCCGCCTGGAACGCCTACCTTCCGCAGCTCTACGCCGGCGACCTGCCGACCGACTTCGCCCAGTACCGTTCCGCCGTGCGTGACGCCCTGCGACGCCCCGGATACTCCCGCGCCTTCTCCCGTACCACGCGCGCCGACCACGGCCCGGCCGAGCGTGCGCTCGCCGCCGTTCGTGCTCCCTCCCTCGTCCTCATGGGGGAGAACGACCCCGACTTTCGCGATCCTCGCGCCGAGGCCGAGTGGATCGGGACCGCGCTCGGCAGCCGGGTGGTGATGGTCCCTCGCGCCGGTCATTATCCCCACGTCCAGCAACCGGACGTGACGGCCGACGCGATCGTGCACTTCATCGAGGAGGAGCTGCACCGTGCCTAGGGCAGGACTCAGCCGTTCCATCGTGATCGATCGGGCCGCACAGATACTCGACGACGCTGGAGCGGGCTCGCTCAGCCTGGCGCTGGTCGCCGACAGCTTCGGGGTGAAACCGCCCTCGCTCTACAAACACGTCCAGGGCCTCGCCGACCTCCAGCGCGGAGTCGCGGTGCGGGCGAAGGAGGAGATGGCGGCGGTTTTGGCGCGTGCGGCGGTGGGGCGCTCGTCTGCCGACGCGGTTCGGGCGATGGCCGAGGCCTATCGGTCGTGGGTCATCGCGCATCCGGGCCAGTATCCGTTGACCACCCGGGCACCCGTTCCGGGGGACACGGAGGACGAGGCGGCGTCGGAGCGCCTCGTCGAGCTCATCTCCGTGATTCTGCGCGGCTTCGACCTCGGGCCGGATCAGCTCGTCGATGCCACACGGTTCCTGCGCTCCGCGCTCCACGGGTTCGTCTCGCTGGAGACGGGCGGCGCCTTCGAACTGCCGGTGTCCACCGACGACAGCTACGGCCGTCTCGTCGAGGGCGTCGTCATCGCGCTGGAGGCCTGGGCGTTGCGCTGACCCCTTCCGAGGGGAGTGTGTCAGCCGAAGATCAGGGCGAGGACGGTCGATCCGCCTCCCACGAGGATGAGCGAGACGATCACCACCCAGGCGACGATCCGGGTCCGCCGCGTGCGGGCGGCGTTCATGCCTTCGTACTCTGCGTCGTCGGACATCGCTCTCTCCTGTCGTGCGACCGAGCGCGTCAGTGCGCGGGCTCTTCGATCACGGTGCCGAAGGCGGCGGGAAGCGTCGCACGCGAACGCTGACGCAGCTCCGACACCGGCAGCGTGAAGACGTCCTGCACCTCGAGGGCAGACTCCCCGGTCGCGGGGGCGTCGGTGACACCGATCCGCAGCACGGGGTACCCGCGGCCCTCGCACAGTCCGCGGAACTTGACGTCCTCCTCGCGGGGCACCGACACGATGACGCGACCCGTCGACTCGCTGAAGAGGGCCGTGGCGGCATCGACGCCGTCGCGCTCCATGATCTCGCGCAGCCATACGCGAGCGCCCACGCCGAAACGCATCACACCCTCGGCGAGGGCCTGCCCGAGGCCACCGGCCGAGAGGTCGTGCGCCGACGAGATGAGCTCCTGCTGCGAGGCCGCGTGGATCAGCTCGGCGAGCTTCTTCTCCTGCGCCAGGTCGACCGCCGGCGGCCGGCCGCCGAGGTGCCCGTGGACGGTGTCGGCCCATGCCGAGCCGCTGAGCTCGGTGGCCGTCACGCCGAGGAGGTAGATGTTCTCGCCGGCGTCCTGCCACCCCGACGGGATGCGGCGAGCGACGTCGTCGATGATCCCGAGCACGCCCACGACGGGGGTGGGGAAGATCGGCTGGTCGCCGGTCTGGTTGTAGAAGCTGACGTTGCCGCCGGTCACCGGAACGCCCAGTTCCAGGCACGCGTCGGCGAGGCCGTCGACGGCCTGCCCGAACTGCCACATGACCTCGGGGTTCTCCGGGCTGCCGAAGTTGAGGCAGTCGGTGACCGCGGTGGGCACCGCGCCGCTGACGGCGACGTTCCGGTACGCCTCCGCGAGGGCGAGCTGCGCGCCCGCGTACGGGTCGAGCTGGCAGAAGCGACCGTTGCAGTCGGTCGCGATCGCGAAACCGAGTCCCGACTCCTCGTCGACGCGGATCATGCCGGAGTCGTCGGGGAAGCTCAGGGCGGTGTTTCCCATGACGTAGCGGTCGTACTGGTTGGTGATCCAGGACGTGTCGGCGAGGTTCGGGCTGCCCAGGAGCTGCAGGAACTGGTCCCGCAGCCCATCGGGGTCGTCGGTGCGAGGGAGGGCGGCCGCCGAGTCGTCGCGGAGCGCGTCGATCCAGGTGGGGTAGGCGACCGGGCGCTCGTACACCGGGCCGTCGACGGCGACGGTGGACGGGTCGACGTCGACGATCTGCTCGCCATGCCAGAAGATCTGCAGGCGTCCGTCGCCGGTCACCTCGCCCAGGACGCTCGTCTCCACCTGCCACTTCTCGGTCACGGCGAGGAAGGCGTCGAGCTTCTCGGGAGCGACGATCGCCATCATCCGCTCCTGGCTCTCGCTCATGAGGATCTCCTCCGGCGTGAGCGAGGGGTCGCGCAGCAGGACGTTCTCGAGGTCCACGCGCATTCCCGATCCGCCGTTGGCGGCCAGCTCGCTCGTGGCACAGGAGATCCCCGCGGCACCGAGGTCCTGGATCGCCTGGACGAGCTCGCCGCGGTAGAGCTCCAGACAGCACTCGATGAGCACCTTCTCGGCGAACGGGTCGCCCACCTGCACGGCCGGGCGCTTGGTGGGGCCGCCGTCGGCGAAGGTGTCAGAGGCGAGGATCGACGCGCCCCCGATGCCGTCGCCGCCGGTACGCGCGCCGAAGAGGACCACCTTGTTACCGGCGCCGCTGGCGTTGGCGAGCTTCAGGTCTTCGTGGCGGAGCACACCGACCGCGAGCGCATTGACGAGGGGGTTGCCCTGGTAGACGGCGTCGAACACCGTCTCGCCGCCGATGTTGGGAAGGCCCAGGCAGTTGCCGTAGAACGAGATGCCGCTGACCACGCCGTGCACGACCCGCGCCGTGTCGGGGTTGTCGATGGCGCCGAAGCGCAGCTGGTCCATCACGGCGACGGGGCGAGCCCCCATCGAGATGATGTCGCGCACGATGCCGCCGACGCCGGTGGCCGCTCCCTGGAAGGGCTCGATGTAGCTCGGGTGGTTGTGCGACTCGACCTTGAAGGTCACCGCCCAGCCCTCGCCCACGTCCACGACGCCCGCGTTCTGGCCCATCCCGACCATGAGGCGCTCGCGCATCTCGACGCTGACCTTCTGACCGAAGCGACGCAGGTAGATCTTCGACGACTTGTAGGAGCAGTGCTCGCTCCACATCACCGAGTACATCGCCAGCTCGCCACTTGTGGGGCGGCGGCCGAGGATCTCGCGGATGCGGTCGTACTCGTCGGGCTTGAGACCGAGCGCCGCGTACGGCTGCTCCTTCTCCGGCGTCGCGAGGGCGTTGTCGACGGTGTCTGCGACAGCAGAGGGAACGGGGGTGCTCACGCGGCTGAACTCCAAGACTCGGGATGCCGGCGGGGGATCACCCACAGTCTAGTTGGGAGGGTGGTGGTCGCCGCGCGGTCGGCCTAGGGTCGTCGCCATGACCGGACTCACCCCGTATCTGCACTTCGCCGGCACAGCCCGAGAGGCCCTCACGTTCTACCGCGACGTCTTCGGCGGCGAGCTCCTCCTCCACACGTTCGCCGAGTTCGGGCGAGAGGACGGACCGGACGAGGCGATCGCGCACGGGATGCTCCGTGGACCCGTCGAGCTCTTCGCCGCCGACACTGCCGGCGGCGAGCCCGCGGTGCGGATCGAGGGAGTGTTGTTCTCGCTCCTCGGGGCGGCGGAGCCGCCGGAGCTCGAACGCTGGTTCGCCGCGCTGTCGGAGGGCGGAGAAGTGATCGACCCCCTCGCCCTCAAGCCGTGGGGCGATCACGACGGACAGGTGCGCGACCGCTTCGGGCTCATCTGGCTCATCGGCTACACCGGCTGACCGCCCAGCGCGGCGCCGTCGGCCCGGGCGAGGGCGCGATGCGGGATCCACCCCTCCGTCCCGCGATCGTTGCGGCACCACGCCCAGCCGCTCTCGGGGTCGTCGCTGAGGAGCTCGACCGTCTCGCCCGTCCGTGCGGGAAGCTCGGTCGTGTCGTAGGCGACGCGGACGACCCCCGTCGTGCCCTCGATCTCGAGGTGACGCGAGGGAACCCATCCTGTGCCGTGCTCCGACGTGACGAAGACGAACGCGGGCCATTCCGTGTCGCGCTCGCCGACGGTGACCGACTCACCCGGGGTGACGGTGAGCGGCGGGCGGTCGGGGATCTCGTGGTCTGCGGTCACCAGGCATCGCATGGCCCGATCCTGTCACCCGTCGGCCACATGCCGCATCCGTCAGTCGGTCGGCGGGTCGTCGTCGATGACGCCGATCCCGACGGCACGGTGGCTCGGCTCGTCACCGCCGGTCGAGGCCGGAGCGGGGGAGGTCGGTTCTTCGCCGGGGTCCTTCTCCGTGCTGGGCTCTTCCAGTTCCTCCGTCGAAGGCAGCTGCTCGTCGCCCTCGGTCGTGTCGTCGGCGGGTGCCTCGTCGATGGCGGCGTCGGTCTCGTTCTCGTCCTGCGGCTGTGATGTGGGATCGGACACGAGCGTTCCTCTCGTCATGCCCGCGCCTCGGCCGGCCGGGACTTCCCTTCCACCGTGGCGCCGTCGTCGCGCGAGGGGAACCGGGTTGACACGGAGGTGTCGGTGGGTCGGCGTACGGTCGAGGCATGGACCGGACGGCGTTGACGGAGCGAATGCACGCGCTCGACGCGCAGCTCGCGCGCCTCGATGCCGACGCGGCGTCACTCCGCGAGGCGCGCGCCGAGGCCACCGCCGACGACGAGCACGATCCCGAGGGCTCCACGCTGTCGGGTGAGTGGCAACGCGTGGAAGCCCTGCGCGCCGGCGCCGAGCGCGAACGCGCCGATGTCGTGACGGCCCTGGCTCGCATGGACGAGGGGACGTACGGCGTCTGCGTGCGGTGCGGCAATCCGATCCCCGCGGCCCGCCTGGAGGCGCGGCCGATGGCGACGATGTGCGTCGCCTGCGCCTCCGCGGCCTGACCCCCGTGGCTTGCACGACGGATCGCGCCGGGCTGCGTCAGATCTCGTCGATGCCGTCGGCGACGGTGCGGAGTGCCGACATCGCAGCGGTCTCGAGATCGGCGATCTTCTCGAGGTTCCGCGAGGCCTCCGCCAGATGCTCCTGGTCGCCCGTCGCCCCGGCGCGTTCGAGGAGGCGCGCGACCTCGGTCCACAGGAGCGCGGACTCTGCGAAGGCGTCGCGTCCCGCGGCGATGGCGGAGGCGGTGTCACCGGCGGGCAGCAGCCCGTGGACCTCCGTCAGGAAGTCACGGTAGAGGTTGCGGAAGAGCGCACCTCCCGTGCCCGCGCGTTCCATGAGGGTCGCCATCGTCGCGAGGTCCTGCGGCGGGTCCGCCACGCGTTCGAGCAGCGAGCGGACGCGCACCGCCGCCGTGCGGATGCCGCGGTGCCCGAGGTTCGCGATCGGGGGAGACAGGAACTCCCGCGCGCACGCCGCCGTGGCCTGCAGCGCTGCGGGAAGCGGAAGCTCCGTCGTCGCGGGCACGTCTCCCCGTTCCAGAGTGAAGGATCGATGCCGGGCCGACATCGGTCCGCGAGCCGCGCGCGCCCGTTCGAGCGAGGCTCTGCTCGTGCAGACGCGACCGCCCTGCTGAGCCGTGTCGATCAGGTAGGCCGTGGTGTCGTCATAGCCGTACAGCGCGACGATGTGCCCGGCGAAGTGCACACGCGAGGTGAAGTAGTCGAGGTCGTAGCTGTCGAGTTGAAGGCCCACGGGGATGCCTGCGTCGATCGCGGTCGCCACGTTCTGCCACGCCCTGCGCGGCGAGCCCGTCTCCTGCACGCGGAGATCGAGTCCCAGCCGCGATGCGAGGTTCTCGGTCAGAGCGAAGGGCTTCACCCGTCCGCCAAGGAACGGCAGGGCCTGCCGCGTCGAGTCCCAGTAGATGAACGAGAGCCCGCCGCCGAGGCCGAAGAGCGCCGGCTCGGAGAGGCGAACCCCCACGGCGGTCAGGAGCACGCCAAGGGTGGTGGTCTCGCAGTGGTGGCCCCCGGTGTGGGGGAGGCCCGGCACGACGGTCGCGCCCGAGGCCCGGGGCGCGGGGATGCCCGCGGTGGTCATCGGCTCACCGTGACGCGCTGCGCGAGCCACGTCCGCTCCGCCTCGAGAAGGGCGAGCGAGAACGAGAACACCTCCGCGGCGGCGGGCGGCAGGGGAGCCTGCGCCGCGCGGGCCTGCTCGACGGCGGCGAGGCGCGTGTCGATCTCCGAGAGCCGCGTCGCGAGGGCGTCGCGGTAGGTCTGCGCTGGGAGGAGGGCGAGGTTGGCGAGCCCGGTGAGGAACGGATGCGCCACCGGTCGGTCGTGTGCGAGGAGCGCTGTGGTCTCGGCCGCTGCCGCCTCGCGTCCGGCGGCGGTCGGGCGGAACACCCGTCGCGCTCGCGCGCCTCCGTCCGGTTCGTCGCCGGAGACCAGTCCGCGACGTTCGAGCTTGTTCAGGACGTAGTAGATCGAGGAGAAGCCGATCTCGGCCCAGCGCCGGATGCCGCGCTGCTCGATCGTCTGCTCCAACTCGTACCCGTGCTGAGGTCGTTCGACGAGGAGCCCCAGCAGGGTGAGCTCGGTGATCGTCAGGTCCACGCCGATACTCTAGCACTAGAGTATCGGCGTGCCCAGGTCTGAGATCCGGCACCCCGGACCTCTTGACAGCCCCTCGTCGGCGTCGTAACGTACAACCAAATGGTTGTACAAAGAGATTCCTCACGAGACGAGCTGACCGATGACGAGATCGACCGCGTCTTCCACGCTCTGGCCACGGCGACCCGTCGCGACATCCTGCGCCGCACGATCGACGCAGAGCAGTCGGTGTCGGCCCTCGCCGCGCACTACGAGATGTCCTTCGCCGCCGTGCAGAAGCATGTCGCGGTGCTCGAAGCAGCGGAGCTCATCGTCAAGCGGGCTGAGGGCCGCGAGCGACTCGTGCGGGCGGACCCGGTCATGATCGCCCGCGCCCGCACGCTCCTCTCTCGATACGAAGACCTCTGGCGCGCTCGCGTCGACCGGCTCGACGACCTGCTCGCTGAGCCCGAACACCCCTGACCTCCTCCCACCCATCCGACAAGGAGACCCACATGCCCGTCACCGACATCAGCACCGATGCTGAGAACCTCACCATGACCTTGACCGCCGACTTCGCCGCCCCGGCGGAACGCCTGTGGCGCGCGTTCACCGACCCGCGGCAGCTGGAGCGCTTCTGGGGTCCTCCCGGCTGGCCGGCGACCTTCACGGCGTTCGACCTGACCGTCGGGGGCCGAGCCGAGTACCACATGACGAGCCCGCGCGGAGAGTCGTCGCGCGGCTCGTGGGAGTTCACCGCGATCGACGCGCCGTCGTCGTTCGAGGTGCTCGACTCGTTCATCGGCGAGGACGGTCAGCCGCTCGAGGGATTCCCCTCCATGCGCATGGTCTTCTCCTTCGACGCGACCGCCGACGGGTCGCGGCTCACGAACGTCACGTACTTCACGTCGCTCGAGGCGCTGGAGCAGACGGTCGCGATGGGGGCGATCGAGGGCTCGCGGATGGCGATGGACCAGCTCGACGCCGTGCTGCTGGATCTGCGTGCGTATGCGCAGGGCATGGGAACGCGCACGGAGCTCCTCGACGACCAGCACGTGCGGATCACGCGCCTCGTCGAAGGTCCGCGGGAACTCGTGTGGCGGGCCCACCACGAGCCGGAGCTGCTGCAGAAGTGGCTCCTCGGTCCCGACGGGTGGCAGATGGTCGAGTGCGAAGTGGGCGACACCTACCGGTACGTGTGGCAGCAGGGTGAGGACGAGTCGACCCGGTTCGGGTTCGAGGGCGAGACCGTGCTGAGCGAGCCGACCTGGCGGGCGGTCACGACCGAGAAGATGATCGGGATGGACGGTCCGTCGACCCTCAACGACCTGCAGTTGTATGAGGAGGACGGCGCGACTCTTCTCACCCTCCTGATCGAGTATCCGGACAAGGAGACGCGCGACATGATCCTCGCGACGGGCATGACCGACGGGATGGAAGCCTCCTACGCCCGCCTGGAGGCCGCGATCGCCTGAGACCGCGTCCGCTCCGCGCGCCCGCCGCCCTCCCCCTCCGTCCGTCGGCCCCCGTCCGCCCGGCGAGAGCACATGCTCCCATCGACCGCATACCGTAAAGACGCGATCGAGGTATGCCCTCGGTGAGAGCATGTGCTCTCCACGGGCGGGGTAGGAGACAGGGACGGAGGACGGAGGACGGAGGACGCGGCTGTCACGGATCGAGGACGAGACGGTACGTGAAGCCTTATCTAGGCAACCGGTGCGGTCCCGCGGGACTATCGATCAGCCGCGGGAGCAGTGTCCTTGACGCCCCTCTGAGGCTCGCCCCGACGAGAGACGACTGGAAGCCGTTCTAGCGATGACTCGATATGCAATCGGGTTCCGCCAGGTGGAGTCATAATGCGAGCACTTGTGCAGTGCGCTTGACTGCAGCATGATCGGCACAATAGCGGAAGGAGCGGTGAATGTCGGACACGTGGCTTGGAGTCGGTGAGAGGCGAACCTACAAGGGGATACTCGCCATCGCTGTCCTAACCGGGTTCATAGTGGGCGGGGGGGGCAGCCGCGCACGCGGTTCCGCCTGATGAATTCCTCCCGGCTCCGTCGCCTGTCGTTTCCGCTGTCCTCTCGGGCACGGTCACCGACGCGACCGGAGCTGAGCTCCCTGGTGCGAGCGTTACGGCAGCCTACGTGTCGGAGAATCCCGTGGATGGCGTCTTCAAGCGCACTCTGATCGGCAGCGCCACGTCGGGGGGTGCTGGACGGTACACCCTGGTCACGGGGAACGTGGACATCGACTCCTCGGTCGTATCTGGCACGGTCGACATTGAGATGTCGGTGAGGTTCGGAGACGTTGAACGGTACTCGATCATCCAAGTGCCAGTGCGAGCTTCATCGTCAACACCAATCGGTACTAACAGCGAGGTGAGCGCCACACCAGACTCGGTGAGAGCTGACCTGTCGATCGGCCGCACCGGCAGTCGGGACTCGGGTGGTTCCGCAGACTCGGTGGCATCTGAAGCTGACGTATCGGAGGATTCACCCGGCCCGGCGGCGATAGCCGCACCGGTCCTAACTGCTGCTACCACTACGGCAGCTGCTTCTGGAGCCACATCCTGCCCCGACATGCGTCCCTACTGGGATTGGGTGACTACATCGGACACCCGCACTGCGTACGTACCGATTCAGAGAACAAAGACTCTGGGCAACTCAAAGCAGAAGTACACCTGGAACAAGACGAGCGGCACGAAACTGGAGGTCGCTTATACCACCCCTACGCGAAGTACGGTAGTGCCACGTTGACTGCCTCTCGCTCCAACTCGACGTCGGTCGGGATCGTGATGTCCGTGGACTACAACCAGGCTAGGCTCCTGAAAGTGGAGTGGCAGTATGAGAAGCTCCAAAAGGTGTGTCACGACGGGACGATTTCGCCCTACCGGACTAAACTCAACGTCTTCCGTTGGCTGCCCAAGAAGATCACCGGCGGAAACTTGAAAGTGGCGTCATCCCCGACCTGGACATGCAATCGCAGCCGCTCCTCGATCTTTCAGAACGAAACAAGGATCGAGAAGACGAGGTCCGTGACGTTCGTAGGCCATTTCTCGATCGCCGGGGTCTACCTGGACTCCAACAACACGAACAACACCTCAAACACAACGGTCGTCTACCCGAAGAGCGGCGGAGCGCGCATCTGTGGGGACTCCGACTTCCCCGCGACGGCGAACAGGACCCAAGAGGTGACGAAATAGAGCTGCTTCGGCCGGTGGCTATCGTCGCCGCCGTGCTCTGCGCAGCGCCTCTGCTGTCATCGTGCGCTAGTAACTCGCTCCCTAGCGGACCTCTCTTTGAGTCGTCTGCACGGAGTCCGAACGCTTACGTGTATCGGGTCGACGGGCCGCAGATGGAGTTCACCGACGGCTTCACGACCTTCGCCGCACTCGATGACGACGATGTCGTCATCGAGTCGATCCGGTCCATCGGCGACTCTGATGACGTCACGGTGGTGGGCACGCTCCTCTCCGGACCTCTGGGCGAGAATGGCACGTTTCAGTCCTTCGATGGATTCCCTCCGCGTGAAGGCCTCGACGGGGAGACCATCGAGGCATCGGGCGCGCTGATAGCGGCAGGGTCCGGGCACTACCAGATCCTCATTGGCTATCGAGGGGTTCTTGGCAAGATATCCGTGCGCACGGGAGTCGAGGTCACGTACCGAGTCGGGACGACCCAATATCGTGACGTGCTGCCTGCTGGCATCGTCATGTGCCCAGAAGACGAGGACCAGGCGTGCAGCGACGAGATGAACCGCCTCGTCGATGGGTTTCTCGAGAGTAGATGACTGCTCGGTCCCGACGGGTGGCAGATGGTCGAGTGCGAAGTCGGCGACACCTACCGGTACGTGTGGCAGCAGGGTGAGGACGAGTCGACCCGTTTCGGGTTCGAGGGCGAGACCGTACTGAGCGAGCCGACCTGGCGGGCGGTCACGACCGAGAAGATGATCGGGATGGACGGTCCGTCGACCCTCAACGACCTGCAGTTGTACGAGGAGGACGGTGCGACTCTTCTCACCCTTCTCATCGAGTATCCGGATAAGGAGACGCGCGACATGATCCTCGCGACGGGCATGACCGACGGGATGGAAGCCTCCTACGCGCGTCTGGAGGCCGCGATCGCCTGAGACCGCGTCCGCTCCGCGCGCCCGTCGCCCTCCCCCTCCGTCCGTCGGCCCCCGTCCGCCCGTAGGCGAGAGCACATGCTCTCATCGACCGCATACCGTAACGACGCGATCGAGGTATGCCCCCGCTGAGAGCATGTGCTCTCGACGGGCGGAGTAGGGAAGGACCGGGCGTGGCGAGACGGGTCAGGCGCGGGCGAGGGCGTCTTCGAGCGCCACCCAGGCGAGCATCGCGCACTTCACGCGCGCCGAGAACTTCGAGACCCCGGTCAGCGCGGCCGCGTCGCCGTAGACGTCTTCGTCGAGCTCGATCTGACCGCGGGAGCGCAGCGCCTCCCGGAAGCCCGCGATGAGCTCGGCGGCCTCGGCGCGGGAGATGCCGACCGCGAGGTCGGACAGCATCGACGCCGACGCCTGGGAGATCGAGCAGCCGGAGCCCTCCCACGTGACGTCGCGAATGGTCTCGCCGTCGGTCGCGACACGCGCCCGCAGGGTGATCTCGTCTCCGCAGACCGGGTTCTTCTGGTGCGATGTGGCGTGGGCGCCGTCTTCGTCCGCCAGCCCGAAATGCTGCGGGTGCTTGGAGTGGTCCAGGATCAGCTCGCGGTACAGGGTGTCGAGATCGCTCATGATTCCGCTCCGAAGTAGGCACGGACGCCGCGGACGGCGTCGACGAACCGGTCGACCTCTTCGGTCGTGTTGTACAGGGCCGCCGAGGCCCGCAGCGAGGCACGGATGCCGAAGCGCGCGTGCAGGGGCGCCGCGCAATGATGACCGACGCGCACGGCGATGCCGCGGTCGTCGAGGAACTGTCCCGCGTCGTGGGCGTGGACGCCGTCGACGTCGAACGACCACAGTCCCACCCGCTCCACGCCGCCGGCGTCGCCGAGGAGGCGGACCCCGGGGATCTCGACGAGGCCCGCCCGCATGCGGTCGGCGAGCATCCGCTCGTGGGCGTGGATCGCGTCGAGACCGACGGCGTCGAGGTACCGCACGGCGGCCGCGAGCCCGATCGCGGGGCCCACGGGCTGGGTGCCCGCCTCGAACCGCTGCGGCGGCGGCAGGTACTCGGCCGAATCGAGGGTGACGGTCGTGATCATCGACCCACCGGTGAGGAACGGAGGCAGTGCGTCGAGCATCTCCGACCGCCCGTACAGTCCGCCGACCCCGTACGGGCCGAGCATCTTGTGGCCGCTGAACACGGCGAAGTCGACACCCAGGGCGGGGAGGTCCAGCGCCAGGTGGGGCGCCGACTGGCAGGCGTCCATCACGGTGACGGCCCCGACGCGCTGGGCGAGCGCCACGAGCTCGGCCACCGGGTTCACGATGCCCAGGACGTTCGAGACGTGCGTGAAGGCGACCAGGCGCGTCCGGTCACCGATGAGCTCTGCGGCCGCGTCGAGATCGAGCGTGCCGTCTTCGCGGACGGGGATGTGGCGCAGCACAGCGCCGGTGCGGGCGGCCAGCTCCTGCCACGGGATGAGGTTCGCGTGGTGCTCGATCGCCGTCGTCACGATCTCATCGCCCGGTTGCAGCGCGAACCGCGCCGACGCCGGCGCTCCTCGGCCGAGCGTGGCGTTGCCGATCGCGTAGGCGAGGAGGTTCAGCCCCATGGTGGCGCCGCTGATCCACACGAGCTGCTCGGGAGCTGCCCCGACGAAGCCCGCCACGGTCGCCCGGGCGTCCTCGAACAGGTCGGTCGCCTCGGCCGCGAGGGTGTGCGCGCCGCGATGGACCGCGGCGTTGGAGTGGGTGAGGAAGTCGTACTCCGCCTGCAGGACCTGACGCGGCTTCTGGCTCGTGGCTCCCGAATCGAGGTAGACGAGCGGCTTCCCCGACACCGTCTGGGACAGGATCGGGAAGTCCGCGCGCAGGGCCGCCACGTCGAGAGCCGCCGTCGGAGCAGCGGCATCGGGGTGGGTGAGGTCGGTCGCGGAAGTCACCCATCTAGGCTACGCCCCGGTACCCCCGCGGGCTCCGGGGGCTTCGAGGTCGAAACCGGGCTCGGCCCGCTGTGACAGGCTGGGCGCATGACCGTCTCCCCGTCCCTGACCACGCTCTCCGACGCGGTGCGCGACGCGGCCGACCGCCGCGCGCGCCGCGCCCAGCTCGACGCTCAACTGCGCGTCGCCGAGCAGCTCGTGGCGACGCGGCGCGACGAGCTCCGTCCCCTCGAACAGGCCCAGGCGGCCGAGGAGGCCGACGTCCGTCGGCTGGAGCGGCTGTCGCCGGCGCGCCTCTGGGCGACGATCCGCGGAGATGTCGAGGAACGCGTCGCCGTCGAGCAGGCGGAAGCGGACAACGCGGCGCGCGCGACCGTCGCTGCTCGGGCGCGACTCGACGACGCGACGGCCAGTGCGACGCGGGTGCGCGCCGAACGCGACGGCCTCGGCGATGTCGAGGGGGCCTACGCGGGGGCGCTCGATGCCTATGAGGCCGGTCTCGCAGACGCCGGTGGTGCCCCGGCGACCGAGCTCGCCCACGTCGCCGAGAACCTCGGACGTGTCGCGGCCGAGCAGAAGGAGATCGACGAGGCGGCCATCGCGCTCCGGCAGGCGACCGTGGCGCTCGACCACGCCGTGGATCGCCTGGAGAGCGCCGGCGGCTGGGCGACGTACGACACCTTCTTCGGCGGCGGCATGGTGGCCGACCTCGTCAAGCACAGTCGTGTCGACGAAGCGACGCGTGCCTTCGTTGCGGTCAACCGTGCGCTCGAACGCCTCAGCGTGGAACTCGCCGACCTCGATCTCCCGGCCGTTCGGGGAGCGGAGATCTCGCAGGGGCTCGCGGTGTTCGACGTGCTCTTCGACAACATCTTCAGCGACTGGATGGTGCAGTCGCGCATCGCCGAAGCGCGAGACCGGGCGTATCGTCTCCGGTCGCTGCTTGCCGGACTGGCCGCCGAGCTGGATGACCGCGCTGCCCGAGCGGCGGGAGTGATGGCCGCCCTCACGGCGCGGCGCGAGGAGATCCTCACCGCCGGCTGAGGCGCCCGGGCCGGACGCGGGCTACGGGGTGTCGTCGGTGTGCGAGACGAGTCCGTACGACGTGATCCGCCCCGCACGGTCGTCGCCGGGCAGCGGCCGCGACCGGCGTCCGTAGATGAGCTCGGTGGAGTCCAGCAGCCACGGCACGAGGGTGATGGACACCCCGTGCACGAGCATCAGCTGCTGTGCGATGCGGCGCGCGCGACGGTTGTGCAGGAGCGACTCCCACCAGTGCCCCACGATGTACTGCGGCAGATACACCGTCACGACGGTCGATCCGTGCTTCTCGCGGTACGCCTTGATGAACTGGGCGACCGGCGCCGCATAGTGCCGGAACGGCGACTCGATGATCACGAGCGGCACCGGCATGTGGTGGGCCTCCCAGTCGGCCTGCAGTTCCACCGCTTCCTGTTCGTTGATCGCCACGTGCACCGCGATCGTCTTGTCGTGCCGGGCGGCCAGGGCGTAGTCGACGGCCTTCGCGACCGGCTTCTGCAGGCGCCCCACGAGGACGAGGGCGACGTCTCCCGATGCGCCGAAGCGGACGTCGTCGTCCATCGCGGTCTCGTGGTCGACATCGCGGTAGTACCGGTGCACACCGACCATGAGGAGCGCCAGCACCGGGATGGCGAAGAACACCAGGTACGCCCCGTGGGTGAACTTCGTGATCGTGACGATCGCCAGCACGGCGACCGTGAAGGCCGCGCCCACGAAGTTGATGATGAGCCCCGAGACGGCCGCTCGCCTCTCCGAGACGAGCTTGGGCGGGAGCAGCCGCAGTTCCCGCCGCCAGTGCTTGACCATCCCGATCTGACCGAGGGAGAACGAGACGAAGACGCCGATGATGTAGAGCTGGATGAGCGTGGTGAGGCGGGCCTGGAAGACGATCAGCACCACGATGGCGGCGGCGCCCAGGATGAGCATGCCATTGGAGAACACCAGCCGGTCGCCTCGGGTGTTCAGCGACTTGGGCGCGTAGCCGTCGCGGGCCAGGACAGCGCCCAGGAGCGGGAAACCGTTGAAGGCAGTGTTCGCCGCCAAGAGCAGGACGCACGCGGTCGCCGCCTGGATCACGTAGAACGGGATCGAGCCCGCTCCGAAGGTCGCCGCGGCGACCTGGGCCATGAGCGAGGGCTGTGGCGTTCCCGCACAGTCGAAACCGATCAGGTGGCACGGGTTCTCCGCGTAGTGCACGCCGGTGATGAGCGCGAGCGCGGTGAGCCCGGCGAACAGCATGATCGCGATCGTGCCCATCGTCACGAGCGTGAGCTGGGCGTTGCGGACCTTCGGCGACCGGAAGGCGGGAACGCCGTTGGAGACGGCCTCCACACCGGTGAGCGCCGAACACCCGGAGGAGAAGGCGCGCAGGATCAGCAGCAGCACGGCGGCCTGAGTGAGGCTCTCGCTGTGCACCTCGAACGCCGCACTCGACGCGACGGGGGCGTCTCCGAACGCCCAGCGGATGAGGCCGGTGACGATCATCACGGCCACCGAGCCGATGAACACGTACGTCGGGATCGCGAACGCCGTCGACGCCTCGCGAACGCCCCGGAGGTTCACGAGGATGATGAGGATGACGAACCCCACGGCCAGTTCGATCCGCCACGGATCCAGCTCCGGCACGGCCGAGATGATGTTGTCGACGCCGGAGGCGATCGACACCGCGACCGTCAGGATGTAGTCCACGAGCAAGGCCGCCGCCACCACGACGCCGGCGCGCTCTCCCAGGTTCGTGCGGGCCACCTCGTAGTCGCCGCCTCCCGAGGGATAGGCCTTGATCAACTGCCGGTAGCTGAGGACGACGACGATCAACAGCGCCACGACCGCCGCCGCCACCCACGGCGCGAACGCCAGGAACGCGGTGCCCCCGATGAGCAGGATCATCACCAGTTCCTGCGGGGCGTAGGCGACCGAGGAGAGCGCATCGGAGGCGAAGATCGGCAGCGCCATCTTCTTCGGGAGGGCCTGGTCGTCGAGCTGTTCGCTGGTCAGCGGCTCGCCGAGGAGGATGCGCTTCGCGATCGGCGTCGTCTCGTCCGACGGATCGCGACTTTCGTCAGTCACGGCGGGCGACATTACGCCTGCGCCGTCCCCCGCGCAACACGCGGGCGCCGGGGGCGCGTCGGGCGATCGCGGGAGGGTTGCGGCGCGGGCTTCGGGCGGAGCCGGTTCGGGATCCTAGACTCGCTCGAATGGACGACCGCATCACTCTGGGAATCCTGGCCATGCTCGCCGGCGCCGCCGTCGGCGTGGTGCTGTTCGTGCCGTTCGTCGCCGTCAGTTACCGCCGTCGCGGCGGGCTCGGGTTCTGGAGGTTCGCCGGGTGGGCCGCGTTCCTCGTCTACTTCTTCGCGATCTGGACGTACACCCTCCTGCCCCTCCCCGACCCCGACGCGATTCGATGCGTCGGCGCGATCACCGACCCGATGTCCGTCGTGCGCGACCTGCAGGCGGCCTTCGCCGGCCCCGGGAACCCGCTGCGGAGCCCGGAGCTGCTGCAACTCGTCTTCAACGTGCTGCTCTTCCTCCCCCTCGGCTTCTTCGTCCGGGTGCTGTTCGGTCGCGGGTTCGTCGTGGCGGTGCTGATCGGCTTCGCCGTCTCGCTCCTGGTGGAGACCACGCAGCTCACGGGTGTGTGGGGCATCTATCCGTGCGCGTACCGCTTCTTCGATGTCGGGGACCTGATGACCAACACGACCGGCGCCCTGATCGGGGCGGTGCTATCGCTGGTCGTCCCGAAGCGTCATCGCGGGTTCTCGCGGACGGCCGACGCCGACGAGCCCGACCCCGTCACGCGCGGGCGCCGCGTGCTCGCCGCGTTCTGCGACCTGCTCGGGGCGTGGCTCTTCGCGGCGGCCGTCGCGACGACGGTCGCCTTGTCGCTGCGTTTCGTCTTCCAGGTGCCCGACGCCGACATCCCGGAAGGACTCTTCGACCTGGTGTCGGGGCTCGCCGTCATCGCCCTCTGGCTGACCCTGATCCTCGCCACGGGACGCTCGGTCGGTGATCTCGCCGTCGAGCTCCGCTATCGCGGCGGGACGCTCCCGGTGCCGCTCGCGCGGCTGCTGCGCTTTGCCGGAGGGGTGGGCGGCTACTACGCGCTCGACCTGCTGCCGGCGCCGTGGTCCACGGTATCGGGACTGTTCCTCTTCGTCGCCCTCGTGCTCGTGTTCACCACACGGCGCGGCCGAGGCCTGCCGGGCCTTCTCAGCGACCAGGAGCTCACCGACGCGCGTGAGGGCGACGGGGGGAGCGTGCCGCCGAGCGTCAGCGGCCGGAGTAGTAGTAGTACAGGATCGCGGTGACCTTCTCGCCGTCGGTGTCCACCACCACGCTGTAGGCGGGCTTGCCGTCGGTGAACCCGGAGCGGTCGGGAGCGAAGACGAAGCGCGGGTTGCCGCCGCGGTCGACCTCGACGCCCGGGTCCAGCGCCTTCACGTCGGCCACCGGCATGCCGATTTTCACTCCGAACTCCGCCGTCACGGGCACCCCGTCGACGTCGTTGGCCGTCAGACGCAGATACGACGGCTGGGAGTAGTCGTCGCGGCTCGGGCCGCCCTCGAGCGGCTTCATGTCATAGAGGGCGATGCCGGGCCACTGGTAGACCGTGTAGTCGGGATAGCTCGATCCATTGCCCTTCTCGACGCGCTCCTTCGGCGCCGAGCCGAACGCCTCGGAGAGCGTGGATACGGCGCCTGCCATGTCGCCGTTCCAGTCGTAGGTGAACGTCGAGGATCCGGCGTCGTCGGTGAGGGCGAGCCCGGTGGCGGCGAGGGCGATCCCTGCGGCAACCGGAGCATCGCTCTCACTCGGTGCCGGCGGTGCGCTCGGGCTCTCGGCCGGGTCCGGCGCCTCGGCGCTGGTCGGGGAGGAGCCTCCGGGATTCTGCGATGCCGGCTCAGAATCGCCGTTGCCGCGGGTCAGCAGCATGACGAGCGCGATGACGACCGCCACGGCGAGGACGGCCGCGACGATGCCCAGCACGAGCGGAGTGCGATCGCGCGTGACGGGGGTGGGGTCGGTCATGCGGGGTCTCCCAGGAACTCACGAGCGGCGACGACGAGGGTGTCCACACCGCGTTCGATGGTCGGGTGAAGGACCGGGGCGAAGAACGGCGAGTGGTTGGTGGGGATGTCCTCGTTGAGCGTCCCGCGCTCAGCGGCGGCGGCGTAGGCCTGAGGGTCGATGCCGCCCCAGAACCAGAAGACCAACGGGACACCCGCCTCCCGCGCGAACCATGACACGTCTTCGCTGCCGGTGAACATGCCGGGGTCGATCACGGTTCCCTCACCGAAAGCGCGGTCGAAGGCGGCGGTGACCCGGGCAGTGGCGGCCGCGTCGTTGATCGTCGGCGGCAGCGAGTGGTCCACCGTGATGACGGGTTCCTCCTCCGCACCCGACGCCTGCGCCTCGGCGCGGACGATCCGCTCCACGCGACCAAGCACGTCGGCACGGGCGTCGTCGTCGGGGTACCGGAGGCTCAACTCCAGCGTCGCCTCGGCGGGGATGATGTTGTTCTTCAGACCCGCGTGCAGTGATCCCACCGTGACGACCGCCATCTCCCGGGGGTCGACCTCGCGGGAGACGACTGTCTGCAGACGCATCACGGTGGCTGCCGCCATCACGATCGGGTCGATCGTGGCGTGGGGACGCGAGCCGTGCCCACCACGACCGAGGAGCTTCACCGTGAGGCCGTCGGAGGCCGCCATCTGCGTGCCGGGGCGCACGCCGATCACGCCGGCGGGGAGCGGGGTGAGGTGCTGCCCGAGCACGATGTCGGGTCGGGGGTAGGCGTCCAGCACCCCGTCGGCGAGCATCGCCTGCGCACCGGCGCCGTACTCCTCCGCGGGCTGGAAGACGGCCACGACCGTTCCCGACCACTCGTCGGTGGTCGCGGCCAGTCGCTCCAGCGCACCCAGGAGAGCCGTCACGTGCATGTCGTGCCCGCACGCGTGCATGACGGGCACGTCGTTTCCGGCGGGGTCGGTGCCGCGTGCGGTGGAGGCGTAGGCGAGCCCGGTCTGCTCCGCGACGGGCAGCCCGTCCATATCGGCGCGCAGCCACACGACGGGGCCTTCTCCGTTGCGGATGATCGTGGCCACGCCCGTCTTACCGAGGCCCTCGGTGTGCTCGAGCCCCAGTGCCGCGAGCTCGCGCGTGATCACGCCGGCGGTCCGCGTCTCCTGGAAGGAGAGCTCGGGATGACGGTGCAGGTCGATGTAGAGGGACTCGAGGTCGATCGTCATGCGTCCGAGCCTACGCGGCGCACCTGTGCGGGGTCATGGCGGTCGCCCCGGTGGGTGGAGCTCAACGACCGGGGACGGGGTGGGGAGGAGGAGCGGTGCTGGTGCGCGGGACGAGCGCGAACGGGAGGACGGGATCGGGCACCGCGACGCCCTCCTCCAGGGCCGCCAGCGCCGCCTCGGCGGCCCGCTGTCCCTGCCCGTGCGGGAACTGCTCGATCGTGGTGAGCCCGAAGAAGCCGCTCATCTCGTGTCCGTCGACGCCGATCACCGAGACATCGCCGGGCACGTCGCGCCCCGCCTCCCGCGCCGCGAAGAGCGCACCGAAGGCCATCTCGTCCGACGCGGCGAAGATCGCGGTGGGAGCAGTCGCGCTGAGCAGTTCACGCGCAGCCCGGTACCCGCCGTCGATCGTGAAGTCCGCCGCGGCGAAGGCCGCCGGACGCAGTCCCGCCTCGGCCAGCGCCGCGTCGAAGCCGCGCCGGCGCAGAGTCGGGATGTCGGGGGAGCGGTCGTCGCCGAGACTGTGGCCGATGTGGGCGATCTCGCGGTGCCCGAGTCCGATCAGGTGAGAAGCGGCCAGTCGGGCGACGGCCGTGTCGTCCACCTGCAGTGTCGCCAGGCGCGCGCTCGGGGTGCCGAGACCGATCACGGGCAGGCCGAGTGCCTGCAGGTCGTCGATCTCCGGGTCGGAGAAATCGACGGACAGCACGACGACGGCATCCACCCGGCCGCGCCGCAGCGACGTGTGGAGCAATCGCCGTCGCTCTCCGGGGTCGTCGGTGGCGTTGTACAGCGTGATGTCGTATCCGCGGGGCGACAGCACGGACGCGATCCCATCGAGCACGTTGGCGAAGAACCAGCGGTCGAGGAGGGGAACGATCACCCCGATGGAGCGGGTGCGCCCGGTCGCGAGGCTCGACGCGGCGGCCGAGACCACGTAGCCGAGCTCGTCGGCCGCGGCACGCACGCGCGCGCGGGTCTGCTCCGACAGTCGGCCACGCCCGCTCAGAGCGCGAGAGACGGTCGCCGTCGAGACTCCCGCTCGACGGGCGACCTCCTCCAGACTCGCCACGTCAGTGCGTCGACAGCCAGACCGCGGTGTCGACCGGCAGCTCGCCGCCCTCGAATCGTTCGCTCGCGACGAGCACCGTGCCGGCCGGGAGCGTCACGGCGGCGCGTCCGGCGTTGGCGATCACCGTCACCGCGTCGTCGCCTGCGTGCACGCGGAACGCGAGCACATCGTCGCCGTACCCGTCGAGCCACTCCAGCCGTCCGGATCCGAGCCCGTGCGCGCGGCGCGACGCCAGCAGCGTGCGGTAGAGCCACAGCGTCGAATCCGGGTCTTCTTCCTGTGACGACCGCGCCAGGTCCGTCCATTCCGCCGGCTGCGGCAGCCACGACTCGCCGCTGGGGCTGAATCCGTAGGCCGGCGCGTCCGAGGTCCATGGGATCGGCACGCGGCAGCCGTCGCGCCCGTAACGCTCCCGGTTGGTGCGGAACCAGGTGGGATCCTGCCGCACGTCGTCGGGCAGGTGGATGACCTCCGGGAGCCCGAGCTCCTCGCCCTGGTAGAGGTAGGCCGAGCCGGGGAGGGCCAGCATCACCGTCGTGGCCGCACGCGCGCGGCGCAGGCCCACCTCGGGGATCGGCTGTCCCGGGGAGTCCGGGCCGATGCCGTGGCCCTGCGGGTTCTCCGCCGTGAGGGCCAGGCGCGAGGCGTGCCGGACGACGTCGTGGTTGGAGAGCACCCACGTCGCCGGAGCGCCCACGGCCGGGAAGGCGCGCAGCGACTCGGCGATGACGGTGCGGATGGCCGGCGCGTTCCACTCCGTCATCAGGTACGGGAAGTTGAACGCCTGGTGCATCTCGTCGGGTCGCACCCACAGGGCGGTCTTGTCGACGGTGGGCAGCCACGCTTCGGCGCACAGGGCACGGTCGCCGTCGTACTCCGCGAGCACCCGGTTCCAGTCGCGGTAGATCTCGTGCACGCCGTCCTGACCCCAGTACGGCACGTCCTCCTCGCCGCCTCCCATGCTGTCGGCGTCGACGGAGGGAAGGTGGTCGGGAAGGCCATCGGTCTTGACGAGGCCGTGCGCGACGTCGACGCGGAAGCCGTCCACGCCGCGGTCGAGCCAAAACCGGAGGATGCTGCGGAACTCCTCCTGCACCTCGGGGTTGGACCAGTCAAAGTCGGGCTGTGAGACGTCGAACAGGTGCAGGTACCACTGCCCGGGGGCTCCATCGGGATCGGTCGCCCGCGTCCACGCCGGTCCGCCGAACACCGACTCCCAGTTGTTGGGCGGCAGCTCGCCGTTCTCTCCCTTGCCGTCGCGGAACATGTACCGGGCGCGCTCGGGGCTCCCGGGAGCCGCCGCCAGTGCCGCCTGGAACCACTCGTGTTGGTCGGAGCTGTGGTTGGGCACGAGGTCGACGATCACGCGGATGCCGCGGGCGTGGGCCTGGGTGAGCATCTCGTCGAAGTCGTCGAGGGTGCCGAACAGGGGATCGACGTCGCGGTAGTCGGCGACGTCGTACCCCGCATCGTGCTGGGGCGAGCGGTAGAAGGGGCTCAGCCACACCGCGTCGACCCCGAGCGAGACGAGGTCGTCGAGTCGTGAGGTGATGCCGCGGAGATCGCCGATGCCGTCGCCCGAGGCGTCGGCGAACGAGCGCGGGTAGATCTGATAGATCACGGCGGTGCGCCACCATTCCGAGCCGGGGCGGTCGCTCTCGGCGGCGGTGGACGAGAGGACGGAAGTCGTCGTCGAAGTCATGGACTCCATCCTAGGGCAAGCGCTTGCGCACGCAAGCCTCGACGGCGTGATCTGCACAACTCCTCCAGTCATGTGCTCCGCCGCGTCGCCGGCGGGCCACGGGCGCCGTCCGGCCCCTCGGATGGAGGAGTTATGCCGACGAGGGGAGCACGCGCCGGCGCGTACGCTGGGTCGGTGACCTCCTCCGACCTCGCCCGCGCCGAGTCGCTGATCGCCCGCATCCCCGACTTCCCGGAGCCGGGGATCCTCTTCCGCGACATCTCGCCGCTGCTGGCCGATGGTGCGGCGATGCGGACGGTGATCGACGCTCTCGTGGCGCCGTTCGCCGGGGCGTTCGACGTGATCGCCGGAGTCGAGGCGCGCGGGTTTCTCCTCGCGGGCGCGGCCGCGGTGGCCGCGGGTGTCGGAATGGTGCCGATCCGCAAGGCCGGGAAGCTCCCCCGGCCGGCCGCCGCCGTCTCCTACGACCTGGAGTACGGGCAGGCGACGATCGAGATGGCCGCCGACCTCCCCACCGGTACGCGGGTGCTGCTGGTCGACGACGTGCTCGCCACCGGCGGCACGCTTCGCGCGGCCCAGCGGCTTCTCGAGGAGCTCGGTTATGTCGTGGCGGGCACCGCCGTGCTGATGGAGCTCGCCGACCTCCGCGGCCAGGAGGTCTGCGGGCCGGTGCACACCGTCTTCACCGTCTGATCTCCCGCCATTGGCAACCGGGCGTCAGGTCAGCGTGCCGGTCATCCCCATGCGGGTGAGCACTGCGGTCTCGACGATCTGCACGAGGTTGTAGAGCACCAGGGTGACGAGGGTGATGATCGCCACCGACGCCCAGAGCTCTTCGAAGCGCGCGGACGCATTGAACTTCTGGATCATCCCGCCGATCCCCTGTCCCGTCGAGAGCCACTCCGCCAGCAGGGCGCCGGTGACCGCCCCCGGCACCGAGACGCGCGCAGCCGCGAACAGTGACGGCAGGGCTCCCGGCACGTTCACCTTGCGCAACGCGGTGAGCCTCGACCCGCCGTAGACGTGCACGAGGTCGAGACTCTCCGGGTGCGCCCGGCTGAGTCCGAACAGCACCGAGGCGAGCGCGGGGAAGAGCACGACGATGCTGCCGATGACGGCGACCGACGCCGGCGTGCCGCGTCCGGTGATGAGGATGATGACGGGGGCAAGGGCCACCAGCGGCACGCTGCGCAGCAGCAGGGCCAGCGGCATGACGCCCGCCTCGATCCCGCGGGAGAGGGAGAAGAGGATCGCGAGGACGATCGCGGCGACGATGCCGACCACGAATCCCAGCGCCGCGTCTTGCAGGGTCTGCGAGAGGAGCGGAGCGATCGCCTCCCGGTTCGCCGCGGCGCTCCCGGGGTCGTCGCCGTCGCTGAAGAGGAACGCCCACACATCCGCCGGTCCCTTGGCGACATAGGGGGAGATACCCGTGAGGCTCACGACCGCCTGCCACAGGAGGAGGACGATCGCGAGGGTGGCCAGCGCGTTCACGGCGGCGCGGGCCACCGGGCGCCAGCGACCGCGGTTCATCGCCGTCCTCCCGCGGTGGCCGCGCGGCCCGACACCCACGGCGTCACCAGGCGCGCCAGCAGCCCGACCACCGCGTAGCCGGCCAAGGCGATGAGGGCGCACAGCAGGAACACCACCCACACCCGCGCGGAGTCGAGATTCCCCTGCAGGCGGATGAGCGTGATGCCCACGCCTCGGTCGATCGCCCCCATGTACTCGCCGAGCACCGCCCCGAGGAAGGCGCTGGGCACGGCGATCTGCAGGGCGTTGAGGATCGAGGGGAGTGCGGCGATGAGCCGCACCTTGCGCAACTGCGTCCACCGCGACCCGCCGTACACGCGGATCACGTCGAGGGAGGCCCGGTCCGCCGTCGTGAACCCCAGCACGGCGCCCACCACGGTCGTGAAGAACACCGCGAGGGCGGCGAGGAAGATCGCTGTCGCGCTCGCGTCGCCGGGCTGTTTGGCGCCTCCCAGCGTCACGATCGCGATGCCGCCGACCGCCACGACGGGAAGGCAGTAGCTCACCACGGCGATCTGCATCACGATCGGCTCCAGGCGGGGAAGTAGCAGCACGGTGGCGGCAAGGAGCAGAGCGATGGCGTTCCCCCAGGCGTATCCGATCGCCGCCTCCCGCACGGTCACCGCGAACACCGACCAATACGGCGCCGGCCCATCGGAGACGAGCGTGGTCAGGACCACCCAGGGTGAGGGCACGGGGGTGTAGTCGGTGCCCTCGGCGGGCGTGAAGACAGTCGCCGAGAACGCCCACCACGCGGCGATCAGTGCCACGGTCCCGATCAGCGCGGCCAGCCAGCCGGGCATGCGTCGACGTGCCCTCATGACGACTCCCTGCGGCAGGTCATGACTCGGCGGCGGCGCGGCCGTCGTCGCCGAAGAGCAGGTCGGAGGCGCGATCGACCAGCGCGTGGAACTCGGGAGTGCGCTGCATCTCCGGCGTGCGCGGGCGCGGAAGGTCGACGTCGATGATCTCCTTGACCCGCCCCGGCCGGGGCGACATGACCGCCACGCGATCGGAGAGGAAGATCGCCTCGGAGATGCCGTGGGTGACCAGCAGCGTGGTCGCCGGCTTCTCACTCCAGATGCGCAGGAGCTCGAGGTTGAGGTTCTGCCGCGTCATGTCGTCGAGCGCCCCGAACGGCTCGTCGAGCAGAAGCACCGAGGGCTTGAGGGCCAGGGCGCGGGCGATCGACACCCGCTGGCGCATCCCGCCCGACAGCTGCGCGGGCCGCGACTTCTCGAAGCCCTGCAGGCCGACCAGAGCGATCAGCTCGTCGATGTAGGCGTCGTCGACCCGGCGGCCGGCGACCTCGAACGGCAGCCGGATGTTGCTGCGGACGCTCCGCCAGGGCAGCAGTGCGTGGTCCTGGAAGGCGATGCCGAGCTCACCCGAGGCGCGCAGCTCGTGGGGCGTCTTGCCGTCGACGCGCACGGTGCCGGCCGTGGCGGTCTCCAGGTCGGCGAGGATGCGGAGGATCGTCGACTTTCCGCAGCCGGACGGACCGAGGAGGGCGAGGAAGGAGCCCTGGTCGGTGTGCAGCTCGGTGTCCTGCAGGGCGGTCACGGAACGCCCGCGCCGGCCGGTGAACGTCTTGGTGAGGCCGTCGATCCGGATGCCGGTGCCGCCCGGTGAAGGCGCGGCACCGGCATCGGAGGCGGTGGAGCTCTGCGTCATGGGATCAGGGCAGGTAGTTCTTGAGGTCGGCGTTCTCGGTGTAGATCTCGTCGATGATCGTCGTGTCGAACAGGTCGTCCACGCTCACGTCCCACCCGGCGGCCTTGAGCGACGCGACCGTCTGCTGCTTGAGCTCGTCGGAGATCGTGAAGAGCCCGTTCGCCTCCGTCTCGGGCGTGGAGATGAGGAGCTTCTCGGCCTCCAGACCCTTGGACGTCTTGGTCGGGTCGAGGGCGCCGAAGACGGCCTCGAGGCCGTCGGCCGAGTCCTCCGCCGCTTGGTTGTAGTACTTCGTGATGAGCTCGACCGAGTCGTCGGTGGAGTTCTGGAACACGTCGGTCCACCCCTTGATCTCGGCGGTGAGGAAGGCCTTGAGCAGCTCCTTGTTCTCGGCGAGGTACTGGTCGGTGACCGAGAACGTCTCGGCCACGTACGGCACACCGTTGTCGGCGTAGGCGAGATTGGTGATGTCGTAGCCGGCGAGTTCGACGGTGAGCGCCTCGTTGGTGAGGTAGGCCATGAACCCGTCGACGTCACCGTTCATGAGCGGGGTGGGGTCGAACTCGACGGGGACCACCGTCACGTCGGCGGGGTCGATCCCGTTCGCGTTCAGGAGCGCGGCGAACACCGACGCGTTCGAGTCCTGGACGCCGATCTTCTTGCCCACGAGGTCCTGCGGCGTCGTGATGTTGCCGCCGTCTGCGAGCGAGAGGATCGTGAAGGGGTTCTTCTGGAAGGTGGCCCCGATGATCTTCAGCGGCGCGTCCTGCTCGGCGATGGCTGCGCCGATCGATGCGGCATCCGAGAGCGCCACGTGGACCGTGCCCGACAGCAGCTTTGCAACGCCCGTGTCCGGCCCGGAGATGCCGACCACGTTGGAGAACCCCGCCTCGTCGTAGTACCCGTTCTCATACGCGTAGAACTCGCCGGCGAACTCCTCGTTCTTGATCCAGGAGTACTGCACGCTGATCTCGCCGTGGTCGGCGGCGGCGCCGGATCCCCCGGACGGAGCGGGCGTGCTGCCGCCGGCGCAGGCCGAGAGTGCCAGAACGGATGCCACGGCCAGGGCGGCCGTGGTCAGGGCGCGGGTGCGGGCGCGCCCGATGCGGTGGATCGCCATCGAAGTCCTTCGGGTGTGAGAGGCGGGAAAGGTGCAGGTGCCGACCATGATCGCGGTGCCGTGTGTACGGCGACGGCCGTTTCTGTTTCGCCCGTGTGACGATCTGGCCGGGGTGGGATACTTGGGGGGCCCGTCCAGAAAGGACTCCTGTGGGAACTGTGACCTACGAACCGACCGTGCGCATCACCTCGAGCACCGGAGCCGAGATCCACGTCGGCGGCGAGATCGATGAGGTCTTCGCCTCGACGGCGGAGGGGATGCGCGCTCGGGTGGTCGAGGCCATCCGTCAGTTGGCTGCGTCCGCGGGTGAGCCGGTCACGGCGACGGTGGTCGAAGCCGGTGCGCGCTGGCCGATGATCGTCCACCCCGATGGCACGTTCTTCGAGGCGAAGGCGTTGGCGGCGACGGAGGGCGACGAGGAGCCGTCCGCCGCGCCGACCGACACGGCTGCTCCCGAGATCATCGACGCGGTGCCGCCGTTGCCGGCGTCAGTCATCGAGGGCGCCGCGACCGAGACGCCCGCGCCGGCTGAGCAGCCGGCTGAGGAGCCGCCCTCCGCGCCGGTGGCGGCCACCGCGGTCGTCGCGGCGGAGCCCGT
>NZ_JASGDO010000021.1:0-11235 GCF_047607225.1 Microbacterium sp. | reverse complement strand
CGGGCGGCGGTCAGCGCCGGCGGCGGACCGCGCCGGTCACCCTCCGGCGGCGGGCGGTGTGCGCCGGTCGTCGGCGAGGTCGTCGACCACGAGGGACCGTTCGTCGATCGTGCCGTTCCGGTACGCCTGCCGGCCCACCATGTGCGCAGACAGTGGCGCCGTGGCGAGCTGGATCAGCATGACCGGCACGAGGAATGCGGCCACGCCCCACGACTCGAGCGCCAAGGCGATCGCGACGCAGATGAGGAGCAGGCCGAGCACCTGCGGCTTCGTGGCAGCGTGGAGCCGCATCGGCACATCGCGGAAGCGGAGCAGCCCGATCGCGGCGGTCAGACACAGCAGCGCACCGATGAGGATCAGGACCAGGACGATGATCTCGCGCACCTCGTTCATCGGTTCGCTCCGTCTCGACGGGCCACGAAGCGGGCGATGGAGATGGAGCCGAACACGCCCACGGCCGCGACGATGAGCAGGAGCGGCAGCGTGCGGGTGTGATGATTGACGGCCATCTCGGCCCCGAGCACACACATGATGAGCGTCAGCAGCACGTCCGACGCCACGGCGCGGTCGAGGATCGAGGGGCCGATGATGATGCGCCACAGCGTCAGCAGCGCGGCCACGGCGAACACCGCGTAGATCGCGATGAGCAGGATGAGGGTCATCGAGGGGTCCTCCGTCCGGCGCCGGCCGTCTCGCGGCGAGCCGCCTGCACGTCGCGGACCGTCTGCAACTGAGCACGCGAACCCACCACGCGCACCAGACGCTCTTCCCAGTGCTGCACGGAGCGCCGCTGCTCCTCCACCTGCTCGAGATCGCGCACGCCGATGACGTGCAGGTAGAGCACTCGGCGGTCGCGGTCGATGTCGACGATGAGCGAGCCGGGGATCAGCGAGGCGGTGACGGCGACGTGGGTCATGATGAGGTCGTCGTCTGTCACGAGGGGCACCGCGATGATGGCGGTCCCCGGCTGACGTCGCCAGTCCAGCACCTGGAAGGCCACCGTGAGTGAGCCGCGGATGAGCGCGAGGAGGAACTCCCCGACGAAGATGAGCCCCCACCACAGGTTGACGCGACCCGAGAGCTCGACCGCGGGGAGACGGAAGACGCGCGTCACGAAGACGGCGACCACGACACCGGTCAGCGCGGCCAACACGGTGAACTGACCCCACAGCAGCATCCACAGCGCGACGAGCCAGACGAAGAAGGGCAGCTGCCGCCAGACGGTGACGACGACCGACTTGGGACTCATGGTGTCGTCCCTTCGTCGGAGACGAGCACGACCGGGTCCTGCAGCGCGGCGCCGATGTTGGCGCACAGCTCATACAACGGCCCCGCGAAGATCGTCAGCGCGACGGTGACGGCGACCATGCCGGCTGTGGCCGCCGTCATGATCCTCGGGATCACCCGGCGCTCGGTCTGGGTCGCCGCGGCCGGAGCGCCGCCGAGGTACGAGATGCGGTCTGTCGCCTCGTCGCCCTGCTCCTCGTCCTCGCGCCAGAACGAGAGGTTCCACGCGCGCATGAGGGCGTAGAGCGTGAGGAGAGACGTCACGATCCCGCCGACGATGAGCACGTACATGAGGGGGGTCCCCACCTGCGCGGCGGCGTCGAAGAGGGCGAACTTGCCGATGAACCCCGAGAACGGCGGCAGGCCGCCGAGGTTGATCGCGGGGATGAAGTAGAGCACCGCGATCACGGGCGCCGCTTTCATGAGTCCCTTGACCTTGAGGATCGATGTCGATCCGGCCCGGCGCTCGACGAGCCCGACCGCGAGGAACAGCGTCGTCTGCACCACGATGTGGTGGACCATGTAGTAGATCGTCGCGCCGAGGGCGGCAGGTGTCGCGATCGCGAGCCCGAACACCATGTAGCCGATGTGGCTGACGAGGGTGAACGACAGGATGCGTTTGAGCTCGGCCTGCGCCACCGCACCCAGGACCCCCACGATCATCGTGGCGAGGGCGACGATCAGCAGCAGGGTGTTCACGTCGTTGTCGCGGAAGATCTGCGTCTCGGTGCGGATCATCGCGTACACGCCGACCTTCGTCAGCAATCCGGCGAACACGGCCGTGACCGGCGCGGGGGCGGTCGGGTAGGAGTCGGGCAGCCAGAACGACAGCGGGAAGATCGCGGCCTTGATGCTGAAGGCGAGGAGCAGCATCAGGTGGAGGACGAGCTGCACGTCCTGCGGGAGCTCGGTCATGCGCGCGGCCAGCTGCGCAATGTTGACGGTGCCGAGGGCGCCGTAGATCGCGGCGATCGCGGCGAGGAAGAGGATCGACGACACCAGCGAGACGACGATGTAGACGACGCCGGTGCGGATGCGCGACTCGGTCGATCCCAGCGTGATGAGGACGTAGGAGGCGACGAGGAGGATCTCGAACCCGACGTAGAGGTTGAAGAGATCGCCGGCGATGAAGGCGTTGAAGATGCCCGCCGCGAGGATGAGGTACGACGGGTGGAAGATCGTCACCGGTGTCTCGTCGTCGCCGTCGGCAGCCCCCTGCCCCACCGAGAAGAGGAGCACCGCGAGCAGCACGATCGAGGAGACCACGACCAGAAGCGCCGCAAGGCGGTCGACGTACAGGACGATGCCGAACGGGATCGGCCATCCGCCCACCGACACGGCGATCGCCTCCCCCGAGACGTCCACCGTGTACAGCAGCACCGCGGCGATGGCCAGCACGAGGGTGAGCGTGACGATCGAGACGCCCACCTGGACCTTCCGCTGACGACCGAAGATGAGCGCGATCGCGGCGCCGAGGAGCGGCAGGGTCACCAGCAGCGGAACGAGGGCGTTCATCGCTCACCTCCCGACCCTGTCGGGGCATCGGTGGGTGCGTCGTCGCGGATCGCGTCGAGGTCTCGGTGGTGCAGCACGACGATCGGGGCGGTCTCGGTGCCGATGAAGTCGGTGGTCGCGTCGTCGTCCTCGTCGGTGATCTCGTCGTCCATCGTGTCTTCGTCCTCGGGGGCACGGTCGCGCAGGGCGATGTCCTCTTCGTCGTCGTGCACGGTGTCGGCCTGGCCCAGCTGCCACGACCGGTAGATCAGCGCCAGGAGGAAGGCCGACACCGCGAAGGTGATGACGATCGCCGTCAGGGTCAGCGCTTGCGGCAGCGGATCGCTCATCTCGTCGGGCGAGGTCGCATCGCCGAAGAACGCCGCGACGCCGGGGCGGCCCATCACGACCAGGAGGAAAAGGTTCGCGGCATTGCCGAGCAGGAGGAATCCGATGAGCACGCGCGTGAGGCTCCGCTCGAGCATCGAGTAGACACCGGCGGCGAACAGGGCGCCCATGATGATGATGAGAACGAGGGAGACGGTCACGGGACGCTCACCCCCCGCTCACGCAGTTCCTGCGCCTGCCGGTCGACCTCGCCGCCGAGCGAGCGCAGCACGTCGAGGACGAGTCCGACCACCACGAGGTACACGCCCACGTCGAAGAGCGTCGAGGTGACGAACTCGACGTGACCGAGCACGGGGATGTTCGCCTCCCAGAAGGTGCTGGTGAGGGGCGCCTCGCCGAAGAACAGCGGCACGACGGCGCAGGCGACGGCGAGGCTCATGCCCGCCCCGAGCAGGCGTCCGGCGTCGGTGGGAGCGGCCGCTCCGAGCTCGTAACGGCCCCCCGCCACGTAGCGCATCACGAGCGCCATACCCGCGACGAGCCCGCCCGCGAAGCCTCCCCCGGGGAGGTTGTGACCGGCGAACAGCAGATAGATCGACACCACGATGATCGTGTGGAAGAGGATCCGGACGATCACCTCGAGGATGAGCGAGCGGTTCTCGGGCCGCATGCGCTGGCCGCCCACGAGCCACGCCTGACGCGTGCTCCCCGGCGCGCTCGCGCGGGGCTGCGGGCCGTCGACCGTCTCGATCAGGGGGCGGCGGGTGCGCGTCGCGCTCGTCGGCAGCGACGCGATCGTGCGGGACAGGAGGTCGGAGCGGTGCGTCACGAACACGAGCGAGGCGACGCCGGTCGCGGCGAGGATCAGCACCGACAGCTCGCCCATCGTGTCCCAGCCGCGGAGGTCGACGAGTGCGACGTTGACGACGTTCTTCCCGTGTCCGATCTCGTACGCCAGTTCGGGGAAGCGATCCGAGATGGGATCGGCGACCCGCGCGCCCGTGGCCACCATCGCGACCATCGCCATCGTCGCTCCGACCGCGACGGCGATGACGGCGCGCACGAGGGGAAGCACCGACGCGTTGTGCTCGCCCAGGCGCGCGGGGATGCGCCGGAGCACGAGGGCGAAGGCGACGAGGGTCACCGTCTCGATGAGGATCTGGGTGAGCGCGAGGTCGGGGGCGCCGCTCGTGGCGAACAGCAACACCATGCCGAGCCCCGTCACCGAGACGAGCACGACGCCCGTGTAGCGCTTGCGGGCCCGCACGGCCACGAGACCCGCGATGATCATGATCGGCGCCACGACCACCTGCATCGGGGTCTGCCACGGGTCGAGGTCGATGCGCCACTGCGGGCTCGCGAGCAGGGCGGTGCCCTCGGCGGCGACGAAGACCACGAAGATCGTGCCGACGTAGACCGGAAGCGAGCCGCGCTGCGTGAAGGTCGTCGTCCACACCGCCGCGCGGGCGATCACCCGGAGCACGAGGTTGTAGGCGTCGGCCGCGGTGAAGGGCAGGATGCGGGAGTGCCATTGCGTGCGTTGGACCAGCCAGAACAACAGCGCGCCCGCGGCGATCGAGCCGAGCGAGAGGAACAGGGCGGGCTCGAACCCGTGCCACAGGGCGAGGTGGTAGGGCTTGCCCCCGACGTCCTCGGGCATCGTGTCGGCGTATCCGGACAGCGCGACGTCGAGGAGGGGCGAGGCGACCCCGGCGACGACGGTCAGACCGCTCAGCACCACGGGGGCGGCGAGGAAGCCGAGGGGCGGGTCGGGCCACTCCGTCACGGGGCGTGGGGCCCCCGCGGCGTCTTTCTTGGTCCAGAACGCGCCCCAGACGAAGCGGATGCCGTAGGCGGCGGTCAGCGCCGAGCCGAGGACGATGCCGATCAGCGGGACGAGCGCCTCGGGCGTCGCTCCGCCCTCCAGGAGAGAGGTGAGGGCCGCCTCCTTCGCGACGAACCCCACCGTGGGGGCGACGCCCACCATCGAGGCGATCGCGATGATCGAGAAGACGGCGAGGGTCGGCGCCTGGCGCCCCACCCCCGACAACTCGCCGATGTCGCGCGTGCTGAGCTGGCGGTCGATCACCCCGACGACGAGGAAGAGCGAGGACTTGAACAGCGCGTGTCCCACCAGGAGGGCCAGTCCCGCCAGGGCGGAGTTGCGCTCTCCGTAGCCGAGCACGACCGTCAGCATGCCGAGCTGGCTGACGGTGCCGAACGCGAGGATGCGCTTGAGGTCGGACTCGCGGAGCGCTTGGAGACCGCCCAGCAGCATCGTGAAGATGCCGAGCGTGATGATGATCGGACGCCAGGGGTCGGAGTCGGCGAAGGCCGGAGCGAGCCGAGCGATGAGGTAGATGCCGGCCTTGACCATCGCCGCCGCGTGCAGATACGCGCTGACGGGCGTGGGGGCGGCCATGGCTCCCGGCAACCAGAAATGGAAGGGGAAGATCGCCGACTTACTGAGAGCGCCGACGAGCATGAGGACGATCGCGACGTTCAGAAGCACCCCGGCATCGCCCGCGGGAAGGGGAGCGGCGAGGATCGTCGTCAGGCTCGTCGTGCCGTAGAGCACCACGAGCATCACGGCGCCGACGAACATGACGAGGCCCCCGAGCGTCGTCACGAGCAGTGCCTGCAGTGCGGCTCTCCGGCTCGCTCCGCGCGCGTGGTAGAAGCCGATCAGCAGGTAGGAGAGAACGCTCGTGACCTCCCACAGCATCACGAGCACGATCAGATCGTCGGTGAGGACGAGGCCGTACATCGCCCCCGCGAAGGCGAGGAGGACGGCGGAGAAGAGCCCGACGCCCGCTTTCTTGCCGTCGAAGTACCAGCGGCAGTAGAGCATGACGAGCGCACCGACACCGGTGACGATCAGCGTCATCACCCAGCCGAGCGTGTCCATCTTCATCGAGAGGTCGACGCCGAGGGCGGGGATCCAGGAGAAGGACTCCGTCGGGCTGTCGCCGGCAAAGACGGCGGGGGCCTGGATCGCGGCGTGGACGAATGCCACGATCGGAACGATCGCCGCGACGAAGAAGGCCCGGGAACCGATGCGCGCCACCATCCATGGCAGCGTCAACGGCACCACCGCGAACGCAGCCAGGAGCAGCAGCATCTGGCCTCCAGACAGGTCGCGGGGGTCGGATGTCCAGTCTACGGGGTCAACGGGGCCCCGGTGCGGCCGACGGCGGAATCGGTCCCGTCGTATTCCCGGATCGGAACACACTCGTGAACCGCACGGAGGCGGGCTGTTCTCCGGCGAGCATCGCGACGATCGCCGCCCCGGCGGCACGGCCCTTGTCGACGGCGGGCTGGACCATCGTGGTCAGCTCGTACGGGGCGAGGCCGTCCACCCGCACGCCGTCGAAGCCCGCGACGCTCACGTCTCCGGGGACCGAGAGTCCGGCCTCCTCCGCCGCCCGGATCACCCCGGCGGCCAGCAGATCGCTCTGCGCGAGCACCGCCGTGGGGCGTCCCCGCGAGAAGACGTCACGGCCGACCCGCAGGCCCTCGTCGATCGAGCTGCCGAGCGTCGGATAGGCGGGGGCGTCGGGGAAGACCCGGCGAACGCCCTCCAGACGCTCGTGCGTGACGTTGAGGTCCGTCGGCAGCGCGACGACCGCGACGTCGGTGTGACCCAGCCGGCGGATGTGGTCGGCGAGGCAGTGCTCGGCGTCCTGGTTGTCGAGCGCCATGCGCGGAACGCCGTCACCGGCGTCCCCCTCGATCACGACGACAGGCACGCCACGGGCCCGCAGCAGCGCGACGTCGCCGGACGCTTCGGGGATCGTCCCGATGAGCACGGCGGCATCCAGCGGCACCGTCGCGAGGGTCGCGGCGGGCGCTGGGGCCGGCGCGGTCTCGCCGGCCGCCGTACGGCGGGTGAGCGGCGGGAGGAGGAGCAGGCTCGCATCGATCGCCGACACCGCGTCGGCGAGCCCGTCCATCGTCGCGCGCTGCACGGGATCGGTGAAGACGGTGCCCAACCGGCCGCGCTGCAGCACACCCACGATCCCGCTCCGCCCACGCCGGAGCGAGGCCGCGAGCGGGTCCGGCCCCGAATACCCGAGAGCGGCGGCGGCCTCGAGCACGCGAGCCCGCGTCTCGTCGGAGACCGGCGTCTTACCGCTGAAGACGACCGACGCGGTCGACGGCGAGACGCCCGCCGCACGTGCGACGTCCGCGATCGTTGCTCGGCGGCTGCTCATCGCCTCTGATCGTAACCCGCGGCCTGCGGCCGGTCGAATCGATTCGGTAGGGTGTACCCGTGCATTCCGCCCTCACCCGTGCTCAGCTCGTCCACTGGCGGACGGCCATCTTCACGATCTTCTTCGTCACCGGCATCGGCTTCGCGTCCTGGGCGTCGCGCCTTCCGGCCGTCAAGATCGCGCTCGGGATCGACGATCCGGGCGTCGGCGCCCTCCTGTTCGTGATGGGAGCCACCTCGCTCGTCGGCCTGTCGCTGGCCAACATCATCGTGGCGCGCTGGGGAGCCCGACGGGGAATGGTGGCGACCATCTCCTGCTTCGCGTTCGGGCTGCTGCTCGCGGGGATCGGCGTGGAGGTCGCGCACTCCTATGCCCTCACCGCAGTCGGACTCGGCTTCCTGGGCCTCGGCCTCAGCTCCACCGACGTCATGATGAACGTCGAGGCCGCCGCCGTCGAGCAGCGGTTCGGGCGCACGCTCATGCCCCTCTTCCACGCCTTCTTCAGCCTCGGGACGGTCGCCGGCGCCGGCATCGGCGTGGCGATGGCCGCCTGGGGCGTCGGCGTCGGCTGGCACCTCGGCGCGATCGCCGGTCTCGCGATCGTCGCCGGGCTCGTCTCCCTCGTCTACGTCCCCCGCCACGAGGCGCCCACCGCCGACGGCGAGGCGCTCAGCCGCCGCGAGCGCTTCGCCGCTCTCCTGACGGTCTGGCGCGATCCGCGCACCTACGCGATCGGCGTCATCATGCTGGGCATGGCCTTCGCGGAGGGGAGCGCGAGCGACTGGCTGACCATCGCGGTGGTCGACGGCCACGGCGAGAAGCAGGCGGTCGGCGCGATCGCGCTCACCGTCTTCTCGATCGCGATGACCGTGTTCCGTGTGCTCGGCGGCCCCCTCGTCGACCGCATCGGGCGCGTCTGGACCCTGCGCGTGCTCGCCGTCGCCGCGGCGAGCGGCCTCGTGCTGTTCATCGTCGCGCCGACCTTCCCGATCGCGCTCGTGGGCGTGGCCCTGTGGGGAGCCGGCGCGTCGCTCGGGTTCCCCCTCGGCATGTCGGCGGCCGCCGACGATCCGCAGAAAGCCGCCGCCTCGGTGTCTGCCGCCGCGACGATCGGCTACCTCGCATTCCTCTGCGGGCCCCCCGTCCTCGGCTGGATCAGCCACCAGATCGGCATCCTGTCGACGCTGTGGATCATCGTCGGGCTCATCGTCATGTCGGGGCTGGCGTCGGGCGCCGCCAAGCCGATCGCCGGATCGAAGATCGGCACCGGACACCACTGAGGCGGTGGGTAGGCTCGACGGGTGCGTCTCGTCATCGCCCGCTGCTCCGTCGACTACACCGGTCGACTCAACGCCCACCTGCCCCTGGCCACTCGCCTGCTCGTGCACAAGGGCGACGGGTCGTTGCTCGTCCACTCCGACGGCGGCTCGTACAAGCCGCTCAACTGGATGAGTCCCCCGTGCACGCTCACCGTCGAGACCCCGGATGAGGAGTCCGCGTCGGCAGGGGTGCTCGAGCACTGGCGCGTCACGCACGCCAAGACCGGCGACGCGCTGCTCGTGCGGATCTACGAAGTGCTCCACGACTCGTCGCACGACCTCGGCATCGATCCCGGCCTGCAGAAGGACGGCGTGGAGGCCGATCTGCAGCGGCTGCTCGCCGAACAGGTCGAGGTGATCGGCGACGGGCTCACCCTCGTCCGCCGTGAGTACCCGACGGCGATCGGTCCCGTCGACCTTCTGCTGCGCAACCCCGAGGCGGCCGTCACCGTGGAGCTGGCCTCGGCCGACGGCGCCGCGGCCGCCCACGTCGCCGTCGAGGTCAAGCGCCGCGCCGGTATCGACGCCGTCGAACAGCTCACCCGCTATCTCGAGCTCCTCAATCGCGACTCGCACCTGCGTCCCGTGCGCGGAGTGCTGGCGGCACAGGCCTTCGCGCCGCAGGCCCGCACGCTCGCCACCGATCGCGGGATCGCCTGCGTCGTCCTGGACTACGAGGCGATGAAGGGCACCGACAGCGGCCTCCCCACGCTCTTCTGACAGCCCCCGTCAGCGCGCGGCGGCCGGCCGTCGACGGGCCCTGGATAGGCTGGCGGTATGACGATGAGATCTCCGTGGACGTGCATTCTCTGGGACGTCGACGGAACGATCGTCGACGCGTCGGAGGGCATCCTGCGGCGATTGACCCTCTGTCTCGAGCACTTCGGCTTCCCCGCTCCCACGCGCGAGGAGCTCGTGCACTGGATCGGTCCGCCGATGTACGACTCCTTCCAGGCGAACGTCGGGATGACCGGCGCGCGGGCCGCCGAAGCCGTCGCGTACTACCGGCAGATCGGCAAAGCCGAGGGATACACGAGCGGTGCCCGCCTCTACCCCGGTGTCGGTGAGCTGATCGAGGAGTTGTCGGCCGCGGGCGTGCCGCAGGGGACGGCCAGCTCCAAGCCCGAGAACCAGGTGCTGGCGCTCATGGAGCACTTCACCCTGGCGCCCCGCCTCCAGGCGATCGTGGGTGCCACGCCCGACGAACAGACGCTCGCCACGAAGTCCGCCATCGTCGCCGAGTCGCTGCGCCGTCTCGCCGCGGTCGGCGTCGACACCCGTCGCCCGGTCCTCATCGGCGACCGTCACCACGACATCGAGGGCGGCGCCGATCAGGGCGTCCCCGTGATCTTCGTCACGTGGGGCTTCAGCTGGCCGCACGAGTCGGAGGGAGCCCAGGCCGTCGTCCACGACGTCGATGAGCTCCGCGCGCTGCTGCTGATCGAGGACGACGCCTGACCATGCCCCTGGAGGAGATCGTCCGCTGGCTGGTGCCGGCTGCCGTCGTCTTCGGGGTCGCCGGCCTCGGTGCCGGCACGCTCATCTGGTCGCTGCGGCGTGCCCGGGGAGGGCCTCGTGCCCGCGCCCGTGCCGAGGCGGAACGCGCGCGGGCGGGCGTCGCCCTCGTCGCTCTCGACGACGCGGTCGAGGAGCTCGAACTGGAGGTCGCCCTCTCCGGGGCGCTCTACGACGGCACGGCGCCGGCCGCGCTGCGCCGCGCGCGCCTCACGGCCCAGCGCATCCGCGACGAGGCGTTCGGACGGCTGCGCGACCTCGCTCCCGACGCCCACCCCGAAGAGGTGCGGCGCGTCGCCCTCTCGCTCCACGCTCGCACGTCGCAGGCCACCGCGCAGATCGCGGCGGCGCGCCAGGAGCACGCCCAGTGGATGTCGGCGAACCAGTCGGCGGGAGAACAGGTCGCACGGGCGCGCACGCGCCTCGAGGCGCTCCGCGCCGAAGCGGGCGACGTCGACGCGCTCGTGGCCGAGGTCGCCGGGCGCTTCGATCCGGAGGAGGTGGCCGACGCGGAGCGGGCCGCTACCGAGGTGACGGCGACGCTGGCTGAAGTGGCGACCCTCCTCGCAGAGGCGGACGAGGCGGCACAGGATCCCACGCGCTCCGCTCTGGCAGCGCTGGGGCGAGCGGAACGGGCGCTCCGTCGAGGACAGCAGGCCGCACGGACCCTCGAAGAACGGCACCGCGCCCTCCTGGATGCCGCCCAGGGCGTGGCCGGGGAGATCGCCGCGGCGCGCGAGGCCGTGCGCCAGGCCGAGACACTGCGGGCCCAGGCCGAACCGGAGGATGCGGAGCGGCTGGGCCGTGAGCTGCGAGCCGTGGCCGACGCCGTCGATGCCCTGGAGCCCCAGGCCGGACGGCGTCCCACCGCCACCGTCACGGAGCTGGCCCGTCTGCGCGACCGACTGGACCTTGCCGTCGGTGATGCCCGGACAGCGCAGCAGCGCCTGCGGGGCGCTCGCTCCGCCCTCCCGGGAACGGTCGCGGCCGCCCGCACGGCCGTGGCCCACGCGGAGGCGGTCGCCGGTCACGCGGGTGCCGACGCACGCGTGCGGCTG
>NZ_JASGDO010000020.1:0-9863 GCF_047607225.1 Microbacterium sp. | reverse complement strand
GATTCTCAGGCGGCACAACCGGCCTGTGCATCGGCCACATAGCACCCGAAGCGGTGGACGCTGGTCCCATCGCCTTCGTGCGCGATGGTGATCTGATACGGGTCGATATCGCGGCTCGCACTCTCGACCTACTCGTCGACGAGGCTGAGCTGAACTCCCGCCGTGACGGCTGGGAGCCCCTTCCTCCGCGCTATACCCGTGGCGTCCTGGCCAAATACTCGAAGCTCGTGCGCTCCGCTGCGGAGGGCGCGACGACGGGATAGGCCGTCCTGACAGCGTCATCGATCATTCGAGGTTCTTTCATGTCATCCGACACTGCAGCTGTGCCCCGACCACCCGCGCGCGGAAACGCGGCGCCCGTCCTCACGGGGGCCGAAGCGGTCGTCCGCTCGCTCGAACTGCTCGGCGTCACCGACGTCTTCGGCCTTCCGGGCGGGGCGATCCTTCCCGTCTACGACCCGCTCATGGACTCGTCCGCCCTGCGCCACATACTCGTCCGTCACGAGCAGGGTGCCGGTCACGCGGCCGAGGGCTACGCGGCCGCGTCGAACAAGGTCGGCGTCGCCATCGCGACCAGCGGCCCTGGCGCGACCAACCTCGTCACCGCGATCGCCGACGCGTACATGGACTCCGTGCCGCTGGTGTGCATCACCGGTCAGGTGTTCTCCACGCTCATGGGGACCGACGCCTTCCAGGAGGCCGACATCGTGGGCATCACGATGCCGATCACGAAGCACTCCTTCCTGGTGAAGGACGCCTCCGAGATCCCCGGTGCGATCGCCGCCGCGTACGAGATCGCGGGGACCGGACGCCCCGGTCCCGTGCTGGTGGACATCACGAAAGACGCTCAGCAGGCCGAAGTGCCGTTCGTGTGGCCGCCCAAGATCGACCTACCGGGCTACCGTCCGGTGACCAAGGCCCACGGAAAGCAGATCCAGGCCGCGGCACAGCTCCTCGCCGAGGCCCGCAAGCCGGTGCTCTACGTCGGCGGCGGTGTCATCCGCTCGCAGGCGTCCTCGGAGCTGTTGGCTCTCGCCGAAGCCACGGGCGCGCCCGTCGTCACGACGCTGATGGCTCGCGGCGCGTTCCCCGACTCGCACCCGCAGCACCTCGGCATGCCGGGCATGCACGGGACGGTTCCGGCGGTGCTGTCGCTGCAGGAGTCGGATCTGCTGATCTCCCTCGGTGCTCGCTTCGACGATCGCGTCACCGGCAAGGCTGCTCTGTTCGCGCCGCACGCCAAGGTCGTGCACGTCGACATCGACCCGGCCGAGATCTCGAAGATCCGCACCGCCGACGTCCCGATCGTGGGAGACCTCCGCGACGTCCTGGTCGACCTCGGTGCGGCTTTCCGCGCGGTCACCGGCGGGCAGAAGCCCGACACGACCGAGTGGTGGGCGTTCCTGGACGGACTGAAGGACGAGTTCCCCCTCGGATACGCCGAGCCGACCGACGGGCTCCTCTCTCCGCAGTACGTCATCTCCCGCATCGGCGAGCTCACCGGTCCCGAAGGCATCTACGCCGCAGGGGTCGGGCAGCACCAGATGTGGGCGGCGCAGTTCATCAAGTACGAGCGTCCGAACGCGTGGCTCAACTCCGGGGGAGCCGGCACGATGGGCTACTCCGTCCCGGCCGCGATGGGGGCGAAGGTGGCCGAGCCCGACCGCGTGGTGTGGGCCATCGACGGCGACGGGTGCTTCCAGATGACCAATCAGGAGCTCGCGACCTGCGCGATCAACAACATCCCCATCAAGGTCGCGATCATCAACAACTCGTCGCTCGGGATGGTGCGGCAGTGGCAGACGCTCTTTTACGACGGCCGCTACTCGAACACCGACCTGAACACGGGCCACGACACGATCCGCATCCCCGACTTCGTCAAGCTGGCCGAGGCCTACGGCTGCCTCGCGCTGCGTGTCGAGAAGGAGGAGGACGTCGACGCGGCGATCCGCACGGCGCTGGAGACCAACGACCGTCCTGTGGTGCTCGACTTCGTCGTCAGCGCCGACGCGATGGTGTGGCCGATGGTGCCGCAGGGGGTCAGCAACAGCTACATCCAGTACGCGCGCGATCACGCCCCGACGTTCGACGAGGAGGCCTGAGATGAGTCGTCATGTCCTGAGTCTCCTCGTGGAGAACAAGCCCGGTCTGCTGACCCGCGTCGCGGGCCTGTTCGCGCGCCGCGGCTTCAACATCGAGTCGCTCGCCGTGGGCGTCACCGAGGTGCCCGGTCTCTCCCGCATCACCGTCGTGGTGGATGTGGAGGAGTTGCCGCTCGAGCAGGTGACCAAGCAGCTGAACAAGCTCATCAACGTCATCAAGATCGTCGAGCTCGACCCGGCCGCCTCGGTGCAGCGAGAGCACATGCTCATCAAGGTGCGGGCCGACAACCAGACCCGGTCGAACGTCATCGAGGTCGTGAACCTCTTCCGCGCGTCGATCGTGGACTATGCCACCGATGCGCTCGTGGTCGAGGTGACCGGCGACCGGGGCAAGATCGAGGCGATCCTCCGGGCGCTCGAGCCGTTCGGCATCAAAGAGCTGGCGCAGTCGGGTCTGCTCGCGATCGGCCGCGGTGGGAAGTCCATCACCGAGCGCGTCCTCCGAGGCTGACAAAGACCCGGCGAGTGTCCAAGACACGCGGACGCTCGCCCCACATTATCCGCGTGTCTTGGACACTCACCTTCACAACAAGGAGAAAGAACACACCATGGCTGAGATCTTCTACGACTCCGACGCCGACCTGTCGATCATCCAGGGCAAGAAGGTCGCCATCGTCGGCTACGGCTCGCAGGGCCATGCCCACGCGCAGAACCTCCGCGACTCGGGCGTCGAGGTCGTCATCGCGCTCAAGGAGGGCTCGAAGTCGACCGCCAAGGCGCAGGAGGAGGGCTTCGAGGTGAAGTCGGTCGCCGACGCCACCGCGTGGGCCGACCTCATCATGATCCTCGCGCCGGACCAGCACCAGCGCGGCATCTACAACGACCACATCAAGCCGAACCTGACCGACGGCAAGACGCTCGCCTTCGCCCACGGCTTCAACATCCGCTTCGGCTACATCGACGCTCCCGAGGGCGTCGACGTGATCCTCGTCGCCCCCAAGGCGCCGGGCCACACCGTTCGTCGTGAGTTCGTCGCAGGTCGCGGAATCCCCGACATCATCGCCGTGGAGAAGGACGCCTCCGGGTCCGCATGGCAGACCGCCCTCTCGTACGCCAAGGCGATCGGTGGCACGCGTGCCGGCGTCATCAAGACGACCTTCACGGAAGAGACCGAGACCGACCTCTTCGGTGAGCAGGCGGTGCTCTGCGGCGGCGTCTCCCAGCTCGTGCAGTACGGGTTCGAGACCCTGACCGAGGCGGGCTACCAGCCGCAGATCGCGTACTTCGAGGTGCTGCACGAGCTGAAGCTCATCGTCGACCTCATGTGGGAGGGCGGCATCGCCAAGCAGCGCTGGTCGGTCTCCGACACGGCCGAGTACGGCGACTACGTGTCCGGCCCCCGCGTGATCGACCCGCACGTCAAGGAGAACATGCAGGGTGTCCTCGCCGACATCCAGTCGGGTGCCTTCGCCGAGCGCTTCATCGGTGACCAGGACGCCGGTGCTCCCGAGTTCCACGAGCTTCGCGAAAAGGCGGCCGCTCACCCGATCGAGGCCGTCGGCAAGGAGCTGCGCGCCCTCTTCGCGTGGAAGCAGCAGGACGCCGACTACGTGGAAGGTTCCGCCGCGCGCTGATCGCGGCGTCACGACCTCGGCGCACCCGCCGAGTCCGGCTTCACGTAAGCCAGAAGAGCCCGGACCCTTACAAGGGTCCGGGCTCTCGTCGCTTCGCGGGCGCACGACGGCGCTAAACATCCGATGTCTGTGGCAAGATGGGGCGAAAGGGAGAGGAACGCGATGAGACAGTCCTGGTTCGATCACGCACGCTTCGGGATGTTCGTGCACTTCGGTCTCTACAGCGCCGCCGCGCGGCACGAGTGGGTGCAGAACTACGAACGGCTGACCGACGAGGAGTACCGCGTGTACTTCGATCATTTCGCCCCCGACCGCTTCGACGCGCGCGCTCTCGCTCGTCGGGCCGCAGACACCGGGATGGGGTACGTCGTGCTCACGACCAAGCATCACGACGGCTTTGCGCTGTGGGACAGTGCCGTCAGCGACTTCACCGCACCAAACGCCTGTGGCCGCGATCTCGTCCGGGAGTACGTCGACGCACTCCGGGAGGAAGGGCTGCGGGTGGGCTTCTACCACTCGCTCATCGATTGGCACCATCCCGACTTCACGATCGACTGGAACCATCCCCGTCGCGGCGAACCCGACATCGCCGAGCGGAACGCCGTGCGCGACATGGCGCGATATCGCGAGTTCCTCCATGCCCAAGTGCGGGAGCTGCTGACCGGCTACGGACCGATCGACTACCTGTTCTTCGACTTCACCTACCCCGAGACCCGTGACGGTCTCGCGGGCAAGGGGCCCGAGGATTGGGACGCCGAGGGACTCCTCGCGATGTGCCGCGAACTCCAGCCCGACATGCTCGTCAACGACCGTCTCGGGATCCCGGCGGACTTCGTCACTCCCGAGCAGTACCAGCCCACCGAGCCGCTCGTACGGGGAGGCGTCGCCCAGACCTGGGAGGCCTGCCAGACGATGGACGGCTCGTGGGGATATCACCGCGACAACCACGACCAGAAGTCCGCCGCGCTGCTGGTGCAGATGCTCGCCGACTCGGTGTCGATGGACGGCAACATGCTCCTCAACGTCGGGCCTGATGGTCGCGGTGCCATCGCTCCGCGCGACCAGCGCACGCTGGGCGAGATCGGCGAGTGGATGGCGCTCCATCGCGATGCGATCGTCGGGGCGGGCCACGCGGGGCTCGTCGGACCGCGGGAGGGCGTCTTCACGCGGCAGGGGGACCGGCTGTTCCTCCACCTCTTCTCTTGGCCGATGGGGGTCGTGCACCTGCCGGGACTGGCCGGGAGGGTCTCGTTCGCGCGGCTCCTCCACGACGGCTCCTGGCTGCGGACGTCGGTGAGCGACCCGGAGCGGGAGGCCGACCTGATGACGCCGGCCGGCCAGCCGGCGGGGACGCTTTCCGTGCACCTGCCGATCCGGCGTCCCGAGGTCGTCGTGCCGGTGATCGAGCTCACCTTGCGCGGAGCCTGAGCCTCGCGACCGGCGGGGAGTCAGCGCACGACCGGGAGCTCGAGGTTATCGAGCGCCCAGAGTGCTGCGCCGCACAGGACGGCGTCGGCCCCCGTCCGCGCACGCTCGATACGCAGCTGCTGGGTGACCAGCGGATGGCACGCCTCGTACACGCGGCTGCGGACGGCGGCGAGGAAGGGTTCCGACGCGCTCATGCTGCCGGTGAGGAACACCGCGTGCGGGTTGAAGAAGTTCACGACGCCCGAGAGCGCCTGGCCGAGGTGCGTGCCGGCGGTGCGGACGAGGGTCGTCGCCTCGGGGTCGCCGTCGGCGGCGAGCTGGAGGACGTCTCCCGTGCGAGCGACGTCGCGGCGGCCCTGTTCCTGCATCTGACGGACGAGGCTCGCGCCACTGGCGACCGTCTCGAGGCACCCCGTGTTGCCGCATGAACAGGCGCGCCCGGCGGAGGCATCGATACGGGTGTGGGTGATGTCTCCCGCCGCGGCCGTGGCCCCGCGATGGATCGCGCCGTCGACGATGATCCCGCTGCCGATCGCCGTCCCCGCCTTGACGGTGATGCTGTGCCCGCCGAGACCGAACTGCTCGCGGTGCTCGCCCAGCGCCGCCAGGTTGGCGTCGTTGTCCACGGCGACGGTGGCGCCGTAACGCTCGGCGAGGTGTGCGATCACGCTGAAACCGGGCCATCCGGGCATCCGTGAGGGTTGATGGACCGTGCCGGACCGGGTCTCGACGGGACCGGGGAGGCTCACGCCGATGGCCCGCACGACGGTCCCTCGCGAGAAGTCGTCGAACACGGCGCAGACGGCGTCGAGCGTGGCGACGGGACCGTCGGCGAGCACCACCGGGATCGTGCGCACGTCCCGGAGGGCGCCTGAGAGGCCGTGGACGCCGATCCGGGCGTGACCGCCACCGATGTCGGCGGTGAGGACGACGCCGGCGTCTCCGTCGAGCTCGAGGAGCCGCGGACGGCGGCCACCGCGGGACGTGCCCTCGCCGCGTTCGCGGAGGAGGCGAGCATCGATGAGGGACTGCACGCGGAGTCCGACTGTCGAGGGGGCGAGCCCCAGGATCGAGGCGAGGTCAGAGCGAGAGCGCGCATCGCCCCGCGACACGAGGTCGATGATGCGCCGATTGAGGAGGTCATCGGAGGGGGCGGTCGGTGCGCCGTCGGTCGACATCTGGGGCTCCCGGGTTCTCGTGGAGGTCCGACGGCGGGGGCCGGCGGTGTTCGTTTCGATCGTGTGACGCTACATCACCGAACGATAAACATCCGATGTTCGTATTGCAACGGGTTTCGAAATCTGTCAGGGTGACTTGCGTCACAAGAGTACAAGGTTAGTTCGATGGCCGAAATAACCAAAGAGTCACTGCACTGCCTGAGGAGGCAACATGAACAGAATGCGTGTGGGGGCGGTCGCCGCGGCGACCGGCGTCGCGGTCGTCCTGACCGGGTGCGCGGGAAACACCGACCCCGGAACGAGCGGCGGCGACAAGCCCACGATCGTCGTCGACATGTGGTCGGGGAGCGAGTCGGACACCGCTGCGCTCCAGGCGCAGGTCGAGATCGCGCAGAAGGCGAACCCCGATGTCGTCATCAAGCTGCAGACGGCACCCTGGAACGACTTCTTCACGAAGCTCACCACGAACATGGCCAGCGGCAACATGGCGTGCGTGACGGGGATGAGCGGCGCACAGCTCGGCGGGTTCACGTCCGGCTTCCGCAAGCTCACCGATGAGGACCTCGCCACCGCCGGGCTCGACTTCGCCGACTTCAACCCGGGCGCCGACGGGATCCTGAGCTTCGAAGGCGACCTCTACGGCGTGCCCTTCGACGTGGCGACCATGCTCGTCTACTACAACCAAGACCTCCTCACGGCTTCGGGCGCGAAGACCCCCGAGATCGGCTGGACATTCGACGACTTCGCCTCGATCGCGAAGGATGCCACCAAGGACGGCAAGTACGGGTTCGGGATGGGCATGGGCGGATACCAGTGGATGTCCATGCCGATCGCCTACTCCAGCACGCAGCCTGCCGCGGAGGATGGCACGCTCCACATCGACGACCCCGCCTTCGTCGAGGCGGCCACCTGGTACGCCGACCTCGTGACCAAGCTCGGTGTCGCCGCGCCCGTCGCTTCGGCCTCGGACACCGGCTGGGGCGAGAACCAGTACACGAGCGAGAACGCGGCGATGGCCGTCGACGGCACGTGGAACGCCGTGAGCTACCTCAAGAACGAGTCCGGATTCGCCGCCGGCATGGCCCCGCTTCCCGCCGGTGCCCAGGGCAACCCCGGACCCATCCTCGGATCCGGCTATGGGATCTCCGCCACGTGCGACCACCCGGAAGAAGCCCTGAAGGTCATGGGGTCGCTCCTCGGCAAGGACGCACAGGACTACATCGCCTCGTCGGGTCGTTCGTACCCGGCCCGCACGGAGTCGCAGCCCTTGTACTTCGACTCGATCGACGAGGAGTACCGCGAGCAGGTCAAGACCGTGTTCGAGTCGGCGTTCGCCACGACCGTCCCGCTGTACATGACGAAGAACTGGGAGAAGATCGACAGCTACGTCCAGCCCAACCTCGTCAGCGTCTACAACGGCCAGATGACGATGGCGGAACTGCTGAAGAACGCGCAAGCGCAGTTCGGCAACTGAGTCGTCCACGGACGACCCTCGAGCAGAAGAGATGGCAATGACGACCACGACGAAACGTCGCGGATCGCTCGCGCGGGTCGAGTCCCGCCAGGCGCTGGGGTTTGCAAGCCCCGCCCTGGTGGGGCTCGCCCTGTTCACGATCGTGCCGGTGGGGCTCTCGATCGTGATGAGCGTCTTCGACTGGCCGACCTTCGGCGACCGCTCCTTCAACGGCGTCGACAACTACGTGAAGCTGTTCACCGCGAGTCCCGACTTCTGGCCGGCGCTGCGCAACTCCGCGGTGTACACGATCCTGTACGTGCCGCTGAGCGTCGCGCTGTCTCTCGTCCTCGCCGTCGGGCTCGGCCCCCGGATCCGCGGTCGCGGAGCGCTGCGTGTGTTGTTCTTCATCCCGGTGGTCGTCCCGATGGTGGCCAATGTGCTGGTGTGGAAGATGATCCTCCAGCCGCAGGGGCTCCTGAACGGCGCAGCCCAGGGATGGTTCGGGTTCTCTCTTCCCAACTTCCTCGCCGACCCGTTCTGGGCGATGGCCATGGTGGTCGCCATGAGCGTCTGGCAGGGACTCGGCTACAACATGCTGATCTTCTCGGCCGCTCTGGAACAGCTCCCGGAGAGCGTCCTGGAGGCGGCGAGCATCGACGGGGCGCGAGGATTCCGCCTCGTCTGGAGCGTGATGCTCCCGATGATCTCTCCGGCGATCTTCTTCGCGACGATCATGACGATGATCACGTCGTTGCAGGTGTTCGCGCAGCCGCAGCTGCTCACCGGCGGGGGGCCCGGAAACGCCACCAAACCGCTCGTGATGTTCATCTGGGAGCAGGGCTTCACCTTCGGCGATCTCGGCCTCGCCGCGGCAGCGGCCTGGATCCTCTTCGCGATCATCATCGTCATCACCGGCGTGCAGTTCGCCGCTCAGCGCAAGTGGGTGCACTATGAGCATTGAGTCCGTCACCGACACCCGGACCCTCGTCACCGGGGAGGACGACGTCGTGCGCGGCGAGGACGGACGCCGTGCCGCCGGCGTCCGGACGCGAGGAGAGCGCGTGCGCCTCGTCATCGCACACGTCAGCATCTACCTCGCTGCGCTGATCTTCGTCTCGCCCCTCGTGTATGCCTTCTTCTCGGCGCTCAAGCCGAACGAGGAGATCTTCTCGATGCCGCCGACCCTCATCGGCTCGCAGCTGAAGTGGGGGAACTTCGCGGCCGTGTTCGAGTACGGCCCGTTCTGGACGTACATCGGCAACTCCCTGTTCGTCGCGGTCGCCGGGACCCTCGTCGTGCTGGTGGTCTCCACGACCGCGGGCTACGCGTTCGGACGGCTTCGCTGGAAGGGCAGGGACGCCGTGTTCGTCCTGTTCCTGGCGACTCTCATGGTGCCCGCCGAGGTGCTCGTGATCCCGATGTTCCAGGTCATGCAGTGGTTCGGGTGGGTCAACAGCTACGAGGCGCTCATTCTCCCCTTCGCCTTCACCGCCTTCGGCACCTTCCTGATGCGTCAGTTCTTCCGGGGCATCCCGTTCGAGCTGGAGGAGGCAGCGCGCGTGGACGGCGCGGGACCGCTCCGCAGCTTCCTGCAGATCATCCTGCCGCTGTCGAAGTCGGCCGTCGCGGTGCTGTCGGTGTTCACGTTCCTCTCGTTCTGGAACAGCTACCTGTGGCCGCTCATCGTGACGGTGGACTACTCCGAGCTCGGCACGCTCCCTGTCGGTCTCGCGAGCTTCTCCGGCATCACCGGTACGAGGTGGGACCTCCAGATGGCGGCAGCCATCATCTCGATGATCCCCACGACCCTCCTCGTCGTCGCTTTGCAGAAGCACCTCGTCAAGGGCATCGCGATGGCCGGATTGGGCGGCCGATGACGGCGGGGGAGGTCATCGCCGGCATCGACATCGGCGGGACCAAGACCGCCGGCGCGCTCGTGGCTCCCGATGGGACCGTCGTGGCCCGCGCTGAGCGGGAGACCCCCGCCCGTCTCGGCGGCGACGCGATGGCCGAGACCGCTGCGGCGGTCGTGGCCGACCTCGCCGCGGCGGCCGCTCCGCCCGCG
>NZ_JASGDO010000019.1:0-48481 GCF_047607225.1 Microbacterium sp. | reverse complement strand
GTCGCGGGCGAGGCGGCCACCGCGGTGCCGGCCGAGGATTCGCCGGAGCAGGCGCCCACCCGGCGGTCGCGCCGCCGCTGACGCGCGTGGCCGTCGGGTCGTGACCCGGTCGGGCGGTCGGGTGGGTCGGCGAGTCGGGTTGTCGGCGAGCACAACGGCGGATGGCGCCGGCAACACGCCGGCGCGGCTGGACGGATGGGCGGCGTGTCGCGCCTCCCATCCGCCGTTGCGTATCGGGAAGGTGCCGCGGGAGTGCTGGGGTGCGGTCAGACGGCCGTGTCGGACGGTGCCGCGGCGGCAACCCCGAGGAAGCGGATGAATACGGCCAGCCAGCCGAAGATGAGGGCGAACACGATGATCTCGAACGCCGTGAGCCCGAAGTAGCCCACGACGAACAAGACGATCGACGCCACGAGCGCAGCCAGGAACCCCCACGCGGCGAGGAAGTAGGCGCCGGGAAGACCGCGCAGCAGCCACCGCCCTCCCGCGAGCAGCAGGAGATACATCAGCGCCATTCCCGAGGCCGACAGGTTGTGCAGGAGGAGATTCACATCCACCGGGAAGATCCCCACGCAGGCGAGCATGACTCCCATCACCACCAACGCGCCGGTGACCACGCGCACTGCCGGTGCGCCGTCCGAGCGGCGCGTGGCCCGAAGGTCGCGTCCGACGTACAGGGTGAAAGTGGTCACCAGGAGGCCGCCGGCAATCAGCGTGCCGTTGAACAGCAGACTCGACAAGTCCCCGAACGTCCCGAGCTGACTGAAATGAAGCTCCCACCAGCGTGGGTCGGACGTGGTCACCATCGCGGCGAGCGTGCCGATCCCAATGAAGGAGACAAGCAGGGAGGTGAGGCGCTGAGTGGTCATCTGCGACGACGAGAGGTAGGACAGGTAGCCCGCCAGTCCGCTGATCACCGCGAGCAGCGTCACGGTCCAGAAGCCGTTCACCTGCACACCGATGAAGGCGCGGGCGAGGAGCGCGAACAGCGCCAGCACCCCGATCGCGGTCAGCGCCGTGTGGGCGATCATTACGGATGCGGTCGAGAGGATGTACCGCCAGTCGGCGATCTCGCGACGCCACTCCTCGCCGTCGGTCGTGCGCGAGCGCCAGTAGCCCAAGGCGGAGCTGATTGCCGCCGCCGCTGCGCTCGTCAGCGCCGCCCATGATCCCAATCCCCACGTGTCCCACAGGGACACGGTGTCGGCCAGTGCCGTGACGACCAGTCCGATCAGGCCGCTGGCGGCGCCCGCGATGAACGCGGCCAACAGGGCCTCCGATTCGGCACGAATCGAAGGGGCGCGAGGGGGAAGTTCGGGCGCGGCAGAGCCGGCGTTCACCGTCGTCATGGCCACAGTGTATGGCGGCATCGGGACTCTCCCAGGCGGAACCTGTACAGTGGACCGGTCGGCTCTGGACACCGCACGTGAGGTGCGGATGGGTTTGTGAGTCCAAGGGGCCGATGGTGGGAGCGAATCCGCTCCGACGACCATCACTGTGAATGGCCCCCGGCCGACGGATGTCCGGGTTACTCCACGCCGCGTGTGCGGCCGCGTCGAGGCACCTGCTCGAGGCGCACCGAGGAGTGCTGTTCTCGCGCGAGACAACCCAGAAGGACACCACCATGCCCAAGAACAAGAAGCCGGCCGGTGGCCGCGCTCAAGACTTCGAGCCGCGCTACGGCAAGAAGACCTCGTATCAGGACGCGAAGCGTCGCCCCGGACAGTCGTCCGCCGGCAAGCCCGGCAGCAAGAGCCCGGGTCACCGCGGCTACCGCGCGGCCGAAGAGGATGCCCCTGCCAAGAAGCAGCGTTGGACGGCGCAGGAGCGCGCTGGCCGCGACGAGGCCCGCGGCATCCGCACCCACGCTCGCACGGATCGTCCCCGTCGCGACGGCGACGACCGCCCGTACCGCGGCGACCGCTCCTTCGAGGACCGTCCGCGGCGTAACTCCTCCGATTCGGATCGTTCGCGCTCGTATGGAGCGGATTCGCGCCCGGAGCGCTCGGATCGGCGGAGTTATGCAGACGGCCGTCCGGCTCGTTCGTTCGATGACCGTCCGCGTCGTGACTTCAGCGACCGTCCGCGTCGCGACTTCAGCGACCGGCCGCGTCGGGATGACCGTCCTGTTCGGTCGTTCGAGGACCGCCCGCGGCGTAACTCCTCCGATTCGGATCGTTCGCGCTCGTATGGAGCGGATTCCCGCCCGGAGCGCTCGGATCGGCGGAGTTATGCAGACGATCGTCCGGCGCGTTCGTTCGACGACCGTCCGCGTCGTGATTTCAGCGACCGCCCGCGTCGGGACGACCGTCCGGCGCGTTCGTTCGACGACCGCCCGCGTCGGGACTTCTCCGACCGCCCGGCCCGTTCGTTCGACGACCGTCCGCGTCGGGACTTCGATGACCGTCCGCGCCGGAATGACCGCCGCGACGGCTTCGCCGCCAACCGGTCGGATTGGGCCCACGCGGCCGGAGGCTCCGCGGGTCGCGGTAGCGACGCGTGGAGGGGCCGTGGGGAGAACGCTGACAAGAAGGCCAAGGCGTTCGAGGACCACGTCGACGTCGTGCACGAGAAGCTCCAGGCCGAGGCCGTGCAGGCCGAAGCCGTCTCGGACGTGACGTTCAGCTCGCTCGGACTGGGCGACAACATCGTGCGCGCCCTCGCCGAGCTGGGTGCCGCGGCTCCGTTCCCGATCCAGGCGGCGACGATTACGCCCATCCTGGAAGGCAAGGACGTCCTCGCCCGCGGCCGCACCGGCTCGGGCAAGACCATCGCCTTCGGAGCGCCCCTCGTGGAGTCGATCCTGCGGAGCCAAGCCGGCAAGCGCCGCGAGTTCGGTCGCAGCCCCAAGGCCCTCGTCCTCGCCCCGACGCGCGAGCTGGCGCTGCAGATCGACCGCACCATTCAGCCCATCGCCCGGAGCGTGGGCCTGTTCACGACGCAGATCTACGGTGGGGTGCCGCAGGCGCGCCAGGTAGGTGCGCTCAAGAAGGGCGTCGACATCATCATCGGCACCCCTGGCCGCATCGAAGACCTGCACGAGCAGGGCAAGCTCGATCTGTCGGAGGTGCGTCTGGTGGTGCTCGACGAGGCCGACCACATGAGCGAGCTCGGCTTCCTCGAGCCGATGCAGCGGATCCTGCGTCTGGTCGAAGACGGTGCGCAGAAGCTGCTCTTCTCCGCCACGCTCGACCGCGAGGTCGCTGCGCTCGTCGACGAGTTCCTCGTGGAGCCTGCCGTCTACGAGGTCGCCGGAGAGGACCAGGACTCGGGAACGATCGATCACCGCGTGCTCGTCATCGACCACCGCGACAAGGCCGAGATCCTCACCTCGCTCGTGGACCGCGACAGCAAGACGCTCGTCTTCGCCCGTACCCGCGCCTACGCGGAGATGCTCGCCGAGCAGTTCGAGGACGCGGGCATCCGTGCCGTCGCCCTCCACGGCGACCTCAACCAGGCCAAGCGCACGCGTAACCTCGAGCGCCTGACCTCGGGACGGGTGGACGTGCTGGTCGCGACCGACGTCGCCGCCCGCGGCATCCACGTCGACGACATCGACCTCGTCGTGCAGGCCGACGCTCCCGACGAGTACAAGACCTACCTGCACCGCTCGGGTCGCACCGGTCGCGCCGGCCGCTCGGGCACCGTGGTGACCCTGATCACCCGTCAGCGTCGCCGTCGGATGACCGAGATGCTCGACCGCGCCGAGATCGACGCTCCCTTCGAGGACGCCCGTCCGGGCGACGACGTGCTGGAGGAGCTGGCCGGGCGTCAGCTCGCCGACGTCGACGCCTGAGCGTCTTCGATCTCACTCGCCGGGGCACGTCGTCAGTGCCCCGGCGAGGGCGTCGCGGTCGGCGCCGGAGAGGCTGAGCTTCCACGTCGCGAGCGTCTCGATCCACGTCTCGGCGTAGTCGCACAGCGAGGCCTCCTGCGGGGGCATCCACTCCGAGGGGCCGGAGTCGCTCTTGCTCTGGTTGATCGCGCCCGCGGTGGCCCGAAGATTGCTCGGATCGTTCGCGAACTCCTGACGCTGCTCGAACGTCCATCGCTCGGCGCCGTGCCGCCACGCCCACGACAGCGGAATGACGTGGTCGATCTGGACGAGCGCAGAGGTGTCGGCTCCCGCCACGAAGTCCACCCGCTCACCGGTGTAGGGGTCGTCGAGGACGCCGGTGAGGACCTTGCAGTCGCGCGTGCCCTCCTTGGTGACGACGTCGGAGAGGTCGCGGCGCAGGATGTCGTTGCGCGTGTCGCACCCGTTGCGGTCCTGGTCGTACCAGGCCTGGCCGAACTGCTCACGGAAGTACTGACCGACCGCTTCGTCGTCGGCGATCGGCAGGGTCGAGAGCACGGCTGCGAGGTCGTCGTCGCCGGCCGAGGGCGGCGTCGAGGGCGGGGAGCTCGTCGCCGCATCGGACGGAGGTGCCGGTGCCGCGGGGCGGGGAGGGGGTGCGGCGGGCTGGGCGTCGGCCACACCGAGGGCGATGGCCCACGCGAGCACCCCGACCACGACCAGCATCGCGATCGTGACGACGGCCGTCACGATCCAGAGGGTGGCGGGAACCCCGCGTCGGGATGCGGTGGGGGGAAGGCTCGTCATCGCGGCGTCCTCACAGCGGGAAGGGGTGACGGAAGGGAGTGTCGAGGTCGACGTCGCCTGCCCGCGAGAGGGGATACCGGTCGGCATACAGCCGGAACCCGACGCCGTACTCGTCGCCCCGTTGCCGGAGGTAAGCCTCTTGTCGTTCGGCATAGTCGTGCTCGCGGAGGAACAGCAGGTACTGGACCTGCGCCCACGCCGCCATGCCCTCGTACACCGTGAGGCGGTGCTGCGGCCCGTAGCGCTGCTCGATCTGGCGGGCGTTCCACGTGCGGTACTGCCAGATGTGCGTCAGCTCGTGGGCGATCGTGGCGACGCTGGCAAGACGCGGCGAGCCGTTCTCGACATAGAGGGCATAGCCGTCCCGATGTTCGGCGGCAAAGCCCAGCACCCGCGCGTCGACCCCCGGCGTGGGGGCGAAACGTTCGTCGGTGCGGCGCGCGATCTCCTTCGCGTTGACCATCCGCACCGTCATCGGCACCTTCAGGGAGATGTCGAAGGACGTCTCGACGTTCCTCACGACCTCGGCGAAGACCTCCTCGAACTCCTCGCTCGTGCGTAGCGCGGTCTTGCTGCATCGGACGCATCGCTCGCGGCCGTCCGCGAGGCGGTCGAACTCGCCCCCCATCAGCGCGACGAAGCAGAAGTCGCAGTAGTTCACGCCGATGGGGTCGAAGGTGAATGTGCGGGTGTGGGAGGTCTCGACGGCTCGGCGCGCGTGCGTCAGGTACCCCTCCGTGCGTCCCTCCGCCCGGAGGTAGGCGAGGGTGGCGGCGACGTCGATCCCTGCGGCCGCGGGGCTCCCGCCGTACGAAAGGTAGTCACTGCCGGGCATCGTCTTCCTTCCTCGGAGTGTCCTGTGGCGGAGTGTCCTGCGGCGGAGCGACCTGTGGTGGGGTGTCCTGCGGCGGCGGCGGCGGAGGGGCGGCGGGCGTCGCGGGCGAGGGGCGACGCCGTCGCCACAGACGACGCCACCACGGCGCTCGACGGGGCGCCTGCGCGACGGCGGGCCCCGAGGAGTCCTGCTCCCGGACGACCCGTGCCCGCTCGGCGAGGTCTGCGGGATCGTCGTCGGGGAAGACGACGACGCCGTCCGTTGTCGGCGCGGGCGTCGAGGGTTCGACCCGGTCGACGCTCCATTGCAGGTAGTCCGCGATGATCTCCAGGAGGCGACTCCAGTTGCGCTCCACGGCCACGAGGAGCCCGAGGTCGATCGGGCTGTCCTCCACGATCCACAGCACGCCGTCGTCCTCGGCCTCCAGCGGCGGGAGGAGGGGAGTCATCGTGCCTGCGGGGTCGGCCGCCAGGGCCAGGACGTACTCGTGCGCGTCGGGGAAGGTCGTCACGAAGACCTCGTTCAGGAGCACGGCGATGGTCCGGAGCACCGACGCCGGGACGCCGTCCATCCGGATCTCAAGGACCTCCTTGTGGACGTAGCGGCGGTCGGGTACTCCGGAGATGCTCACCCGCCGCGCGCTCTCGAGATCGCTGCGGGTGACGTGCTCGAGGTAGCCGTCGGTGGTCACCTCGATGGTCGCGAAGGCGTGGGTGAAGGTGGTTCCGCCGATCTCCACCTGCGCGCCAGGCTTGGTGTCGGGCTCGACATCGGCGATGCGGAAACGGCGCAGCGGGCGGTACACCCGCCGTCCGGTGATGTGCTCGGCGGCGCGGCGGAGGACGATGCCGCCGCGCCGGTGATCCACCCCGATGCTCTGCACCTGGTACGAGGCGCCGGAGTGGGTGAGGAGCTGGCCCGGCAGCATCTTCTGGAAGACGAGGCCGTAGAGGACGGAGCCGATGAAGTCGCGGTCCTCGACCTCGTCCTCGATGAAGAAGTACGCCGCCCGCAGGCCCCGCAGGACCTCGTCCAGTCCGCCGGTCGGGGAGAGCGTCACGAAGCGCTCCCACGTCTCCGTGCCGTCCGTGGCCACGCCCGTATTGCGCGCCTCGCAAGAGAAGGAGACCTCGTCCGCGCCGGTGTGACGCTGCAGCAGCGTGCGGAGGAGCTCGACGACGGGCGGGTCGTCTTCGAACCGCACCCGCAGACGGTCGACGGGGGCGATCACCGGGGCGATCGGAACGCCGATGAGCTCGAACTCCCGGGCCAACGCGCTCTCCGTCATCCCGAAGGCCTGCAGCGTGAGCGCCAGCCGGAGGACGAGATTGCGTTGCGTCCGGGCATAGTCCGGCGCCAGCGAGGGGATGGCCTTGGGGTCGCGGGCGAAGATCTCCCGCTGCGCGATCATGTAGTCGCGCAGGAGGTAGTCCTCGCTGATCACGTTGATGAATCCCTGTTCGCGAGCACGTGTCGTGTACAGGCGGATCGTCTCGTAGAGGTTGCGGGCTTCGTCCTCGACGATCAGGAACCGGTTGTCCGCCGGTTCGAGCGCCCAGGGGTTCGAGTGGGGGCGGAGGGCGTCGGCCAGGGCCTGCTGCGACGCATCGATGCCGGTGAACTCGGCGATCTGCGCGTAGTACTGGCCCGCGATCCACGTCATGTCGGTGACGGGGAACGCGTCGCCACCGATCCACTCCACCCGCTCGATCTGGTACTTGGCGGCGACAGCGGCGATCTCGGTGCCCATGCCCAGATAGCGGCTGATCCCGGGGAGGATCGTGCCGTGCATCGGGGGTCCGTCGTTGCGCCACACCAGCTCCGCGGTGGCACCGCTCATCGTGGCGGGAGCCACCACATCAGTCAGCGTCACCTTGAGCAGGTGCGACAGCGAGTCGACGAGCCCGTCGTGTGTACGGTCGACGACGGCGTAGGCGGGGGTCCCCTCCCCGCCGCATCGGGCCAGCAGGATCGCGAGACCGAGCTGCCCGGTCGCGAGCATCCGGGACGGCTCGGCGAGGATCACGTACTCCACCTCCCGCAGGAACGCGTCGTGGGTGCGGAGGAGGTCGAGGTTGTGGAGGTCGGAGAAGCGCAGCACCCCGACGTCGAGCTCCGGGTCGCTCTGCTCGGCGAGTACTCCCACGTGCCAGAGGCCGGGCACGCCGGTGATGGATTCGAGGCCGCCCTCCATCCACTCCACCAGGTCGCGAGCGACGGCATCGCGCCCGGAGACGATCAGGCACTTCCGGTACTGCAGCAGGTGGTAGTACGCGGGAAAGGCGAGCGTGGGCGTGAGGTCTCGGTAGAACGGGTGGGAGATCACCACGCTTCGTCCACGCATCACCGATGCCGCGGCGGCGACGAGGCTGTCGTCGATGCGCGAGCCGTCCCGGCGCAGACGTTCGAAATAGGCGCCGGCCACCCGGTCCACGTCGTGGGGCGAGTGGGTGAGGGCCTGCAGGGCGTGGGAGTTCGGCGCGGCGGTGGCGGCCAGGCTCAGGCCCTCGTGCAGCACGCGGTCGGGGAAGGTCTCGGCGAGCACGCTGCGCAGCGCCGCGTAGTTGGCCACGCGCGTCGCGTCGTCTCGGTCGCCGCGGATGTCGCGCTCGAACTCCTCGGAGGTGACGCCGTCGACGGCGTACGCGAACTCGCCGATCACCAGGGCCGCCAGTGCCGGGAAGGCGATGGCCGCGAAACCGGGCCAGGCGGGGAAGGTGCCCACCAGCGCCATGAACACCATGGTGAGCACGATGGAGGCGCCGAACATCACCCGCAGGAACACGCGCAGCGAGCTGTGCTGCGGCCGGACGAACCAGCGGCTGGCGTCGCTGTCGTAGCGGTAGAAGTCCTCGACGAGCCCGCTTCCCAGAAACTCCTGCCCGTGGAAGGTTCGATCGAAGACGCGATTGAGGACGATCTTGATCACCGTGAACACCAGCACGATGGCGGTGTTCTCGATGACGTACTGCCACGTGGTGTCGTAGAGCGGGCGAAGGAAGGGCACGTACTCGAAGACGAGCCGGAGAGCGCGGTCGATCTCGTCGTTGAAACGGTAGAGCCCGACGGCGGCGAGGATCGCGTAGAGCACGGCGATGAACGGCATCGGATACTGCCGGTGCCGGGACGCCTTCGGCAGGTTGTTGAGGCGCTGCAGCAGCAGGGCACCCGCCAGCGGAAGGGTCGCCAGCAACTGGCCCACGAGGGTCACCGTGTCTCCCCTTCGCTGGTGACCTCGGGGGCGGAGGCGCGTTCGAAGAGGCGGACGCGCTCCACCAGGAGTGCCGTGATGAAGTCGTAGGGTGCCGCGACCGTCTGACCGGAGTCGTTGAGGACGGCCGCGCGATCGCCCGTCGGGAAGCGGAAGTAGGACCGGATCTGGCGAGGGCTCAGCTCGTCCACCTCGCTCAGGGCGAGGTTGAGGCGGCGGACGTCGGGCGGGATCCCCAACGAATGGAGGATGTCGCGCTGCACCGAGATGCTCTCCGCCGCGTTGTCGCGCACGGCGATGAGCCGGCGCAGCCGCTGCGCCTCGCGATCCTGCCAGCGCTGCGACCCGATCAGGATCGATCGGGCCCGCATATAGGTCGTCAGCCCCGTCAGGTACTCGCCGAAGACCTTCGCGCCGTCGTTGACGCGGGCCGCGAAGGCCTGAAGGTCCTCGTTCACCCGCCGGACACGGGAGACCAGCCGTCGACGCATGACATCGAGGGTGAGGAGGGCGACCGCGGCGAGCACGACGATCACGGCGGCCACCGTGAAGACGCTCCACACCAGCGCGTCGCCTCCCTTCCCGGCGGCCTGGACGAGATACGGCACGAACGCACCGAGCCAGACCAGGAGCACGAGCAGCGACGCGCCGGCGACCGTTCCCAGGCGCATCCGGCCGGCGATGTGCCGGGCGACCCCGCTGCGGTGCTCCTCCAGCAGCGAGGTGAGCCGGTCGCGGCGGAGGATCTCGGTGGTGGCAGGCACGGCCAGACCCTGCACACGACGCAGGAGCTCCTCCTCGAGCTCTTCTCGTTCGATGTCGTTGACCACCTGATCCTCGTCGAGGAAGGACCGGGCACGGCGTCGGGCGTCGAAGACGGCACGCGCGAGGATTCGCCGGGGACGGCGGAAGAACTGCAGGGCGCGGCCACTGGCCGCATCGATGTCGTGCGCCCAGAAGCTCGGTTCGTGCCGGGGGATGTCGGAGGCCAGCGCGTACCCGGTGGCGCTGACGGCGACGTCGCTTCCTCCCAGCTGGTCGAACTCGACGGCCACCGGCTGCTCGGTCAGGAGCGTTCGCGCATCCGTCTCCGGCGGTCGCGGCGGGCGGCGGATGAGGGAGTCCACATGATCGCGAAACGCGGTGAGCCTGCTCACCTGCTCGGTGAGCATCCCGCCGAGTCGCTGCTCGTCGATGACGACACCGAGCTCGTACACACGATCGGCCTGGAAGGCTCCCGGCGGCAGCTCGTTCGTGGCCAGCGTGAGAACCGACATCCAGAACCGCAGTTCGTCCTGCGCATAGCCGGAGTTCTCGCTGTTGAGCAGGTCGTAGACGGCGAACCTGCTGGCGACGGGGTAGTCGTTGCGTTCGACGAAGCGGGAGCTGTCCCGTTCGGATCCGATCTGCCAGGCCCGACGCAACTGTGCCGTCTCGTCGTCGTCGGTGCGCGGGCGGGTGCAGACGAAGGCCACTTCGGACGGATGGACCTCCTTCATCCGGTACTTGTCGCTGAGGCGCCGATGCTCGGCGACCAGCGCAGGATCGTGGGGGATCTCCTCGTACTGCACGGCGACATCGGTGTAGCGCTGCTGCCTTTCGCCGGCGAGGCGCTGGGCGGCGGCGGCCAGGGCGGCGTCCCGCTCCGATGGGCTCCGGCCCGCCAGATCGACCTCGGGCGATTCGCGGTGGAGGCGGCCGTCGTCCCCCCGCCACACCACGACGGGGGAGAACTGCGTGGCCGTCAGCGACGGGTATCCCAGAAGCCAGTGGGCCACCTCGACCAGACGGTGAGGCGACTCCGCGAAACCCAGATCGGGGTCGTCGTTGTCGGTGTAGTCGAAGGGGTTCTCGGGGTCGCGACGGTCGAGGTCTCCCGGGGTGAGGTGGTCGACCACGACGGCGCGCCACGCGGATTTGCCGGTGATGGCCTCGGCGAGGTCGGGCAGGACGTCCGAGAGCGTGCGTGCGTGACGTGCCGTGTCGTGCCACTCGCAGAACGCGATCTCGCCGCGTTCCACGAAGGGCGCGAAGAACGCCTCGGAGCGGGGGAAGATCCTCCGTGCCGAGTCGCTCAGGATGACGACGGTGAACACGCGGTGTCGCCTCACGCGTTGCGCAGCGCGGCGTCGAGCCGCGCGACTTCCTCCGCCGCGGCGCGCTCGCCGATCTCGTCGAACAGGTCGGAGACGGGCCGGATCACCCGACGCAGCTTCTGGAGGAGCGGTCGCCCGCCCACGGCCGAGTAGGCATCCACGTGCGAGGCGAAGTCGCGGAACTGCTCGAGCACGATCCCCTTGAGTGTGGGCAGGGCCTCCGCATCTTGCTCCACCTGCTCGACTTCGAAGCGAATCCGCGCGAGGAAGTCGGTGACCATGTCGTGGACCTGACGCTCGTTGTAGAGCTCCTTGGTGACGGTGAAGGCATAGAACGCCGCGATGTCCAGCACGTTCAGCGGCGTGCCGCTGAGGGCGGGAATGACCTCGTCCGCCTCCCGCAGCCGGATCCCCTTGGCCAGGCCACGGGCGAAGTCGGTCTCGGCGAAGGTTACCGAGCGCGCGAGGTCGCGCCCGGCGCGGGAGCGACGCTCGATCGACTCCACGATCTCGGCCACGGCGACGGGGTTGATCGTCAACGCGTCGACGACTTCCCAGAAGTGGTCGCAGGGCGTCCCGTTCGAGACGATGAAGTCCTGGTCGAGTGGCTGGTCCGAGCTGTAGCGGTAGACCTGCAGCCCATCGTGCACCTCGCTCCAGAAGATCTTCTCGTGCACGAGGCCGAGAAGCAGCGCGTCGTGGATCCCGCGGAGCTGAGCGGCCTGGTTCTCCTCGTCGAGGTCGGGCAGCTGCGAGATCCAGTGCCAGCGCCGGTCGATGTGGGGCGTGATCACTTTTGTCTCCGAGACGGAGGGTTTGATCCCCGAGACGAGCGCGTAGTAGGCCGAGAAGTACTCGCCGGCGTCGCGGCGCAGTGTCGCCGACGTGCGCGCGGGCGAGTACTTGGGCAGGTCGCGCGCACGGATGCCGTAGATGGCGTTGTAGAAGAGGATCTCGTGCGCGCTGATGTCGCCGTCGGGCTCGCCGCCGTAGTCGCGCAGGTGCTCGCTGACCAGTGCCTTGCGGCGAGGATCCGCCTCGCCCTCCAGGCCCGAGTTGTACGCGCACGCCTCGATCGGGTGACGCTCTTCCCCCAGGGGCTGCTCGATGAAGGGCTTGGCGAGCTGCTTGGCCTTCTCGATCTCGTCGATGACGTAGTGGCGCACCTTCGACTCCTCCAGGTTGCGCTGGAGGGTGCGGTACTCCTTCTCGAGCGCCTCGATGATGTCGATCTTGATCACGTTCCCGTAGCTCTCCATCACCTTGTCGCGGAAGTAGCCCTGGATCGTCGTCCGGTAGAGGTCTTCGAAGTAGGTGTCGTCCTTCTCGTCGGTCAGCATGTAGTATCCGCGGACCCTGTTGTAGATCGCCTCGGAGAGCGACGAGTCGATGTTCACGACACCGCCGGCGTAGGGCATCCCCTCGGCGAGCGAGTCGAGCGAGGCCGAGGTGGCCAGGACGTATCGCGTCGTCGAGCCCGACAGGTCGTCGTACTTGGTGCGTTGGAGCTCGACCTCGCCCTTGAGGCGCCGGATGTTCGAATCCAGGCGGAGGAACAGGGTGCGGAAGGCCTCCGCGATTCCCGACACGTACTCGATCGCCTCGCCGAGCACCTCACTGAGCACCGCGTTCTCCAAGAGCGCGTCGACTTTGGGGATGTAGCCGAGCAGCAACTGCTGGAGGTCCTGCATCTCGGCGCTGGGCTTGCGGGTCAGCTTCTCGCGGATGGTCAGTTTGCGCGAGAGGATCCCCTCGGCGGTCTCGACCTCGTCGGTGCTCGGATCGTCGAACGCGTTGCGCTCGAAGTTCTCGAAGTATTCGCGCAGACTCGTCAGCTCGTTCTCCACGCGCCGACGCTCGTCTTTCAGCAGGGCGAGCGTGTTGTAGAGGAAGTACCGCGCCGTGACCGGGTGGATGAACCGATCGGTGTCCTTGTCGCGGAGGTAGGTCTCCAATCGGTGGGAGTGCTTCTCGGCCGTCACGGCGACATCGTCGGCGTGGAACAGTTCGTAGCTGAGGATGCCGGCCGATTCCTCGGTGCGGCGGGCCACGACGTCGTGGTACTTCTTCACCTCGCGATAGGCGTTGAGGTAGCGGCTGCGCTCGGTGTCCTCGGTCAGCGGCGTGACCTGATCCATCGCGATGTTGCGTTGATGGGGATCGCCCATCGTGGCGGACTGCGTGACCACGTAGCCGGTGAGGGCGCTGAGGTACTCCTCCCATCGCTTGAGGTCCGAGTCCAGACCGTCCTCGTCCATCACAGTGCACTGGGCGACCACCGCCTTCGCGAAGCCGTTCTTGTTGGCCGCGGCACCGTTGACGGCTTTCACGTACTCCGCCGCGATGTCGGGGTCGCGAGGCGACAGCCCCTTCTCCCGCTGCTTGGCCAGGCCCTCCAGCGTCTTCTTGAACTGGTCGTCGAAGCGGAGCCACTGCGCCGAGAGCACCTGTTCGGTCCATCGGAGGGCGACGTAGTCGCGCACGTGCGCCCAGGGGTACACCAGTCGCGAGGCGCCGGCGCCGGCGTAGCGGTTGCGGCCGTCGTTCTTGATCACCTCGCGCAGCACGTTGTCCTCGCGAGAGTTCGACTTCTTGGACATCGGCCCGATGGACTGCGTGTAGATGCAGGTCGCCGCGTGGTCGAGGTAGGTCTCGAAGGAGTCGAGGCTCCCCCCGCCGGAGTTCTTGGCGTCGAAGAGGAAGCAGAAGTCGTAGGGCATCGCATCTACCGTGTCGACGCCGTCCGCGCCGACGCGGGGGAACTCGAAGGCGAGATCGCGGTACTGGGGCGGGAGGGTGCTGTCGCCCTTCATGAGGAAGGCGTCCAGTTCACGGACGGCTGCATAGGCGTTCACCTGCAGGTTCTGCCGCTCCTCCGTCGCCTTGATGACCTTGTCGAAGACGTCGGGCTGCACGAAGAACCCACGAGTGATCGCCTTCGCCTTCGGGTACTTGGCCCGCAGGTAGTCCGCGAGGTACATCGCCACCGAGAGGATGAGGCCCGATCCCGTTCCGCCCGCGAGCGAGCTGGTGATGATGACGCGAAGCGCCTGCTCTTCCTGGTCCTTGTCGAGCCGGAAGAGCTTGTCGATGGCACGATGCAGGGCGTCGAGATTGCCGCCCTTGAGGGTCGTGTCGAAAGCCAGTCGCGAAATCGCACGCACCTGCGCAGCACCTTCGGTGAGCGTCTTCCGGTTGAGCATCTGGTTCACCGGGAACCAGTTGTCGCGGGCGTTGGTGTTGATGTTGAGGTACTCGCCGACGGTGTTGCGCGTGGACGTCTGCACCGTGAAGATCTCGGGATGCTCGCGGCGGATCCGACCCAGGTCGTTGATGTCGGTATCGAAGACGGTGTAGGCGATGCGGTCCGACTGCGTCGAGGCGCTTTCTCCGACCTTGGTGGCGACCTTCTCGACGATCTTCGAGCCGGTTCCGCCCAATCCGAGGATGAGGGTGGGGGCGATGGGCATGATGTTCCTCTCGAGCGCGGAGTGATCAGGAGCTGGGCGTCATCTCAAACCGCACGTTGTTGCGGATCGTGGCGACGATGGTGGTGGTGGGGCCGATCAGGGGTGGACGTTTGGTGGTGGCATCGATCGTGCGGCCTCCGATCTGCACGTTTTCCTGCGCGACGAGCGCCTGCCAGTTCAGGACTTCAGCGCGCCGTCCCCGCTTGGCCTTCAACTTGAGAGCCGGGAACTGCGACCGGGCGCTGGTGCCGACGTAGACCAGCTCGCCTCGCTCGGACAGGTAGGGGAGCAGACTGATCACGCGGTCGCGCCGGAAGCTCCCTTGCGCGGTCCCTCCGCGCACCGTTGCGCGGAGGGGCCTCATAGAGATGCTCGGTGCGGGGCGCATCTTGCGCGAGAACCTCGGCTTGACGACGTACCCGAGCAGCACGAGCGCCAGGAGGACCAGAAGCGCGAGCCACCAGCCGACGGTGGCGAACCAGTTCGCGAAACGCTCCCACCAGGAGATGTCGTCCACGATGTCGAGGTCGAGGGTGGTCGTGGCGCGGTAGAGCTGTTCGTCGTACGAGTGCTCGGCGGTGACCGAGACGGGAATCCTGCCGGTGTCGGCTGTGAGCACGTCGCCCTGAGGGGCGTGAGGGACGAGGTACACGATGCCGATCTCGTCCGCGACGACGACGTCGAACGTGATGTTGGAGTCGCTCGTCACGGTGAAGCTCTCGGGAGTGACCGATGACCATTCCTCGGGCGAGAAAGCGGCGAGTTCGCCGCTCGACCCGAGCCCGTAGGTGAGCCTTATCGCTTCGTCGGGAGCAGAGGTCGCGCCCAACTCGCTCGCGGCGAAACTCCTCTCCGAGACGTCGAAGGATGTCGGACGAGCCGCCTGGAGGACCGTGACGTCGATGACCGATCGCGCGGTGTTTCCCCCGAGATAGCGTGCCGTGACGTCGAGCTCGACGGCACCGCGAGTAAGGGTGATCGTGTCGCCGGACTGGAACGCGTCAGCGATGACCTCGCCGTCGCGAAGCACTCTGGCCGAGTAATCGACGTCACCCAGAAGCGGCGAAGAGAGGAAGGTGCAGGTGTCATCCATGAACCCGTAGTAGAGCGTGTAATCGCCACCGACGATCTTCGACGGGTCCACTGGGAAACCATCGGCGTCCTGCAACTGGACGCCGAATCCGACGTCGGGTTTGTAGTACATATCGACGGCCTGCGCTCCGCCCACTTTCACGGCACCCGTTCCAGCGGGGACATGGAGATAGGTCGCCAGCTTGCCCTTCAACTGCGTGTTCGGCGTGGCCGGCATCGTCTGCGCCCCGTATCTGGCGGCTTTGTTCTTCGACCAGGACACTTCGACGGTCGATGAGGGAGTGATGACCTCGCCTCCGATGTCGAGCTCGCCGATCGAGACGTCTTGACCCTGCGCGAACACCGTGAGTTCGGACAGGGGGATGTCTGGCGCGACTCTGCCTTGCTCGTGCGTGAGGAGGTTCCGCTCGAAGATCCGATTGGAGAACTCGGTCATCTTTGCGAGGAGTTGGTCGGACGCTCGCGCCTGGTCGACATAGACACCGCTGTCGGGCTCATTGGCTAGCTGGGGGGCATCGGGACCGATGGCCAGGAATGCGATCTGGAGCGCTGAGGACTCGTCACTGTTCTCGGAGGCGAACCGGCGGAAGTCTCGTTGCACCTGTGCTGACGATCGGTCGTCGAAGGCGCCGTCACTCAGGATGACGAGCCACTTGGTGGGAGATTCCGCGGCCACGAGATCGCGGTACGCCCGCGTTACCGGCGCGTAGGGCGTGCCCCCACCCTGAAGCTGCATGCGGTGGATTTTCTCAACTCGGCTACTCGCGGGCTCCGCACCGAGTAGGGTCACGGCGGCCTCGCCACGGTCATCGTCGAAGTCACTTGTCCGATATACCTGCAAGGTGTCGCCCGCATCGAGCATTGCGGCGAAGACCTCGAGCGAATACTTCGCTTGGGACCAGCGGTCCAGAGGGGTTCCGTCGTCCGATGCGAACATGGAGCCCGAATCGTCGATCACGAGGTTGATCTGGCGGTGAGGAGGCGGGGCCGGACTGACTGTCGACTCACAAGATGCTGATGCTTGTGCCGTCGCCTCGGTCGGTTCGAGGTGATTCGGCGCGAGAGAGAAAGCGACGAGCGGGAGAAGAGTCGCAAGCATTCCGACCGCTCCGAAGACGCGTTCGAGTCTCCGCGTCCGTCGGGCATACATTTGCGGCCGTCCTTCCAGGGGAGTACCGCGCCGCGAATACGCTCCACTGCGAAACCAAGACGGTGCGTCCTGGACCAGTCCCCAGACACTGCTCCAGTTTTTTCAACATAGGGCAATCATCATTGGTGAGACAACTCTCATTTTCGGGAATGCCGGTGAGGTGATGTGAAAGGAAGGCGCAACCCCTATCGACGGGATCCATGACGTGCAACACCCGCTCGCCGCTGTCGTTCCGCCCGACAGCGCCCGTCACGCACCGGCATCCCTCGCCCCGCGCCGTAGGATCGGGCCATGCCCCCTCGGAAGACCGGCGCGGTCGTCGCCGCAGCGCTCGCCCTCGCCCTGGTTCTCGGCGGGTGCGTGCCCGAGCCGGCGCCGTCCCCGTCGGGCTCCGCGCCGCAGCCTTCGCCCTCCAGCCCCGGTGCATCGACGGCCCCGGCGCCCACCCCGAGCGGAACGCCCACTCCCGCTCCGACCCCGACTCCCACCTCGTCGCCCACGACGGCCCCGGCGCCCACCCCGACCACGTCACCGGGCGCCGCGGCGCCGGTGATCATCCCGAAGTGCGCCACGCTCCTTCCCCTCTCGACCGTGCATGCGCTCTTCGGCGACGCCGCCGAACCGATCGATGTGAGCGGGAGCCCCGCCGACCACATGCCCGGGCCACTGGCGGCTGCCACCGTCCGCGGCGCGCGGCAGGCGACGATGTGCACGTGGGCGATTCCGTTCTCGGATGGCGGCTTCACGGTGATCACGGCGGAGATCTCCGGCTCAGCCCGTGAGAAGCTCGTCGCGGGGCTGCGCTCGTCGTCTCGGTACACGGAGCGCTCCCTCGACGGCCAGGTCTCCTTCTCCCAGCACTCCGAGTCGGATCTCGGCACCACGAGCACCGTCTACGTCTTCGTGGGGAACGTCTGGATCACCGTCGACGGCACGCTGTCGGTGAAGACGGCGCGCGAGTTCGCCGGATCGGCGGCCGATGCCATCCGTAGCGCCAACGCCTGACCTCGACCGCCCGGATGGTCGCGGGCGGCCTGCCCGTCTAGAAGAGGGTGGCCGGTTCCGGGATGGAGCTTCGTGATGGAGTTCCGGTGCGGCGGAAACGGCTGGGCCGCGACTCCCGCGACTCGACGTCTTCTTCCAGACCGCCGCTAAGTCCGTATCGGTGCAGAAGCGGGCGTACGCGCCCCGCGAGCATCCGCCGGTATCCCTGCGGGGCGTTGACGGCGACCCCCGGGTAGAGACCTCGGTACACGGGGAGCAGATCGGGCCGCTCCGACTCGAGCCAGCGCCAGAACCACTCGCGCGCTCCGGGACGCAGATGCAGGGCGCCGAACACGACCCGTGTCACCCCGGCCGCACTCAGCTCGGCGACCGACGCGTCGAGGATCGCCGGGTCGTCGGTGAGGTGGGGCAGGATCGGCATGAGGAAGACGGTGGGCCGGAAGCCCGCCTCCCTCGCGGCCCGTACGGTCTCGAGTCGCGCGCGCCAGCTCGGCGCTCCGGGTTCGAGTGCGGATCGGAGGCTCTCGTCGCCGATCGCGATGGACATCGACAGCTCCACCGACACCTCTTCGGCCGCCGCCGCGAGGAGGGGCAGGTCGCGCCGGATCAGTGTGCCCTTCGTCAGGACCGAGAACGGCGTGCCACTCGTGGCGAGCGCGTCGATGATGCCGGGCATCAGCCGGTAACGCCCCTCGGCGCGCTGGTACGGGTCGGTGTTGGTGCCCAGCGCCACGTGCTCCCGCTCCCAGGTGCTTCGTGCGAGCTCGCGGCGGAGGACCTCGGCCACGTTCGTCTTCACGACGATCTGGGAGTCGAAGTCGCGACCCGAGTCGAAGTCGAGGTACTCATGCGTGCGTCGCGCGAAGCAGTACACGCAGGCATGGCTGCAGCCGCGGTACGGGTTGACCGTCCAGGCGAACGGCATCGCCGACGCGCCCGGCACGTGATTGAGCGCGGTCTTCGCGTGGACTTCGTAAAAGGTCATCCCCGCGAACTCGGGCGTGCGCACCTGCCGCACGAGCCCGCCGAGCGTCTCGAGGCCGGGGAGCGCGTGGGGATCCACCGCCCCGGTCTGCTGCCCCTGCCACCTCATCGTTACAGGGGAACATAAAGACGAAGGAACGTCAAGACAACATCTCTTTCATTCGAAGAGAATCGAACGCCCGTGCGCGTCGCGCGGGAGCGCTCGGCACGCACGTCACAATGGACCCATGCCCCCGCACCCGCCCGCCACGAGGGCGGCACGGCGGGTGTCGCGTCGCGTGCGTCGCCGGCGCACGATGCTCGTCGCGGGGATGTTGGTCGCCGCGATCGCCGCGGGCGGATACGCGCTCACTCGTCCCTCGGAGGCCGACGCGGATCCTTCCGCCGGTCGGGCGTCGACGCAGGCGACGCCGCCCCGGGCCGAGGCGCCGGAGGCTGAGCCCTCGCCCTTGACTCCACCCGCGTCGCCGACGCCCGTGGGTTCTCCTCCGCCCTGCGACACAGCCGAGGTCACCGCCGCGATCGCGCACGGTTCCGACGAGGACGTGATCGCGGCGTTCGGGGGAGGCGAGGCGTTCCGTCTCGTCGTGGCCGCGGGGGACGCGCCCTGTATCGATCTCCACCGTGCCGGGCGCACGTGGGTGGTCGTCAACAAGCGCAACGCCCTCGACCCGAAGGACTACTGGCCTGTCCCGCAGGCGCGCCCGACCGCGCCGCGCATCGTCTCCGGTGGCGGCTGGTTGCGTGCCGACGCCGCCTCGGCTCTGGACGATCTCGCCGGCGCGGCCGCCGCCGACGGGATGGGCCGACTGGGCATCGACAGCGCGTTCCGTCCCTACGACTTCCAAGTGGGCCTCTACGACCGCTATGTCGCCTCTCGCGGGCAACAGGCCGCGGATCTGCGCTCGGCCCGTCCCGGTCACAGCGAGCATCAGACGGGCCTCGCCGTCGACGTCGTCGCCTGCGGCACGGCCGGATGCGGCAGCCACGACGACTTCCGAGGGACGCCGCAGGCGACGTGGCTCGCCGAGAATGCATGGCGCTTCGGATTCATCGTGCGCTACGAGCAGGACCGCACCGAGACGACGGGCTACGCCTGGGAGCCGTGGCACCTGCGCTACATCGGCACTGAGCTCGCACGCGCGTACCGCGACGGCGGGTTCTCGACCCTCGAGGAGTTCTTCGGGCTGCCGGCCGCCCCCACCTACGCGGGCTGAAACCCAGTATCATGTGACGCGGGATGCGATGTCAGCAACCTGCGTCGGTGACGACACTCGAAGACGAGAGGGAGGGCGCCATGGAGCGCGACATCTACGACGAGGACCACGAGGCGTTCCGCGACGTCGTCAAGGAGTTCTGTAAGCGCTACGTGACCAACGAGGCCCGCGAGCGGTGGGATGCCGAGGGCGAGGTTGACCGCGCCACGATGCGTGCGGCAGGCGACGCCGGGATCATCGGCCTGAGCGTTCCCGAGGAGTTCGGTGGCGCGGGGATGCTGCAGGACTACCGCTTCCGCGCCATCGTCAATGAAGAGGTCATCCGCGCCGGCGCCGGGTCGCTGGCGGGCGCCTTCGGCATCCAGGACGACCTCGCCGTCCCCTACCTCGTGCACATGGGGACGCAGGCGCAGAAGGAGAAGTGGCTCCCCGGGATGGCGACGGGGGAGATCCTCGGCGCGCTCGCGATGACCGAGCCCGGTGCGGGTTCCGACCTCCGCGGCATCAAGACGACCGCGAAGAAGGTCGACGGGGGATACGTCGTCAACGGAGCGAAGACGTTCATCTCCTCGGGCAAGACCGCCGACATGGTCGTCACCTTCGTCAAGACCGGCGAAGGCAACCGTCCCGACGCGTTCTCCCTGGTGATCATCGAGAACGGGATGGAAGGCTTCGACCACGGCAAGAAGCTCCACAAGATGGGCTTCCAGGGGCACGACACGGCCGAGCTCTCGTTCTCCGACGTCTTCGTTCCCGAGGAGAACCTCATCAGCGGCACCGAGGGTCAGGGCTTCATCCAGCTGATGATGAACCTGCCGCTCGAACGTCTCTCGATCGGGGTCGCGGGAGCAGCCGCAGCGGCCGCCGCCCTGGAGTGGACCCTCGCGTACACGAAGGACCGCGAGGCCTTCGGGGAGCGCATCATCGACTTCCAGAACAGCCGCTTCCAGCTCGCCGACGTCGCCACGACCGTCGACGCTCTGTGGGCCTACATCGACCGAGCGCTCAAGGCGTACGCCGAGGGTAAGCTGAGCGCGGAAGAAGCCGCGAAGGTGAAGTTCTGGGCCACCGAGCGGGAGTGGGAGGTGCTCGACACCTGCGTCCAGCTCCACGGCGGTTACGGCTACATCACCGAGTACCCGATCGCTCGGGCCTTCCTCGACGCGCGCGTGCACCGCATCTACGGCGGCACGAACGAGATCATGCGCGAGATCGTGGGCCGCCAGCTCGCCGGCAAGCGCTGACGACTCCCTCTCTCGGCCGAGTGTCCACGACGCGCCGCCGCGGGCGCGCCCCGCACGGCGTGTCGTGGGCACTCGGCGTCAGGGGGTGGCCGTGCGCGTGGTCCAGCTCATGAGAAGTCGGTGATGACGACGCGGGCGACCTCGCCGCTGTGCACGGCGGCGTAGCCCTGGTCGATCTCGTCCCAGCGGATCTCACGAGACACCAGGGCGTCGAGCTCCAGCCGGCCCTGAAGATACAGCTCGGCATACCGGGGAACATCGCGCCGCGTCGTGGTCGCGCCCATGTCGACTCCCTGCACGCGCACCTGACCGACGACCATCGAGGCGTAGCTCAACGAGAACGTCGCGTAGGGGTCGCGCGCGCCGATGATGTACAGCCCGCCGCCGCGGGTCGCCATCGCATACCCCTGCTCGGTGACGGCAGGGATGCCGCGAGCGCGTGCTCGTGGGACACCGCACTGCTCCAGCGCGTCGGTGATGCCTTGGGGGTGGAGGCGCGCGCGCACGGTGTCGACGTCCTCCTCGGTCCTGGCGTGAACATCAAGCGCTCGCCGCTGTGCGGTCGCAACTTCGAGTACTTCAGCGAGGATCCCCTGCTGTCGGGCGAACTGGGGGCGGCGTGGGTCAGGGGGGTGCAGGCGCGCGGCGTCGGGGCATCCGTGAAGCACTTCGCCGCGAACAACCAGGAGACCGACCGGATGCGCATCAGCGCAGAGGTGGACGAGCGCACCCTGCGGGAGATCTACCTTCGCGCGTTCGAGCGGATCGTGAAATCGGTTCAGCCGGCGACGCTGATGGCGTCGTACAACCGCATCAACGGCACACCCGCCGCGGAGAACGAGTGGCTGCTGACCACCGTGGCCCGTGACGAATGGGGCTTCGACGGCGTCGACAAGCCACCCACCGTTCTTCGTCGACTCGGCAGGTCTTCGATCGCCGCGCGGTGGGCGTCGAAGTCGAATCCTTCGGCCCAGTAGGAAATGAGCCGGCGGAGCTCATCCACGTCAGCGCCGAGCGACCAGGGCTCGATCCGTGGAGAGTCCGGCCACCGGACAGCCGCGAGACGGCGTCGCAGATCCTCGATTGTTGCCGTGTCGAAGCGGTGGATCTCACTCACGCACACATGGTATGGGGGATTACAGGAGTCTCCCCGGAGCGCTCGCAGCGCCGACGAGGGACAAGGTGCGCTGAGAGTGCGCGCCGCCCCTGACTGACCCCGGAATCGGGCCGCAGTGTGCACGCTCCGCGTACCTCCAGCAGGTGCGGGACGTCACCGATCGCGTCATGGCGATGTGGTTCGGATCCCAGCCACGCTCGGGCTCGTCGGCATCGGCGAAGCACGAAGCCGCGCGTCACGAGCACCTCGACGAATCCGACGAACGAGCCCGCCAGCAGCCACGTGAACACGAGGACGAGCCCGCCTCGGCGTCGTCGAGTGCCGCACCGGGAGAAACACGCGTGAAACGCCGACCGCTTAGCGTCGTGTTCGAGGGGGCGTGTGGGCACGCCGAGGAGGTGAGCGCATGTCGACGCAATCGCCGGAACTGGTCCGCGCGGTCGATGCCTTGCGCGCGATGGTCGACGCTTCCGTGAAGCAAGGGCTGGAGAAGCTGCCCGCCGAAAGAGAGCTCGCCGACCGTCTCACTGTCTCGCGCAACATGGTGCGCCGCGGGCTCGAGATCCTCGAGGGCGAGGGCCTGATCGCCCGTTCGCAGGGGCGTGGGGGCGGTGCGTTCATCACGGCGGTCACCGAGTCGGCGCCGGTGTCTCCGACGCTGTTCGACGCCCACGAACGCAAGCTCGAACGCGATCTCAACGCGATCAAGGGCATCCCGCAGATGCTCGCCGAGCAGGGGTTCGTCGCGACCACCCGCGTGCTGTCGGAATCGGTCGAGTCGGCCTCGAACGGCATCGCCACCGCGCTGGGTCTGCGCGACGGCGCCCCGGTCATCTCCCTGCTGCGGCTGCGGCTGGCCGACGGCAAGCCGCTCTCCCTCGAGCGCATGTTCCTGGATGCCGAGCTGTTCCCCGATCTGCTGGATCACAGCCCCATCGGCTCGCTCTACGCGCTGTTGCAGTCGCAGTACGGCGTGACCGTTGCAACGGCTGAGGAGCAGGTCGAGGTCGTCGAGGTGTCGCGTCAGGTGGCGCGGCTGCTCGACCTGAAGCCGTGGTCTCCCGTGCTGGCGCTGCGGCGGGTGAGTCGGCGCGACGACGGCACGCCCGTCGAGGCGTCGATCGACCTGTTCCGTCCCGAACTCACGCGGCTGATCGTGCGGACGGTGGTCGGCGAGCACTGAGCGCACACGAGAGCGCCCGGGGCGGCCCGTCGCCCCTCGTGTCACGACCAGAAATGGTTGCCCGCGCGTCGGCCGGGTGAATTAACACGGCGTTCACAGTGCTCCGGCGGACCAGAAATGGTCCAGGTCGACTGTTGATCTCGAAGAGTCGTCCTCGGCTGCATCACCCGAGCAGCCCACCATCTCCGAGGAGTTTCGCGTGAACAGCACTGTCACCAAGCGGATCCTGGCCGCCGGCGTCGCCATCGCCGCGCTGGCCCTGACCGCCTGCACCACCTCTGCCGACGCCGACGGCACCGGCTCCACCTCCGAGCCGAAAGGTGCGGTCGCGATGGGCTTCGCCGGCGCCGACATCACCATCTGGAACGACCAGCTGGAGATCATGCGCCCGATCGTCGAGGCGGCCGGCTACGAGTTCCTCACCGACGACCCGCAGTGGGACGTCAACCGCCAGGTGTCGAGCTGGCAGGCGTGGATCAACCGTGGCGACGTGAAGGCGATCGCCGGTTACCCCGTCACCCCGGATGCCATGGTGCCCGTCACCCAGCAGGCCGAGGCCGCCGGCATCCCCGTCTTCGGCTACCTGGTCGGCTGGGAGGGAACGTCCGCGACGACGGTCGTCGACTCGTACGACGGTGGGTATGAGCTCGCCGCCAACGCGGCCACCGAGTTGAAAGCCTCCGGCGCCGACCCCGACCTGACGGTGGTCATCGTGGGCAGCCGCGACAGCGACTTCAGCGCTGACGCCATGGACGGTCTCACCGAGGGCTTCACCTCGGTGCTTCCCGACGCGTCGATCGTCGAACAGACGGCGATCACCCGAGAAGACGGCTACAACATCACGAAGGCTCAGATGACGGCCGACCCCGAGAGCTACGTGTGGCTCGGCGCATCCAACGACACGATCCTCGGTGTGTACCAGGCGCTCATCGAGGAGGGAGTGGCCGAGGACGACCCGAGGTTCTACCTGGCCAGCCGTGACGCGACCAACGAGACCCTCGACCTCATCAAGATCGACGGCTCGATCTACCGCACCTCGCTCGTCGTGGCCGCTCAGGCGCTCGCCGAAGCCAACGCCAAGCTGCTCATCGACGGAGCCGAGGGCAAGGAGACGAGCGACATCGTCGTGCCGGGCGTGCTCGTGACCGCGGCGGATGCCGACGACTACTACGTCGGCTGACCCCCCGAGCCGGGGTCGGCGTCACCCGAGCCGCCGACTCCGGCACCCTCCCTTCCCGCACCCGCACTGCTTCCGCACGGAGGAGCCCCGCATGAGCACCCCACGCCTCGCCTTCGACGACATGACCGTCGACTTCGGCGTCACGCGCGCCCTCGACGGCGTCGACCTGACCTTCGCCGCCGGTGAGATCGTCGGCCTTCTCGGACACAACGGTGCCGGCAAGTCCACGCTCGTCAACGTCGCCACCGGTGCGGTGCGAGCCACCGGGGGACGGATGCTGGTGGACGGCGAGCAGGTCGCCGCCGACACCCCGGGCCAGGCCGCCGAGCTCGGAATCACGGTCATCCACCAGACGCCCGCTCTCGTGGGGAATCTCACCGTGCTCGACAACCTCTACCTCGGACGCGATCGGACGGGGCGCGCGAGGGCCGACCGCGACGCGGCTCGTGGGGCGCTCGCCGAGGTCGGCGGCGGTGATCTCGCCCTCGACACGATGGTCTCCAGCCTCGAGCTCGGGCAGCGCCAGGTCGTGGATCTGGCGCGGGGGCTGCTCAACGGCCAGATGAAGGTGCTGTTCCTCGACGAACCGACCGCCGCGCTCGGGCAGGCCGAGACTGACGCGCTCCACGGCCTCATCCGCCGCCTGGCCGCGTCGGGGACGACGGTGATCTACGTCTCCCACCGCCTGCCCGACATCATCGAGGTCTGCGACCGGGTCACGATCCTCCGTGAGGGGAAGGTGGCCGGTCAGCACGCCGTGACCGGTCTCACGGCCGGCGCGCTGGCGAGCGCCCTGGTGCCCGACCTGGAAGAAGCGGAGCACGTGGCGTCCGCCGTCGGCGCTCCCGTGCTGGAGATCCGCGCGCCTCACGACCTGGTGTTCCGTGCGGGGGAGGTCGTGGGGCTGTTCGGCGTCGCGGCAGGCGAGCAGTTCGAGCTGCTCAACGGCTTGCACGGCGCCGGCGGCGTGCAAGCCACGCTCAACGGCGCCCCCTACCGCGCGCGCACCCCTCTCGAGGCGATCCGCCAGGGCGTGCACCTGGTGGTGGCCGACCGCGATCGCGACGGCCTCATCGCGGGCATGGCCGCGCGCGACAACGTGTATCTGCCGTGGCGGGGCCGACGGGTGTCGGGCGCGCGCGTCGCGCCGACCCGCCGCTCTCGGGTGGCCGGCTACGCCGATGCCCGCCGACGGCTCGGCATCCTGGGCCCCGGCCCGGAGTCGCCGATCTCCGCCTTCTCGGGCGGCAACCGCCAGAAGCACCTTCTGGCCGCGTGGCTGTACCCGGCGGCGCCGACGGTGCTGCTGCTCGCGCAGCCCACCCAGGGAGTGGATGTCGGTGCGAAGGCCGACATCCGCCGCGCCGTGCGGCAGGCCGCCGCCGACGGTGCCACGGTGCTCGTCGCCAGCGCAGAGAGCGACGAGATCGCCGGACTGTGCGACCGCAGCTACGTGCTCTCCGGCGGCGGCATCGCCGAACTCGACCGCACCCCCGACTTCGACGCGGCTCTGCTGCAGACCCTGCTCGACCTCATTCCCACGAAGGGCGCCCCGGTATGAACGTCACCCAGCTGAAGATCCTGCTCGCCAAGAACGGCGCGATCGTCGCGCTGATCCTGCTCGTGATCGTGTTCACGATGCTCAACCCGCGCTTCGTGCAGCCGGGAAACCTCATCACGATCGTGCTGTCCATGGCCGAAGTGGGGATCATCGCGATCCCCCTCGCTTACCTCGTGATGAGCGGCTCGATCGACCTGTCGGTCGGCTCGGTCGCGAGCCTGGGATCGGTGGTGTGCGGAATCGTCGCCACGGGAACGGGGAGCATCTGGCTCGGCATCCTCGTCGGCACGGCGGCGGGCATCGTCACCGGGCTGGTCACCGGCCTCCTCGTCGAGCACCTTCGGCTCAACCCGCTCGTGGTCACGCTGGGCCTGCTCAACGTGTGGGCCGGTCTGGCACTGTTCCTGACCAACGGCCGCACGATCACGGGCCTGCCCGCCGACTCCCGTGCGATCGCCGGGTTCGCGCTGTTCGGTGTCGTCCCGCTTCCCATGCTGATCCTGCTCGTCGTCACCGTGCTGGCGTGGTGGGTGCTCAACTACCGTCCGTTCGGTCGTCAGCTGCTGGCGGCGGGAGGCAACCAGCGGGCCGCCTTCCTCATGGGGATCAACGTGCGCACCGTGCGGCTGCGCCTGTTCGTCCTCACCGGTGCCGCGGCCGCCTTCGCGGGCGCCCTGATGACGCTGAAGCTACAGGCCGGTTCCCCCACCACCGGTCAAGGGCTCGAGTTCAGCGCCCTCACCGTGGTGCTCCTCGGTGGTGTCGCCGTGGCCGGCGGTGCGGGCCGGATCAGTGGCGTCATCGCCGGTCTCCTGTTCGTCGGTGTGCTGCGCAATGGACTCGTGATCCTCGGGGTCAGCCAGTTCTTGCAGACGATGGTCGTCGGCCTGACCCTCGTGATCGCGATCTCGCTCGACGAGACGCTGCAGCGGGTGCTGAAGGCGGCCTGGAACCGGCTCGCCAAGGAACGCACGACACAGAAGACCGCCCCCGTCGACGACGATGCGGTCGAGGCGCAGGAGCCGGTCCGCACCTGAGCCGCCTCCCCGTCCTCGCCCCTGCCGACCTGACCGAGCCCCCACGCCATCCCCGAGATACACAAGGACCCACCCTATGACCACCGACGCGCCCGTATCGCTCTCCTCGATCATGGACGGCAACAGCTTCCGCATCGCCGATCTCGACCGGCTCGACCCCGCCGCGCAACAGCTCGTCCTCCGCCGGCAGGCCAGTCTCGGCCCGAGCTACCGCCTGTTCTACCGCACGCCCGTGCACGCGGTCTCGGGTGCGGGCGCCTACCTCTACGATGCCGACGGCACCCGCATCCTCGACGCCTACAACAACGTTCCGAGCGTCGGTCACGCCAATCCTGCCGTGGTGGATGCCGTCGCCACGCAGATGCGCACGCTCAACACCCACACGCGGTATCTGCAGGACGGCATCGTCGCCTACTCGGAGCAGCTGCTGGCGACCCTCCCCGACCACATCGGGTCGATCATGTTCACGAACTCGGGATCGGAGTCCAACGACCTCGCGATCCGCATCGCGCGCTTGTGGACGGGAGGGCAGGGCATCGTGGTGACCGCCGAGGCCTACCACGGCACCACCGAGCTGCTCAGCCGCGTCTCCCCCGCGATCTCGGGCGGGTTCCCCGATGACGACACCGTGCGCATCATTCCCGCCCCCGACGCCTACCGGGTGGATGCCGACGACATCGGAGCCTGGTTCGCGGAGCGGGTGCGCGAGGCCTTCGACGACCTGCTCGCCCACGGCATCCGTCCCGCGGCATTCCTCGCCGACTCGATCTTCTCCTCCGACGGCATCTACCCCGACCCGCGCGGCTTCCTCGCGCCGGCCATCGACGTCGTGCACGAGTACGGTGCACTGTTCATCGCCGACGAGGTGCAGCCGGGGTTCGTCCGCACCGGCACCACGTTCTGGGGCTTCGAACGACACGGCGTCGAGGCGGACCTCGTGTCGATGGGCAAGCCCATGGGCAACGGGGTGCCCGTGGCTGCACTGGCGGGACGCCCCGAGATCCTCGCCCGCTTCGGCACGGAGGTGCCGTACTTCAACACCTTCGGCGGCAACTCGGTGTCGATCGCCGCCGCGCAGGCCGTGCTCGACTTCATCCAGTCCACCGACCTGATCCGATCGGTGGACCGCACCGGGATCCGCATCCGCGACGGCCTCCTGGCGCTCGCCGCCGGCAGGGAGCTCATCGGTGACGTCCGCGGATCGGGCCTCTACATCGGTGTCGACATCGTCACCGACCCCGACACCAAGACGCCGGACTCGGTGGCCGCGCTCGGCATCGTCAACGCGCTCCGGGAGCGCAACGTGCTCATCAGCGTTGCCGGGCCTGGCAACAACGTGCTCAAGATCCGCCCTCCCCTCGTGTTCGGGGCGCCGGAGGCCGACCTGCTGCTCGAGACCCTCGACGCGGTGCTCGACGAGGTCGCTCCCCGATGACCTGGCCCGACGCCGTGCTCTGGGACATGGACGGCACGCTGATCGACTCCGAGCGTGCCTGGCTCGATGCCGCCGGTGCGCTCGCGGCCGGCTCCGGGGTGACTCTGCACCGAGACGATCTCGACCGCCTCGTCGGGGCGAGCATGGCGACCACGGCCGGTCTGCTGCAGGCGGCGGGAGTGGTCGGCGACGCGGCGACGATCGTGGCCGATCTGACCACCCGCGTGCACCGCGGACTCACCGAGAATCTCGTCTTCCGCCCGGGGGCGCTCGCGCTCGCGGCGGAGGTCGAGACGGCAGGGATTGCGCAGGCGATCGTGAGCATGTCGAACCGCGTCATCGTCGACCACGTCGTCTCGGTGGCCCCGGTGGCCCTCGCGTCGGTCGCCGGAGACGACGTCGTGAACGGCAAGCCGCACCCCGAGGCCTACCTCACGGCCGCCGCGCGGCTCGGAGTCGCGATCGAGCGCTGCGTGGTGCTCGAAGACAGCTCCACGGGACTGGCCGCCGCCGTCGCCAGCGGCGCCGTCGCCATTGCCGTGCCGCTGTATCTGCCGATCGACGCATCGGCGGCCGCCGCCGAATGGGACGACCTCGTCGGCCGCACCCTCGCCGATCTGCACCAGCTCGCGCCGCCGACTGCGACGGCTCGCACCCTCTGACCGCATCACCCGCCGACCGCATCACCCGCCGACTCTGGAGACATGATGACCGCTTCCACACCGACCACAGCACTGGCCGCCGCCACGGCCGCCGACCTCGTCGCCGGGTATCGCGACGGCACCATCTCGCCCGTCGATGCGACTCAGGCGGCCATCGACATCGCCGCATCGGCGGGTGTCGAACTGAACGCGGTCGCCGTCATGAACGCCGAGCAGGCGCTGGAGGCCGCGGCCGAAAGCGCCGCACGGTGGGCCGCCGGCACGCCGCTGGGTGAGCTCGACGGCGTGCCCGTGTCGGTGAAGGACAGCTTCCCGATGGTGGGGCTCCCGCGCTGGCACGGCAGCAGGCTCAACGATGCGGCCCCGGCATCCGTCCACGACGGCGCACCGGTGCGCCGCCTGCGTGAAGCCGGTGCCACCCTGTTCGCGAAGACGTCGATGCCCGACTTCGGCCTGATCGGTGCCGGGGTGAGCTCGCAGTTCGGCATCATCCGCAACCCCTGGAATCCGGCGCTGAATCCGGGCGGATCGTCGAGTGGGTCCGGCGCGCTCGTCGCGCTGGGAGCCGGGCCGCTGTCGATCGGCACCGACATGGGCGGCTCGGTACGTCTGCCCGCCGCACTGTGCGGGCTGGTGGGGCTCAAGCCCACGCAGGGCCGCATCGCCTACGACCCGCCCAAGCTCATCGGCAGCGCGGGGCCGATGGCCCGGACCGTGGCGGATGCCGCCGCGCTTCTGCGGGTGATCGGCAAGCCGGATGCGACCGACCATCTGAGCCTCCCGGGTGCCTTCGACGGCGACGGCACGGCGGTGGACTCCCTCGACGGCGTGACGGTGGGGCTGCTCCTCGCGTCGGACGTGCCCGGTGGGGTGGATGAGGAGGTCGCCGAAGCGGTGCGTGCTCAGGTCGCGGTGCTCCAGGCCCATGGCGCGACCGTCGTGCCGATCGAGGAGCCTCTGACCACGGCCTACGATCGCGAGAGCTTCATGACGGTGCTCTCCACCCGCGGACTGCCCGAGCTGCTGGCGGTGCCGGAGGAGCTGTGGCCGCTCCTGCCGCCTCAGCTGCTGGAGCAGCTGCTCAGCCGCACCGAGATCACCGCGGTCCAGCACGTGATCAACGAGAAGAAGCTCGACGGCGTCCGCGCCAAGATCGCCGCCGTGCTGAACACCTACGACTATGTGCTCTCTCCGGTGACGCCGGTGGTCTCCTTCCCCGCCGAGAACGTGACGCCCGTCCGCAACGACTACTCCCTGGACCACATGGTCTTCACCTCTCCCTACAACCTCACGAGCCTGCCCGCCGGTACGGTTCCGGTCGCGCTGTCGGCGTCCGGGATGCCGATCGGCGTGCAGGTCGGCGGACGCCGCTTCGACGACGCCGGCGTGCTGGGCGTGCTCGCCCTGCTCGAGCGTGAACGGTCGTTCGAGCTCGCCTTCCCGATCGCCGAGGTCGCGGGGGCATGAGCGCACGACTGAGCGGGCTTCCCGCCGCGTGGGCCGGGCTGGACTGGCAGCCCACCGGGATCGGTGCCGCCCTGCTCAGCTGGCAGGGCGCGTCGCACGAGAGCTGGCAGGCGACGACGGATGCCGGTGAGGTCGTCATCGCCAAGGCGCCGCGCCCGCACGCCGCGTCGTCTGCTGCCGCGTCAGCACGGATGGCGGCGGGGCGCATCGGTGTCGGTCCGCGGGTGCACGCGTTCGACGAGCACCGCGGCGTCACCGTCGAAGCCGCGCTCGGCGATCCGTGGCGAGTGGCCACCGGTCTGCGCCTGCAGCGGACCCCGGGCGCCGTGGCGGCCATCGGAGCCGCCCGCCGTGCGTTCCGGGAGTCGGATGCCGACATGCCCGTGCGCGATCTGGGACGGGAGGCCCAGGCGATGCTCGATGGGGTGGCGGCGGTCGGAGCAGAGCTGCCGCTCACGCTGCGGCCCGTCGCCGCCGCGCTGCCCGTGATCCGTCGTGCGGTGGCCGCAGGCCCCGATCCGAAACCCGCGTGGCTGTCGTCCGAACTCTCGGACATCCAGCTCGGTCCGGGAGGTGCGGTGCTGCTCACCGGCGGCACCACCGCGGGCCTCGCCGACCCGCTCGCGGACGTCGGCAGCATCCTCACCGAGCTGTCGCCGACGGTGCTGCCCGCGGAGGAGGCGTTCCCGCTCCTGTGGGGCAACGCCCATCCCGGTGCGTTCGCGCGCGCACGTCTCTGGGGCGTGATCGTCGATCTGTGGGTGCTGCTGCGGGCTCTTCAGGCTCACGCGTTGGAGCCCGATTCGGATGTCGGCTACCTCGGGTACCTGATGTTCCGCTCCTGGCACGCCGAACATCTCGTGCTCACCGGCCAGATCGACGCGCTCGTGGCGCAGGCGGGGGAGGGATGGCGATGACCGTCGTGGCATGGCACGGCCTCGATGCCGGGGCGCTCGCCGACGAGCTGCCGAGGCTTCCCGACTGGCCGTTCGCAGGCGATCTGCGCCTGGAGCGCATCTCATCGGGAACCACCAACGTCAACTGGCGGATGCTGTCGCCGGAGGGCACCCGATTCCTGAAGGTGCCGGGCCTCGGAGCCGACGCGTTCGTCGACCGTCGGGTCGCGCACGAGGCCGCCGTCGTTGCGGCCGCCACCGGGGTCGGACCCGCCGTGCTGTACTTCGACCCGGTGACCGGCATCGAGGTGAGCGCGTTTCTGGAGGGGTATCGCTCCTCCGGCGCGGGCGATCTGCTCTCGCCCGAGGGCATGGACGAGGTCATGCGCCTCTACCGTCAGCTGCACGGTGGCGAGCTGCTGTCGGTGACCAAGACCCTGTTCGGCATGATCGACGAGCACTGCGCCCAGGTCGCCGACACCGGACGGGCGCTCCAGCCGTATCAGCGGGAGGTGCAGGAGCGGTGGCGGCCGATCCAGGAGCGGTACGTCGCCGCAGGGCTGGAGCTCGTACCGGGACACAACGATCCGAACCCGCCGAACTTCATGGTGAAGCACGGCGCGCCCATGATGCTCATCGACTTCGACTACGCCGCAAACACCGATCGGTACTACGAGCTCGGCGCGTACCTCACGATCCTCGGCATTCCGGTCGACCTGAGAGCCGCGCTCTTCGAGCGGTACTCGGGCGCCGCGCCGACCGAGGGCCAGCTGGCCCGCCTGTACCTCTCGGGCGTGGGCACCCTCGTGAAGTGGGGACACTGGGCGCTGTACAACTCCGTCGTCCGCGACATCGACTTCGACTACGAGAAGTACGGTGCGGGGATGCTGCTCGGCGCGCTCACGATGCTGCGCAGCGACGAGTGCGCCCGCGCATTCGATGCCCTGTAGCTGGCTTCTGTGCGAGCGACTATGTTCGGTATTACCTATCAGAGTTAGGTATAAACGAACGGAGTGCGGACATGTCCACAGCGACAGGAGACTATGCGGAGCACACGCCGCGGGGCAACGGTGTGTGGGTCACGGGCGACTCGGTGAGCGCCCTCGGGGCGTTGGCCGGGCTGAGCTTCGACTATCTGTGCATCGACCTGCAGCACGGCCTGTTCGATCCGCGGCGCATCCCCGATGCTGCGCGAGTGATGCGGGCCTCGACGGCTCGGCTGATCGTGCGGGTGCCCTGGAATCGTCCGGAATACATCATGCATGCACTCGACGCCGGCGCCGACGACGTGATCGTCCCGATGGTCGACGATGCCGCGGAGGCGGAAGCCGCCGTCGCGGCGGCTCACTACCCGCCGCTCGGCTCCCGGAGCTGGGGGCCGATACTGCCGGAGCGGTCACTGTCGCCCGTTGATGCGAACCGCGCGGTGGGCGTCTTCGTGATGGTCGAGACCGCTCGGGGTCTGGAGAACGTCGACCGCATCGTCGCCACGCCGGGCCTGGCGGGCGTGTACGTCGGGCCGAACGACCTCGCCCTCGGCATCGGCGAGGGTCGTCGCACCTATCGCGAGAGCGAGGTGATCGACGGTCATCTCTCCCGCGTCGCGGAGTCCTGTACCCGCCGGGGTCTGGTGGCCGGTCTCCACTGCTCCGACCCCGAGATGGCCGGCCATTGGGCCGCGCGTGGATTCGGCATGCGCACGATCGCCACCGACTCCGCGCTACTGCTCTCGGCGGCCGCCGGGGTGCTGAGCAGGGCGACCGGGGAGTCCTCGTCTGTCGCCGGCGCATACTGAGAACGAGCACGCACGGAGACCCGATCCGTGCCCGGCCGCGTCTCCATATGTGACGAGCGCGTTAAATCTCTCGCTCAGGGGGCAGGGTGGCTTGCCCGACGTGAGTGCGCACTCAATAATGGTCTTCATTACCGAAACCCGTTCGGTAATACAGAACATCTGATTGGGAAGGCATTCACATGATGCGTCGTTCACGTGCCCCGCGACTGCGCTCTACCCTCGGGGCCGCAGCACTCGTCTCCGCTCTCGTACTCTCGGGCTGCTCCTCCTCGCCGGGCACCCCCGGTGCCAGCACACCGGCCTCCGACGGCACCCTGGTGGTGGGCGCCGCATCCGGGATCCCCCAGCTCAACCCCGCCATCCGCACCTTCGCCTTCGAGGAGACGCTGTTCCCCCTCCTGTGGACCGGACTGACCCAGTGGAATGCGGCGGGCGAGATCGTCCCCGACCTGGCGACGTCGTGGACGAGCAACGACGATGCGACGGAGTGGACCTTCACCCTCGCCGAAGGGGCGACCTACTCCGACGGCACCCCGCTCGACGCGCAAGCCGTCGCGGACGTGTTCGCCTACTACCTCGATCCGAACACGGCCACGCAGGAGGCGAACAAGCTCGCCACCATCGACTCGGTGACGGCGGCCGATGACACCACCGTCGTGATCGCCCTGAACGCGGCCAACGCCTTCCTTCCCGAGTCGGTGACCGGCGTGCGGATGATCAAGGTCGACAACGTCGACGACATCAACAGCGACACGGTGACCTCCGGCCCCTATGTGGTGAGCGAGTTCACGCCCGACAGCACCCTCACGATGACGGCCAACGACGCGTACTGGGGTGGCGAGCCCGCGGTCGAGGAAATCGACCTGGTGAAGACCGCCGACACCACCGCGGCCACGACCGGACTCCGCTCCGGCGACCTCGATGTGCTCATCAACGTCGCGCAGTCCGACGTCGCGACGCTGGAAGCCGAGCCGAACCTGGCGATCCACACGCCCGAGGTGCTCAGTCAGGCGGTCACGTGGGAGATGGACCTCACCTCGGCGCCATTCGACGACGTGCGTGCCCGCCAGGCGCTGGCCTATGCCACCGATCGGGAGGCGATCCTGGCGGCGGCGTACTACGGTCAAGGCGCGGTCTCGACGACCAACACGATGCTCGCCGACACCAACCCGTACAAGTCCGGGGCCCTCACCGAGTACCCGTACGACCTCGACAAGGCCAAGGAGCTCTTCGCCGAGGCCGGCGTCACCGAGGGCGACACCCTCGTGTGGTGGAGCTCCAGCGCGTTCGCCGAGCAGGCAGCCGCCGGTCAGATCCTGCAGGCATCCCTGGCCGAGATCGGCATCACCCTCGAGATCCAGGCCAACGACACCGCGACCTGGGCGGACAAGTTCTACCCGGCCGGCAAGTCCTACCCCGGCTACATCATCGCCAACTTCCAGTCGGTGCCGTCCTCTCCCGCATTCTCGATGAACTTCCTGCTCGAGGGCCGGTGCGAGTGCAACTGGAACAGCGTGGCATACGACAGCGCGTTCGCCTCGGCCCTGGCCACCCCGGCCGGTGACGCGCAGCAGGCGTACTGGGACACCGCCCAGAAGCTGGAGAACGAAGAGGTGCCGCTGATCACCCCGCTGATCGCCGCGCCGGCCGTCGCCTCCGCCGCGTCGGTGACCGGGATCTGGATCGAAGGCGGCGGCCAGGTGCACCTGGAGTCCGCTGCCATCGAGTGATCGTCCCTGCCCCTCCCGGGGCGGCGCCGAGCCTCCGGGTCCGACGCCGCCCCACCCCCCCGCCTGTCCCGACTGAGAGGAAGCACCCCGATGCTCAGGACCGTCCTCGTGCGCATCGCCTGGAGCCTGTTCGCGATCCTCGCCTCCACGGTCATTGTGTTCGTGATCCTCCGTGCGCTTCCCGGCGACCCCGTGCTCGCGCGCCTCGGCGCCAGCACCCAGATCGACGATGAGACCCTGCAACAGCTGCGCGAACAGGCCGGCATCACCGGCCCGCTGTGGCAGCAGTACCTCACCTGGATCGGCAACGCCGCGCGCGGCGACCTGGGTACGTCCTACTTCTCCCAGCAGCCGGTGACCGACCTCGTCGCGGAGCGGGTGCCGATCACGCTGGAACTGACCTTCATCGCCGTCGTGATGATGCTCGTGGTGTCGATCCCGCTCGCGGTGGCCGCCGCCGCGCGCCCCGGAGGCGCGATCGACCGCGTCGTGGCCGCTTCCACGTCGGCCGGCATGTCGGTGCCGGCGTTCGTCTACGGCATCGTGCTGATCCTCGTCTGCTCCCTGTGGACGGGGCTGCTCCCTGCGCGCGGCTATGTGGCGCCGGATGCCGATCTCGGCGAAAACCTGCTCCTCATGCTGCTCCCCGCCCTCACGCTGGCGTTGGTCGCCGCCCCGCAGCTGACGCGGTTCCTTCGGGCGTCGATGATCGAACTGTGGACGGCCGACTTCGTCCGCACCGCCCGCGGCAAGGGGGACTCGCGCGCGCGGGTGCTGCTGCGCCACATCCTGCCGAACGCCCTCGTGCCCTTCCTGACCCGTCTCGGCGTGATCATCGGCTACACACTCGGAGGCGTGGTGGTCGTCGAGTACATGTTCGGGATCCCAGGACTCGGCTCGCTCGCCCTCGACGCGGCCAACAAACGAGACTACGCGGTGCTCCAGGGCGTCGTGCTGGTGATCGTCGTGCTCTTCATCCTCACGACCGTCATCACCGATATCGTCCATCGGCTGAGCGATCCGCGTCTTCGGAAGGAGTCCGCCCATGTCTGAGACGCTCACGCCTCTCTCCCCGACACCGATGGGATCGGCGCCCGTCACTCACGCGCCGCGGGCGATGCTGCAGCGGTGGATCGGCGTGTTGCCGCCCGCCGGGTGGGCAGTGCTCGCGATCGTGCTGGCGTGCGTCTTCGGGCCCGCGCTGCTGCCGTTCCCGGCGACCGAGCTGAACGCCGGTGCGCCCTTCGAAGGTCCGTCGGCGACGCACTGGTTCGGCACCGACGACCTGGGCCGCGACATGTTGGCGCGCACGCTCACCGGCGGCCAGCTGTCGCTCACGATCGGTGTGGGCGCGACCGCCATCAGCGTGTTGCTGGGCATGCTGTGGGGGATGACGGCCGCCGCATACGGCGGATGGGTCGACACGGTGCTCATGCGTCTGGGAGACGCCGCCATGGCGATCCCGCAGATCCTCTTCGCACTGGTGTGCGTGGCGGCCTTCCGTCCGACCGCGGCGTCGATGACGATCGTCATCGGACTGCTGCTGTCGCCCACCACCGCCCGGCTCGTGCGCAGCGCGTCGGTGTCGGAGCTCGCGGGTGACTACGTCGTCGCCGCCCGCGCGGTCGGGCAGACCCGCGGACGCATCATGCTCACGGAGATCGCCCCCAACGTGACGCCGGTCGTGATGGTGCAGGCGGCGATCAACATGGTCGAGGCGATCATGCTCGAAGCCACGTTGAGCTTCGTCGGCCTCGGTATCCAGCCTCCGGACGCGTCGTGGGGAACGCTGCTGCTGCAGGGTTACTCGAAGATGTACAACTCCGCCTGGCTCATGGTCTTCCCCGCGCTGATGATGATCGTGAGCCTCGTCTCGCTGACGTTCCTCAGCGAGCAGATCGGTCGGCGACTCGAGAAGACAGGTACACCCGCATGAACGGCCCCACTCCTCTGGTCTCGGTGCGGGGCCTGCGCGTCGGCATCCGCGGTCGGCACGGCGACCACGAGCTCGTGCATGATGTCGGCTTCGATATCGCACCGGGCCGCGTGCTCGGGCTCGTCGGCGAGTCCGGCAGCGGAAAGTCGCTCACGGCCCTCAGCCTCATGCGGTTGCATGCGGCGCCCGTGGAGATCCTCGGTGGTGAGGTCGTGGTCGACGGACGCGACATCGTCGCCCTGACACAGCGCGAGCTCAACGCCTATCGGGGGGCGACCTCGGCGATGGTCTACCAGAACCCGATGTCGGCGCTGAACCCCGTGATGCGGGTGGGTGATCAGGTCGCCGAGGCCATCCGGCGCCATTCGCCGCTCTCCCGTGCTGCCGCGCGCGTGCGGGTGGGGGAGCTGTTCGACGAGGTCGGCATCGCTCGCCCCGTGGAGCGATACGACGCGTACCCGTTCGAGCTGTCGGGCGGCATGCTGCAACGGGTGGTGATCGCCATGGCGATCTCCGCCGGACCGCGGCTGCTCATCGCCGACGAGGCCACGACAGCGCTCGACGTGACCACGCAAGCCAAGGTGCTCGACCTCATGAGCGCACTGGCCCGCGACCGGGGGATGTCGATGCTGTTCATCACGCACGACCTGGCTGTCGCGTCGGAGTTCTGCGACGACATCCAGGTGATGTACGCGGGCCGCACGGTCGAACGCGGATCGGCGGCGCAGGTCTTCCGCACACCCGGTCACCCCTACACCCGCGGGCTCGTCGCCTCGCTGTGCACGCTCGACATGCCGCTGGATCGGCCGGTGCCGACGCTGTCGGACCGGGCCCGGAGCGAGGCGACCGAGACGGCCGAGTTCGTCCACCCCCTCCAAGGGAGCGTCGCATGACTGAGCAGACCCCGTCCGAGCCGATCATCGTCGCCGACGACCTGCAGCTGGTCTTCCGCCGGCGCGGATCTCACACCCTGGCGATGGACCACGTGAGCTTCCGCGTCGAGCGGGGGCGCACGCTCGCCCTGGTGGGCCAGTCGGGGAGCGGCAAGAGCACCACGGCCCGCACCGTGCTGGGCCTGCAGCGGCCCGACGGCGGACGCGTCCGGGTGTGCGGCGAAGACGTGCATGCGCTCTCGAAGGATGCGCTGCGGCGCCTGCGCCGACGGATGCAGGTCGTGCTGCAGGATCCGTTCGGCCAGCTCAACCGCAGGCAGCGCGTGTCGCAGATCATCGAGGCTCCGATGGTGGCCCACGTGTACCTGTCGCCGCGCGAGCGCAAGGTTCGCGTGCGCGAGCTGGGCGACGCCGTGGGGCTCACCGCCCGTCAGCTCGACCGCCGGCCGCACGAGCTGTCGGGCGGTCAGTGCCAGCGCGTCGCGATCGCCCGCGCGCTCGCGGTGCAGCCCGACGTCGTCGTCCTCGACGAGGCCGTCTCGGCCCTCGACGTGTCGGTGCGGGCTCAGATCCTCAACCTGCTCTCGTCACTGCAGGGCGAGCTCGGGCTGACGTATCTGTTCATCACCCACGACCTGGCCGTGGCCCGCTACATGGCCCATGACCTCGCGGTGATGAGCGAGGGGCGCATCGTCGAGATCGCCGGGCGCGAGGAGCTGTTCCGCAACCCCCGGCATCCGTACACGCAAGAGCTACTCGCGGCGATTCCGCGCGGCGACCTCACGAAGGGGGAGATCGAATGAGCGGATCGGGTGCTCCGCTGATCACGGATGCCACACCTGCGCACACCGAGTGGAGACCACGCGAGAGTGCTCTGACCGCCGGAGTCGCGGTGGTCGACATCACCCCGCCGGTCGGCATCCGCGCGCACAACTGGGGCGCGGCCCGCATCGGGCACGCCACCGGGGTGCACCGGCCGCTCACCGCGTCGGCGCTCGCGATCACCGACGACACCGGCACGCGATGGGTCCTCACCGTCGACCTCGGCTGGTGGCACAGTGTCGCCGTGTTCTCCTCGGTGTTCGACCCGCTCGCCGCTGCCCTCGGGGTGACCGACGATCGGCTCCTGCTCCACCTCGTCCACACCCACGCCGGCCCCTCGCTCGCGGAAGGCGGGCTGGACCTGCCCGGCTCCGAGCTCGTCGAGCCGTATCGGGTTGCGCTGGTCGACGCCCTGATCGCCGCGTGCCGCACCGCGGCGGCAGAGGCGACTCCCGCGGTGGCCACGTGGGCGTACGGCTCCTGTGCGATGGCGGTCAACCGCGACCTCGCGTGCGGGGATCGCGACGTGCTGGGCTTCGCGCCCGACAAGCCCGCCGACACGACGGTCGCGGTGGGGCGAGTCGCCTCTCCCGAGGGGCGGCTCCGCGCCGTGCTCGTCAACTACGCCTGCCATCCCACCACCCTCGCCCACGAGAACTCGCTCCTGTCCCCCGACTACATCGGCGCCACGCGCGACGTCGTGACGGGGGCCACCGGCGTCCCGTGCCTCTTCTTCCAGGGGGCATCGGGCGACCTGTCGCCCCGCGAGCAGTACGGTCCCGGCACCGCGGACACCGATCGGCACGGACGCGCACTCGGCCACGCCGTGCTGTCGACGCTGGAGAACATGGGCGCTCCGTCGACGCAACTGCGGTTCGACGGGGTGGTCGAGTCCGGCGCCCCGTTGGGTATCTGGTCGGAGCACCCCGCACAGCCGTCCTCGTCGACCGCGTTCCATCGTTCGCACGTGACCCTCGCCTGCCAGCCGGTGCGCACCGCAGAGGAGGTGGCCCGACGCTGGGCGCGCATCGACCCCGTGGCCGCCGCCGAACGGATCGCCCGTTCCGAACGACTCGCCGTCGGCTATCGCGAGGGCGCGACCGCCCGTCATCCCTTCTGGGTGTGGCAGGTGGGCGATGCCGTCGTCGTCGCCCACCCCGGCGAGGCGTGCTCGCCGCTGCAGACAGTGTTGCGGGAGCGGCACCCGGAACGGGTGCTGTTCGTGCTCAATCTCACCAACGGACCCGGTTTCATGTATCTGCCCGACGCCGAGGCGTACGACCACGATCGCTACCAGACCTGGCAGACGTTGCTGGCGCGAGGGTGCCTCGAGGAGCTGATCGAGGCGACCGACTCGTTCATCCGCGAACTGCCGCCGGCTCGGGAGGTGCAGGCATGACCGTCGTGATCACGGGGGCCGCCGGGGGGATCGGAGCGGGGATCGCCCGCGGTCTGGCCGCCGCGGGCCTGCGCCTCGTCCTCGTCGACCGCAACGAGACCGCGCTCGCCGAGCTCGCCGCCGGTCTTCCCGGTGCGCCCCTGACCGTTGCCGGAGACGTCGCCGACCCCGACACGCACGCTCGGGCTGCGGCCGCGGCCGACGAAGGACTGTGGGGCTGGGTGAACTGCGCCGGCATCACGCTGCGTGTCGATCTGCATGATCTCGACGGCGTCGCCGCTCGCCGCCTGGTGGAGGTCAACCAACTCGGCACCCTCTGGGGCACCGCCGCGGCGGTGCGGTCGATGGTCGGGCGCGGCGGATCGATCGTCAACATCTCCTCCGTCCATGCGCGCGCCGCCTACGCCGGGTACGGCGTGTACGAGATGACGAAGGCCGCGATCGAGGCCCTCACGCGCAGCGCGGCCGTCGCCTACGGCGCAGACGGCATCCGGGTCAACGCGGTCGCGCCCGGCGCGGTGGAGACCCCCGCCCTCACGGCTTCGTTCGACTCCGCGCCCGACCCCGACGGCGCGCGTCGGCACGTCGCCGGCTTCTCGGCGCTCGGACGCGTGGGATCGGTGGAGGATGTGGCATCCGCTGTCGCCTTCCTGCTCTCCGACCAGGCCGACTACATCACCGGACACACCCTGACGGTGGACGGCGGATGGACCGCCGTGCTCGGACGCGACTCTTCGGATCCCTCGCACGTGCGCACCCGGGGAGGCTCGGAATGACCCTCAGGAGCGACGCCTGGTTCTCGGGCGACGACGAGGTGGCGATGTCGCATCGAGTCGCGTTGCGGATCTCCCCCGCCGACCGGGGCAAGCCGGTCATCGGCATCGCCGACACGGCGAGCACGCTCAATCCGTGCAATCTCGCGTTCCACCGACTGATTCCGATCCTCGAGCAGAGCATTCGGGATGCCGGGGGCGTTCCTGCCCGGTTCCCGGTGATGTCGCTCGGTGAAGACCTCATGAAGCCCAGCGCCATGCTGTACCGCAACCTCGTGGCGATGGAGCTGGAGGAAACGGTGCGCGCCAACCCGCTCGACGGAGTGGTCTACCTCGCCAACTGCGACAAATCGGTGCCCGCGGCGCTGATGGCGGCCGCTTCGACCGATCTGCCGTCGCTCGTGCTCCTCGGTGGTGCGCGGTCGGCGCCCGCGTTCCGGGGCCGTCCGCTGGGCTCGGGGACCGATCTGTGGCGCGCGCTGGAGGACCGGCGTGCCGGCGTGCTCGACGACGACCAGTGGACAGAGCTCGAGGGGATGCTCGCGTGCGCCGGCGCGGGCTCATGCAACACGATGGGGACGGCCTCGACGATGGCTGTGCTCACCGAGGTGCTCGGGATGGCCCTCCCCGGAACGACAGGCCTCCCCGCCGCGGGCGATGCCCTGGACCGGATCGCTCAGGACGCGGGCAGGCGCGCTGTGGAGATGGTGCTCGCGGGTGAACGCCCCGCGCAGCGGATGACGCAGGCCGCACTCGACAACGCGATCCGGACCCTGGCCGCCATCGCCGGATCGACCAACGCGGTGATCCACCTGGCGGCCCTCGCTGGCCGGCTCGGGCTCGATGCGTCGCTCAAACGGATGGACCGGCTCTGGCGGGAGGTGCCGTTGCTCGCCGACATCGAGCCCAGCGGCACGGGACTCGTCTTCGACTTCCGCGAGGCCGGGGGGGTGCCCACGCTCGCGCGGGCGATGGGGGCGGCCTTCGACGGCAGCACCCGCACCGCGGCGGGCACGCAGTGGAGCGCTGAACGCGACCGCGCGTCGGCCCCGGCATCGGTCATCCGCGACGCGAGCGACCCCGTCATGCCCGCTCCGACGTTGGCCGCCGTGTTCGGCAGCCTGGCCCCCACCGGCGCGGTCATCAAGGTGGCCGCTGCCACGGACGAACTGCTCGTGCACGAGGGACGGGCGCTCGTGCTCGACGACTACGCCCAGATGCGGGCACGACTCGACGACCCTGACCTCGACGTCACCGAGGGCGACGTGATCGTTCTGCGCGACTGCGGCCCGGTCGGAGCGCCGGGGATGCCGGAGTGGGGGATGGCCCCGATCCCGCGGCGGCTGGCCGAGCGGGGCCTGCGCGACATGGTCCGTGTCAGCGACGCGCGCATGAGCGGCACGAGCTTCGGAACCGTCGTGCTGCACGTCTCACCCGAGTCGGCCGTCGGTGGACCCCTCGCGCTCGTCGCCGACGGCGATCCCATCCGCCTCGACGTGCCCGCGAGGCGATTGGACCTGATCGTCGACGACGCGGAGCTCGACCGCCGCCGTGCAGCGCTGGTGCCGCGGAGGAGGTCGCACGAACGCGGGTGGCCGCGCCTCTACGCCGACCACGTCTTGCAGGCGCCAGACGGCTGCGACCTCGACTTCCTCACCGCCCCGACCACCTCGTCGCGCTCCTTCGTGGAGCCCGTCGTCGGGCGCTCATAGACGAACGAAACGGAGTATCAACAGATGTCACAGACCCTTCGGCCGATCAGCGGCGTCCTGCCGGTCGTCCAGACCGTGTTCGACGAGCACGACGCCATCGATGATCGCGCGATGGAGGCGCTGCTGTCGTGGGTGCTCGATCAGGGCGTCGCAGGCCTCACGACCGGCATGGTCAGCGAGATCCTGCGCCTGACCGAGAGCGAGCGACGGCACCTGAACGAGCTCGTGATCGACGCGGCTCGCGCGCGCGGCGCGCTGAGCGTGGTCAGCGTGGGTGCCGAGAGCACGCGCACGGCGGTCGCCTTCGCGCGGCACGCCGATGAGCGCGGCGCCGACGCGGTCATGGCCATCCCACCGATCACGGTGGGCCTCGACGACGCGGAGACCTACCGCTACTTCGAGGCGATCCTCGAGGCCACCTCCATCGGCGTCGTCGTGCAGGATGCCAGCGGCTACGTCGGCCGTCCCCTCAGCATGGAGGTGCAGGCGCGACTGCTGGAGGCCTACGACGGACGCGTGTACTTCAAGCCTGAGGCGGCCCCGATCGGACCGCGTCTGTCGGAGCTGCGTGACGCCACCGCCGGTCGGGCACGCGCGTTCGAAGGTTCCGGGGGAGCCGCCGTGATCGACAGCTTCCGCCGCGGCATCGTCGGGACGATGCCGGGAAGCGAGGTCTGCTGGGCCATTCAGCGCATGTGGGAGGCAGCGGTGGCCGGAGACTGGCCGACCGCCTACGCGATCTCCGGACCCCTCAATGCGATGGTGAGCCTCCAGACGAGCATCGACACCTACGTGGCGATCGAGAAGCACCTCCTCGTGCGGCAGCGCGTCATCCCGTCCGAGCTCGCCCGCGGACCGCTGAGCTTCCGGATCGACCCCGAGACCCGTGCCGAGGTCGACCGCCTGTTCGATCAGCTGCACGCTGCGGTGTTCGTCACGGCATGACGGGCGCGGAGCCTCTCGATCGCGACCCTGCGGAGGTCGTTCCCGTGGCGGCCGAAGGCATCGTCGATGACGAACGGACGCGCGTGATCGCGTGGAGCGAGGTGACCGCGCTTCCCGCGCGGAGCGCCCGGCGGATCCCCTCCGTCGGCGCGCGCCTGCCCGAGTCGGCCGAGCGGGTGGGCGACGCGGTCGCCTGGGTCGACATCGAGGCGGGCACCGTCCAGCGTATCGATGCCCAGGGACGCCTCGACGTGCTGGCACAGGGAATGGATGCGCCGAGCATGGTGCGCGCAATCGGCGACGATCTGATCGTCGCCTCGCGTCCGGGCGTCCAGAGATGGGAGGGCGTCCAGCGGCGGCACGGCGGTCGCGGAGCCACGGTCCACACGTCGTTCACGCCGGCGCCCGAGGACGGACAGCACGGACCGCACGTGCGCTTCAACGACGGGCGTCTGGCGCCCGACGGTGCTCTGTGGGCCGGCACGTGCGACGAGGCCGATCCCGAGATGCGCGGGTCGCTCTGGCGGCGCGGTGCCGATCGGTGGGCCGAGGTCGTGAGCGGGATGCTGTGCTCCAACGGCGTCGACTGGACAGCGGACGGGAGCATGCTCGTCATCGACTCGTTGCGCCGGCGCATGCTGGTGGGCGCGCCCGATGCCTCCGGGTGTCCCGCGGCGTGGCGTGTGGGGGTGCGGTTCGAGCTAGGCGATGCGATTCCCGACGGACTGACGGTGCTCGCCGACGGTCGGATCGCTGTGGCGGTGTGGGGCGGCCGGGCGGCGATCGTGCTGAGCGCCGACGGAACACCCGTGGAGCGGATCGATGTTCCGTGTGACCGGGTCACCAGCTCGGCGGAGGCTCCGTGGGGTCTGGTTCTCACGGGCGCCGCCACCGGTGAGGAGGATGGCGGCCTGTTCGTCGTGGACGGGTGGACCGCTGCGCTCAGCTGAGAGGCACGGGACGCAGCAGAGATTCGATCTGCTGAGCGCACGAGCGCACCCGCTCGCCGACGAGCTGCTGGTTCTCTGCGAGCAGACCGACCTTCAGGCCCGTCACGCTCACCGCGGCCAGGGGACGGTCGTCGGCGCTGAGAATGGGGGCGGCGATGCAGACGATGCCCTCGGCATCCTCTTCGTCGTCGATGGCGAACCCGAGACGGCGCGCCTCCGCGAGGGCCGCGATGAAGGCGTCGGGGTCGGTGAACGTCGCGCTCGTGTTCGAGGGCATGCCGGTGCGGGCGAGGATCGCGCGAACCTCGGCCTCGGGAAGCCGTGACATGAGTGCCTTTCCCAGTCCCGAACGGTGCGGCCACTCCCTCTCTCCCAGCCGCAGGTCCAGCCGCACGGCGTCAGGCGGGTCGACCCGTCCCACGGCGACCGCCCACCCGCCGTCGAGCACGGCGATCCGGGCCGTCAGCCGCGTGGACTCCGACAGGGACGTCAGCTCCGGCAGGGCGATGTCGGCAACGCTCGTCTGGGCTGCCGCGCGGTGGCCCAGACGGACCAGTTCGAGCCCCAGTCGGTAGGTGCGATTGGCCGCGCCGACGGGATCGACGGCGACGATGCCGAAGGAGGCGAGGGTCTGCAGCAGAGCGAACGTCGAGCTCTTCGACATCGACATGCGCCGGGCGATGTCGGTGAGGCTCAGCCCCTGGGTGCCCGCGTGCTCTTCGAGGATGCGCAGCACCGTCGCCGCCTTCGCGACACTCTTCACGACCGGGCCCGCTTCATCGACCGGCATTTATCCGCCTTCCGTTCGGCATCACAGAACTCTCAGCCAGGATAGAGGAGGCAGTCGTTCCCCGGCATCCGCGCTTCGCCGAGCGTCCACGACGCGCCGCCGCGGGCGCTCCCGGCACGGCGCGTCGTGGACACTCGGCGTCAGGGGGTGAGGGCGGGACGCCGGCGCGCGAGGCGGGCGACCCCGGCGCGGCGGAGGCGGTCGGCGACGAGGATGCCGACCCACGTGCCGGCCACGCAACTGGCCGTGCACAGGACGAAGAAGGCGACGAGGAGCGCCGGTGCCATGGTCCACAGGTCGAACGACTGCGCCGCGAAAAGCGGATACGCGATGCCGATGGCGACCGCTCCGGCGTAGTGCATCCAGGTCGCCCATCGGCGGTAGAGCGTCACGAGGAAGGGAAGCTCGGGGAAGAACGACCAGAACAGCGTCGTCGCGATCGCGCCGAAGGTGTAGAAGGGCGACAGCACGAGGCCCGAGATCAGGCCCACGAGCAGGCCCGCGAACGGCCGCTGCAGGAGCCGCAGCGCGATGACGGCGGGCAGCACCCAGACGCCCGCGATCGCGATCGAGGCGAACGGCGCGGTCGCGAAAAGCACGACCGACACCACCCAGGCCCCGGCCAGCAGCGCTCCTCCGGCGACGCCGATCGCGGCGCAGGTGAGCAGGTACGCCGTCGAGACGCGACTCATCCGCGGCTCTCCTCGGTGACGGGGGCGTGGGATTTCGGGGTGGGGGACGAAGCGCCCACCCGCCAGTAGCCGACAAAGCTCACGGCGTTCTTGTCGACGCCGCGCTCGCCGACGAGGTGTCGCCGTGCGGCGGTCGGCAGGGACTGCTCCCCCACGATGAAGGCGTGGAACGGGGCGTCGGGCAACGATAGCGCCCGCAGGGCGGCGAGGGCCGCCGAACCGGGCTTGGCTCCGGGCTCCCGGACGATCCAGCGCACCTCGATGCCGTCGGGCGCCGGGAACGACAGGATGTCGGCGGACGAGGGTGCTTCGATGATCGCGACGCCGGTCGCCGTGGACGGCAGCGACGCGCAGACGCCCGCGACGGCGGGAGCGCCCGTCTCGTCGGCGACCAGCACGACACGGTCGACTCCGCGGTCGGGGTTGAAGCCGAGGCCCTCGTCGATGATGACGACCGATTCTCCGGGGGCCGCCGCCTGCGCCCAGCGCGAGGCGGGTCCGGCCGTCGGACCGGACCCGTGCAGCACGAAGTCGACGTCGATCTCCGCTCCACCACTGGGCCCCTCGGCGCGGTAGGCGCGCACCGTGTAGTTGCGCATCACCGGCCGCACGCCTTCCGGGATCCGCAGGTACTTGAGGTAGCCGAAGATCTTGTTCGCTTTCGCGGGGATCCGCTCCAGACCTTCGTCGCCGCCGAGGGGGAGGAACAGTCGGAACCACTGGTCGAAGCCCATCGGCTGGAAGCGCGCGATGTCCCCTTCGCCGAGCGTGATCCGCATCCAGTGCTCGCTCAGGCGCTCGGTGCGCACCACCTTCAGGTGGAGGAGCTCGGGGGATGCCGGCTTGACCAGGCTGCTGTAGCGGGCCATTGGGGTCCTTTCGTCGAGGTGGAGGGGCGGTGAGCCGTCAGGCGAGCACCCATGGGAAGAGGGTGATGAGGATCGCCGCCGACGCCGCCCACATGGCTGCGACGTAGACGACATCACGGCGGCGGAAGGGCACGAGGTGTCGCTCGGTGCGGTCGGGATACGCCCCGAAGGCGCGGGCGTCCATCGCGAGGGCCACCCGTTCCGCGTGACGGATCGCCCCGGCCAGGAGCGGAACGAGATACCCCCACCACCGCGCCAGCGCGGCGAAGGGGCCCCGGCCCCCGTGCGATCCGCGCACGCGGTGGGCCTGCCGGATGACGTCGAGCTCGTGGCCGAACCGCGGGACGAAGCGGAACGCGGCCAGCGCTGTGTATCCGATCCGGTACGGGACGCGCAGCTGCTGCACGGTCGCCCGCACGAGGTCGGGACCGCTCGTGGTGACACCGGCGGCGAGGGCCAGGGCGACGATGGCGGCCAGTCGCAGGGCCGTGGCGAGGCCGATCATCAGCGCGCCGCCGTACAGGGTCCAGGGACCCACGCTCAGCACCGCGACGGAACGGTCCACGCGTGCCGGGTCGGCCCACACCGCCATCCCGAGCCCCAGCACGGCGATGCCGACCGGCATCGCGACCGCCAGCACCAGGACGAGCCGCACGGTCAGTCGCGCGCCGACGAGGATCAGAAGGTAGGCCAGCACGAGGAACGCGAACGGGGTGACGAGGTCGCGGACGAAGACCAGCACCACCATGGCGGGAAGGGGGGCGAGGAGCTTGCCGAGCGGATTGAGGCCGTGGAGGAAGCGCCCGGGCGCCTGGACGCGAGCATAGGGGTCGATCGTGGTCGCCGTCATCGCGCCTCCCCCGACGAGCCGGCGGCCTCGGCGCCCGGCAGATCGGTGAGGCGGGTCACGTGCGCGAGCCCGGCGTGGCGGGAACCCTGGAACGCGCGGCGCAGCGGCGGGAGACGGAGCCCCGACCGCCGGATCAGCGCCTCGTCGGCGAAGACATCGGCCGTAGGGCCGTCGGCGGCGATGCGGCCCGCGTCGACGACGATCGTCCGCGCGGCGTACTCCGTCACCAACTGCATGTCGTGGGTGACGACGAGGATCGTGGTGCCGCCGGTGTTCAGCTCCTGCAGCAGCGCGAGCAGCTCGTCGGCGCGCGCCCGGTCCTGGCCGAACGTGGGCTCGTCCAGCGCCAGCACGGGGGCGCCGGCGACGAGAGCGGTGCCGACCGAGAGGCGGCGCTTCTGCCCGCCCGACAGGAGGAAGGGATGCTGATCCGCCTTGTCGGCGAGCCCGAACCGCTCCAGGATCTCTTCCGCGCGTCGGCGTACCTCCGGCTCGGGGAGTCTCTGACGGCGCAGGCCGTGGGCGAGCTCATCGAACACCGTGTGCGCGATGAACTGATGCTCGGGGTTCTGGAAGACGAAGCCGATCCGCCGCGAAAGCGCGCGCAGGTCGGTGCGTGCCGGGTCGACGCCGTCGATCGATACGCGTCGCTTGGCGACGGGGATGACGCCCGCGACGGCCTGGAGGAGTGTCGTCTTGCCCGCACCGTTCCTTCCGACGATCGCGACGAACTCGCCCGCGCGCACGTCGAGGTCGATGTCGTGGAGCACGTCGGTGCGACCGCGGCGCACCGAGAGCCCTCGCACCGCGAGCAGCGGCGCACCCGGCGCCGTCGGCGCGGGAGCCGGTGGGCGGGGCGGCGGCGATCCGGCCGCGGGAG
>NZ_JASGDO010000018.1:0-42504 GCF_047607225.1 Microbacterium sp. | reverse complement strand
GGTGCGGGCCACCGGCGCCGTGCCGACGACCGGGATCGGCGCCGTGACCGGCCGCGCCTCGGACACCGGGGCGGGCGCGGAGGAGGGGGGCGCGGAAGCCGTCGCGGCGCTCGCGGTCTCCGCCTGCGGCTGGTAGGCGTCGAGGATCGGCCACCAGGCGCGATCCACCGAGTTCCGGTCCTTCGTGTACTGCTCGTACATCTCGGCGACGAGCCACTCGTTGGCCCCGAATTCGCCGTCGTTCGATGTTCCCACGCCGGTCACCTGGCTGGACACGATTCGCCTGCTTTCATCGGTGAAGTTCAGATCGTGCGGGGCACTGTCGTGGCCCGCGCGCACGACTATCAAGGGTAGCCCAGGAATAGGGCTCGTCGTTCGTTCCTCCCTCCCGGTGAGAGGGGGGAGTGCGCCCGGAGTTCGCGGCTGTCCCGGCCCGGCACAGCGGCGAGTGGGTAGCCTCGGAGTATGCAGTTCTCCGGCGCGCGACCCCAGGTCGATCTGACGTACTCCGACGTCTTCCTCGTTCCCCGGCGCTCGGCCGTCACGAGCCGCTTGGACGTCGACCTCGCCCCCGGCGACGGGACGACGGCGACGCTTCCGCTCGTGGCGTCGAACATGAACTCGGTCACGGGTCCTCGCCTGGCAGCGGCGCTGGCTCGCCGCGGTGGTCTCGCCGTGCTCCCGCAGGACATGGCGCTGCAGCAGATCGATGCCGCGATCCGTTGGGTCAAGGATCAGCCGGTGGTGTGGGACACCCCCCTGGTGCTGCCGCCCGAGGCCACGGTCGCCGAGGCCGCGCTCCTGCTGCCCCCGACGGACGGGCACGGGATCGTCGTCGCTGTCGAGCGTGAGGGCCGCGTGCACCGCGACGACGTGCTCGGGGTCGTCCCGGCCCAGCGCCTGGGCACCGCCCTCCCCGACGCCCGCCTGGGGGATCTGGTCCGCGGACGAGTCGCCTCGATCGACGCCGACGACGTGACCGATGCCCGCCACGCTTTCGACCTCATCGTCGCCGCCGAGGCGGAGACCGTCTGCGTGCTCCACCACGGGTATCTCGTGGGGACGCTCTCGCAGCGCACTGCGCTGCGCTCCACTCTCTATCGCCCGGCTGTCGACGCGAGCGGGCGCCTCATCGTGGCCGCTGCCGTCGGCATCAACGGCGACGTCGCCGAAAAGGCGAAGGCCCTGGTCGCTGCCGGTGTGGACGTGCTCGTCGTCGACACCGCACACGGACACCAGGAGGGGATGCTCCGGGCGCTCCGGGAGGTCGCCGCCCTCGATCTCGGTGTGCCGATCGCAGCGGGCAACATCGTCACGGCCGAGGGCGTTGCCGACCTCGTCGATGCGGGCGCGTCGATCCTCAAGGTGGGAGTGGGCCCGGGGGCGATGTGCACGACTCGGATGATGACGGCTGTGGGGCGGCCGCAGTTCTCCGCCGTGCTGGAGACCGCACAGGCAGCGGCCGAGCGGGGTGCCCACGTGTGGGCCGACGGCGGCGTGCGCTACCCGCGCGATGTCGCCCTCGCGCTGGCCGCCGGTGCCGCCTCGGTCATGATCGGGTCGTGGTTCGCGGGGACGCTGGAGGCGCCGGGGCAGCTGCAGACCGACGAGGCCGGCCGCGTGTACAAGGAGTCGTGGGGCATGGCGTCCACGAAGGCCGTGCATGGGCGCTTCGGGCGGCTCGACCCCTACGAACGCGCGCGCAAGGAGCTGTTCGCGGAGGGGATCTCGTCGTCGCGGATCTACCTCGACCCGTTGCGGCCGTCGGTGGAGGACCTCGTCGACATGATCACCTCGGGGGTGCGTTCGTCGTTCACGTACGCCGGCGCGGCGACGGTGGCGGAGTTCCACGAGCGCGCCCTCGTGGGACTGCAATCGGCGGCCGGATACGAAGAGGGCAAGGCGTTGCCCGTCAGCTGGTAGCCACTGCTCGGCCATCGGCTTGCCCAGGGGTGGTGTGCCGTACAATCGTCTGCACAATGGACGACCCTCCTAGTTGCAGACGCTCGCCCCACCGACCCTTCTTCCGCGCGAGCGGGGGTGACGTGTGATGGACTACGTCATGTTGGGCGTGGGGCTCCTTCTGACCATCGGCACGGGCCTGTTCGTCGCCAGCGAGTTCGCTCTCGTGAACCTCGACCGCGCCGAGCTCGAGAAGCGGCAGGCCGCCGGTGAGTCGCGACTGTCTCTGACGATCAGCGCGCTGAAGATCACCTCGACGCACCTGTCGAGCGCGCAGCTGGGCATCACCCTGACCACGCTCCTCACCGGATACACGATGGAGCCGGCCCTGTCGAACCTGCTCTCCCCGCTGCTCACGGGCTGGGGGATCCCGGAAACGGCGGTGCGCCCCATCGCGACGATCGTCGCGATCTCGGTCGCCACGGTCTTCTCGATGATCCTGGGCGAGCTCGTGCCCAAGAACTTCGCCCTCGCGGTGCCGCGGCAGACCGCGAAACTCGTCATCCCCTTCCAGGTCGCCTTCACGACGGTGTTCCGCCCTGCGATCGTCGTGCTCAACGGCAGCGCCAACGGCGTCCTCCGCGCGATGGGGGTGGAGCCGAAGGAAGAGCTCTCGGGCGCTCGCACAGCGGAGGAGCTCTCGAGCCTCGTCCGTCGCTCCGCCAGCGCCGGAGTGCTCGAAGAAGACACGGCCTCGCTCCTGGACCGGACGCTCACCTTCGCCCGCCTGACCACCGCCGATGTCATGACCCCGCGTCCCAGCGTGCACGCCGTCGCGGCGGGCGACAGCGTGGAAGACGTCATCCAGCTCGCCCGGCGGACGGGTCACAGCCGTTTTCCCGTCTACGACGACTCGATGGACGACATCACCGGGATCGTTCATCTCAAGCAGGCCGTCAGCGTTCCGCGTGACCGACGCGCCGAGGTCCCGGCCGCGGCGATCGCCGAGGAGCCCCTGCGCGTGCCGGAGGCCGTCCACCTCGACGCGCTCATGTCCGAGCTGCGCGGTCGGGGGTACCAGATGGCGATCGTCGTCGACGAGTACGGCGGAACCGCAGGCGTCGTGACGCTGGAGGATCTCGTGGAGGAGATCGTCGGAGAGGTGCTCGACGAGCACGACCGCAATCGTGCCGGCATCGTCCGCGGCGTCGACACCGTCACCTTCCCCGCCGACCTGCGCCCCGACGAGGTGCTCGACCGAACCGGCATCCGCGTTCCCGAAGGTGACGTCTACGACACCGTCGGCGGCTTCATCATGTCGACGCTCGAGCGCATCCCCATCGTCGGCGATGCAGTCGAGATCGAGGACGGAACACTCACGGTGCACCGGATGGACGGACGCCGCGTCGATCGGGTGCGGTTCACGCCACGGGCCCTTCCGCCCGATGCGGAGGCCGTCGTGCGCGCGGAGTCGGACGGGGGGCAGCGATGAACGACTGGGCCGGAATCGCGTGGCTGTTCGTGCTCCTCGCCTTCAACGCCTTCTTCGTCGGCGCCGAGTTCGCCGTGATCTCGGCGCGCCGTTCACAGATCGAGCCTCTCGCCGAGCGGGGATCACGTGCGGCGAAGACGGCGCTGTACGCGATGGAGCACGCCACGCTCATGCTCGCCACGAGCCAGCTGGGCATCACGATCTGCTCGCTGCTCATCCTGAACGTGTCGGAGCCGGCGATCCACCACCTGTTGGAGGTGCCGCTGGGGCTCACGGGCTGGAGTGAGGCGGTCATCGGAGGCATCGCCTTCGCCCTCGCGCTGGTCCTCGTCTCCTACCTGCACGTCGTCTTTGGCGAGATGGTCCCGAAGAACCTCGCCTTCTCCCTTCCCGACCGGGCCGTGCTGCTGCTGGCGACACCCCTCGTCTGGGTGTCCAAGCTCTTCCATCCGATCATCGTCGCGCTCAACTGGACGGCCAACCACGTCGTGCGCCTGTTCCGCGTGGAGCCCAAGGACGAGGCCGCCTCGACCTTCACGCTCGACGAGGTCGCCACGATCGTCAACCAGTCGCGGATCGAGGGCGTGCTCGACGACGCCTCGGGCGCGGTGACGGCGGCGGTCGAGTTCACCGAGAAAAAGGCGATGGACATCGCCGTGCCGCTCTCGGAGCTGGTGACCCTTCCCGAGTCGACGACACCCGACGAGATCGAACGCGCCGTCTCGCGGCACGGCTTCTCGCGCTACGTGATCGTCGACGAGGCGGGGTCGCCCGTGGGCTACGTCCACCTCAAGGACGTGCTGCGGGCGGCGGAGGGTCCGGGACCGGACGCGGCGGCGACGACCAGGATCCCAGCCAAGCGCATCCACCAAATGGTCCCCGTCTCCGAGACGACCGACCTCGAGGACGCCCTCGCCCTCATGCGCCGATCCAGCCGCCACCTCGCCCAGGTCCGCGACCGTCGCGGTGAGACGACGGCCGTGCTGTTCCTGGAGGACATCATCGAGGAGCTCGTCGGAGAAGTGCACGACGCCACCCGTCGACGACGCTGACAGCCGCATTCCGGTCCGGGGGATGGTGACCCGGGCCGGACCGGGCCCGGGCGAGCGCTCAGCGGGCCGGGCGGGCCCGCACGTACTGCACGGGCCAGAGGTCCGCGTCGGGGTCGCCCAGCTCGGTGGCGGCGCGAAGTGCGAAGTGCGGGTCGCGGAGCCACTCGCGGCCGGCCAGGATGACGTCGGCGTCGCCGGCGCGGAGGATCGCCTCCGCCTGCGATCCGTCGACGATCTCGCCCACCGCCCCCACGGGGCCGGCGCCGGCGGCGCGCACGGCGGCAGCGAGCGGCACCTGGTAGCCGGGTCCGGTCACGATCTGCTGATGGGCGACGAGGCCGCCACTGGAGATGTCGAAGAAGTCGGCGCCGCGCTGGGCCGCCCAGCCGGCGACGGTCGCTGTCTGGGTCACATCCCACCCGCCGTCGGCGGCGTCGGTCGCCGAGAACCGGACCAAGACGGCGGCGTCGGGTGCCGCCTGGCGCACGGCCTCGACGACACGGAGCAGCAGTCGCGCGCGGTTCTCCAGGCTTCCGCCGTACTCGTCCGTGCGGGTGTTCGACAGCGGCGAGAGGAACTGGTGCAGGAGGTAGCCGTGAGCCGCGTGGACCTCCAGCACCGTGAACCCGGCCGCGACGGCACGCGCCGCGGCGGCGGCGAAGTCCTCGACGAGGGCGTCGATCTCGGCGACCTCCAGCGCCCGCGGCTGCTCGAACCCGTCGTAGGCGACCTCCGAGGGCGCCACGGTCTGCCAGCCGCCCTCGGAGACGGGGACGGTGCCACGGCGACCCGTGAACGGCGACCAGGTCGACGCCTTGCGTCCGGCGTGGGCCAGCTGGATCCCGGCGACCGCGCCACGGCTGCGGATCGCGGCCGCGATCGGGCGCCACGCGTCGCGTTGCGCATCGTTCCAGATTCCGGTGTCCTCGGGCGAGATGCGCCCTTCGGGAGACACCGCCGTCGCTTCGGTGATGACCACGCCCGCCCCACCCGAGGCGAACTGGGCCAGGTGAACGTGGTGCCAGTCGTTGGGCATGCCGTCGACGGCCGAGTACTGGCACATCGGAGCCACCCACAGGCGGTTGCGCGCCCGGATGCCGCGGATGTCGATGGGGGAGAACAGCTGGCTCATACGGTCGTCGCTCCAGGAGAGGGCGCCGGTAGGGTGGCGCCATGGACAGGGGATGGACGGCATCCGACACGGCGGAGCTCCTGCGGATGCCAACGGCATCCGACGACAAGTATTCCCGGGGAGTGGTGGGCCTGCGCACCGGCTCGGTCGCCTACCCGGGCGCTGCCGTGCTCGGTGTCGAGGCGGCCTGGCGGACCGGAGTCGGGATGGTGCGCTACGTCGGGCCGGAGCGGGCGGCCTCGCTCGTGTTGGCGCGTCGACCCGAGACGGTGACGGTGGAGGGGCGTGTCCAGGCGTGGGTCATCGGCTCGGGGACGGATCCGTCCGTACGTGCCGAGAGCGAGACCGCGGCGCTGCGGGAGCTGCTGTCGGGGGTGGCTCCGGTCGTCGTCGATGCCGGCGCGCTCGACCTCGCGATCGGCGGCACGGCGCCTCGGATCGTCACGCCGCATGCGGGGGAGCATGCGCGGCTTCGCGCTGCCCTGGGTCTCGGCTCGGAAGGGACCGACGCCGAGGGGGTCGCGGAGACCGCTCGGGCGCTGAAGGCGTGCGTCGTGCGAAAGGGATCCGAGACGGTCGTCGCAGGCGCCGACGGCTCGCTGATCGAGCTCCCCGTCGCCACGCCCTGGCTCGCCACGGCGGGAACCGGCGATGTCCTGGCCGGGACGATCGGCGCGGTGGTCGCGGGAGTCGTGGCGCGGTCGGCGGCGGAGCCGTCGTCGCAGGAGATCGCGCGGGCTGCGGCGGCGGGAGCGTGGCTCCACGCACGAGCGGGGACGATCGCCGTGGTCTCTCGCGGGGGCGGGCCGGTCACGGCGCTCGATGTGGCGGAGGCGTTGCCGGCCGCCGTCGCGGGCGTGCTGGCCGAGGGATGACCGCGTTCGGGCCGGTCGCCGTGGCTCCCTAGGATGGGGAGGATGTCGAAGCGTGCCGTGCTGTGGATCGCCTTCGTCGCCGTGCACGCGGGCGTGGCATGGTTGGGGTTCCTCATGCCCAACGAACCCATGGGGGATGTGTACCGCGTCTACGAGCCGTGGTCGGTCCAGGCGCTGCAGGGCGGAGCGATCGTGGGGATCGACACCCGGTGGGTGTATCCGCAGGTCGCACTCGTGCCGATGGTGCTGGCGCACGCCTTCGTCCCGTTCGTCGGGTCCTACACGGTCGCGTGGGCCGTGCTCGTCACCCTCGTCGACGCGCTCGCGTTCGCGATGGTCGTCGGGCGGGGGCGGTCGACCGGTCGCGTCGTGGCGGCCTGGTTCTGGCTCACCTCGATCGCCGCGCTCGGGCCGGTGGGGCTCTACCGCCTCGACGGCCTGACCGTTCCCCTCGTCATCACCGGTTCGCTGTGGCTCGTCGGCAGGCCGTGGCTCGGGTCGATCGTCCTGTCCGTCGCGACCTGGATCAAGGTGTGGCCGGCGGCGGTCATGGCAGCGGCTTTGGTCGCCCTGCGGCGTCGCTCCGCGGTGGTCGGCGGCGCCGTGGTCATCTCGGCCTTGACGCTCGCGGTGGTCTGGGCGGCGGGCGGCGGGGCGAACGCCTTCGGCTTCGTCGGCGACCAGACGACACGGGGCCTGCAGGTGGAGGCTCCCGTCGCGGCGCCGTACCTCTGGGGTGCGCTCCTGGGCCTCGACGGCTTCTCGGTGTATTACTCCTACGACCTGCTCACGTTCCAGGTGACCGGAACGGAGATCGACCCGGTGATCGCGGCCATGACTCCATTGCTCGTCCTCGCGATGGCTGGCGTCGTCGCGATCGGCGCCGTCAAGGCCTGGCGGGGCGCGACCTTCCACGCCCTGTTCCCGGTCCTCTCGCTCGCGCTCGTGACCGGCTTCATCGTGTTCAACAAGGTCGGTTCGCCGCAGTACCTCGCCTGGCTCGTCGCTCCACTCGTGGTCGGGCTGCTGCTCGACCGCGAACGATGGCTCACCCCGGCCGTCCTCTCGCTCGTGACCGCCTTCCTGACGCAGCTCGTCTATCCCGTGCTCTACAACGGCATCCTCGTTCCTGAGCCGCTGGCCGTCAGCATCCTCACGGCACGCAACGGCATGCTGGTCATCCTGTTCGTCTGGATGGTCGTCCGCCTCCTGCGGGTGCGACCACCCGTTCACACCCGCGTGCGCGCCGAGCCACGCGGCTCCGCCGAACTGTCCTGACCGCTCCGAGAGGACCCCCCATGCTCATCGCCTTCTCCGTCGCCCCTTCCGGTACCGGCCGCGCCGACGGCTCCGTGCACGATGCCGTCGCTGCGGCCGTCCGCGTCGTCCGCGACTCGGGGCTGCCTCACCGCACGACCAGCATGTTCACGGAGATCGAGGGCACGTGGGACGAGGTGATGGATGTCGTGAAGCGTGCGACCGATGCCGTGATGCCGTTCGGCTCCCGCGTGTCGCTCGTGCTCAAGGCCGACATCCGGCCGGGCTACGAGGGGGAGATCGACGGAAAGATCGAGCGCCTGGAGCGTGCGATCGACGAGGCGGGCTGAGCTCTCACACCTCGAGCAGCCGCCGGAGGTGGTGGCCGACGGCCTCGGTCTCGATGAGGAACCCGTCGTGGCCGAAGTCGCTGGACAGGACGACGGTGTCGTCGTCGATGGTCGAGCGGATCCCACGGCTGATGCGTCGTTGACCGTCGACCGGGAAGAGGCGGTCGCTGTCGATCCCGAGCACGAGCGTGCGCGCGGCGACCTGCGCGAGGGCGTCTTCGATCCCTCCGCGTCCCCGACCGACGTCGTGCGAGTTCATCGCCTCCACCAGGGTGAGGTACGCGTTCGCGTCGAAGCGCCGCGTGAACTTGTTCCCGTGGAAATCGAGGTAGCTCTCCACGGCGTATCGTCCGCCCTCCCGTAGCGGGTCCTTGTCCGACTGCCAGCTGCGGCCGAAGCGCTGGTTCAGCTCCGTAGGGCTCCGGTAGTTCAGGAGCGCCATTCGCCGGGCCAGGGCGAGCCCGCGGTGCGGACCCTCACCGTCCGCCGCGTCGTAGTAATCACCGCCGGCGAAGCGCGGATCCATCCGGATCGCCTCCAGCTGCACCGAGTTGAGGGCGACCTGGTCGGCCGTCGTCGTGGGAGGAGAGCACAGCACTGCGAGTCGCGCGACTCGGTCGGCGTGACCGATCGCCCACTCCAGAGCGTGCATCCCGCCCATCGACCCGCCGACCACGGCGGCCCACACCTGGATGCCGAGCGCGTCGGCGAGGCGCGCTTGTGCGTCGACCTGGTCGCGCACCGTCAGATGGGGGAAGCGGGGCCCCCATTCGTATCCGTCCGGTGCGATGCTCGCGGGGCCCGTCGAGCCCTGGCACCCCCCGAGGATGTTGGCGGCGACCACGAACCACTCGTCGGTGTCGATCGCAGCACCGGGGCCGACCACGTCGTCCCACCACCCCGCCGTGGCGTGACCCGGCCCGGCCGGTCCCCGCACGTGGCTGTCGCCGGTGAGGGCGTGGAGGATGAGCACGGCGTTGTCACGACGTTCCGACAGCGTGCCCCACGTCTCGTACGCGAGACGGATGCTGGGAAGCTCCCTGCCGCCCTCGGTGCGGAAGCTGCCGAGAGCGGCGAACCGGCGGTCGCCGGCAGGGTCGCCGTCGCGCCAGGCCCCCGTTGCGGGCGGCCGAGCCCGTAGCAGGCGCGCATCGGCCTCCGTGATCGGCGCGCTCGGCACCGTGTCTTCGGAGGTCTGCCAGTCCATGCCCCCATTCTCGCCCGTCGGGGCGGGGGGATCCGTCGTGTTACGTGCCGAAAGCAGGCTCGATCGGTCTCTACCGGGCCCCGGTGACCGGCACCACCCGGCCAGCCTGCTTTTGGCCCGCCAGACGGACCAACGGCAGGTGCCCCGTCCCGGAGGACGGGGCACCTGCCGTGTTCTGAGGAGGAACGATCAGACGCGGGACGGCCGATCAGGCACGTGCCGCGTCGGACACCCGCCGCGCCGCCGCGAGGGCCTGCTCCAGGTCGGCCTTCAGGTCGTCGACGTTCTCGAGGCCGACCGAGAGTCGAACGAGACCCGGCGTCACACCCGTCGTCAGCTGCTGCTCGGGCGTGAGCTGCGAGTGGGTCGTCGAGGCGGGGTGGATCACGAGCGAGCGCACGTCGCCGATGTTGGCGAGGTGGCTGAACAGCGACAGCGAGTTGACGAACTCGCGGCCGGCCTCCACTCCGCCCTTCAGCTCGAACGAGAGGACCGCACCGACGCCCTTGGGTGCGTAGGTGTTCGCCGCCGCGTACCACGGCGAGGTCGGAAGGCCCGAGTAGTTGACCGACGCGATGTCGTCGTGGTTCTCGAGCCACTCCGCGATCTCCTGCGCGTTCTGCACGTGGCGCTCGATGCGCAGCGACAGCGTCTCGATCCCCTGGATCAGCAGCCACGCGCTCTGCGGGGAGATCGCCGCGCCGAGGTCGCGCAGCAGCTGCACGCGCGCCTTGATGACGTAGGCGAGCGCGTCGCCGACGGCCGTCGTGTACGAGGCGCCGTGGTAGGAGGGGTCGGGCTCGGTGAGGCCGGGGAACTTCGCGACGTTCTTCGACCACTCGAACTTTCCGCCGTCGACGATCACGCCGCCGATGACCGTGCCGTGACCGCCGAGGAACTTCGTGGCCGAGTGGATGACGATGTCGGCGCCGTGCTCGAAAGGACGGATGAGATACGGGGTCGCGATCGTGTTGTCGACGATGAGCGGGACGCCGGACTCGTGCGCCACGTCGGCGACGGTGCGGATGTCGAGGATGTTGATCTTGGGGTTGCCGATGGTCTCCGCGAAGAACAGCTTCGTGTTGGGGCGGACTGCGCGGCGCCACTCCTCGGCGTCGTCCTGGTTCTCCACGAAGGTGACCTCGATGCCGAGCTTGGCGAGCGTGTACTTGAAGAGGTTGTAGGTGCCGCCGTAGATCGAGCTCGACGAGACGATGTGGTCGCCCGCCTGGGCGATGTTGAGCACCGCGAAGGTCTCCGCGGCCTGGCCCGAGGCCACGAGGAGGGCGCCGGTGCCGCCTTCGAGGGCCGCGATCCGCTGCTCCACGACGTCTTGCGTCGGGTTCTGGATGCGCGTGTAGATGTTGCCGAACTCGGCCAGCGCGAAGAGGTTCGCGGCGTGGTCGGCGTTGTCGAAGACGTACGACGTGGTCTGGTAGATCGGTGTGGCCCGGGCCTTGGTGACCGGATCGGGCGCGGCGCCGGTGTGGATCTGCTTGGTCTCGAAGCGCCAGTTCTCGGCTGCGGACATGTCGGTCTCCTGCGGATTCGGGTGGGAAGACGAAGGACGGGGGCGTTCTTCGACTCCACCGAGAGTAGGGATGACCGCCTCTGTCAACAATGGCCGGGAAATGTGACGTAACGTTCCCGGGCCGGGCGGAGCAGGCGTCGTGTCGTAGCGTGGAGGCATGACACGACGCGCAGTGGTCACCGGGGCGAGTTCGGGAATCGGTCAGGCGGTGGTCCACTCCTTGCGGAGCTCCGGATGGGACGTCGTCGGGGTCGCGCGCCGCGCGGACCGACTCGCCGACCTCGACGCCGCCGTGGGATCGCGCTCCTTCGCGGCGGACCTCACCGCCCAGGCGGACGTGGACGCGCTCGCCGACCACGTCGCCGCCACCGGTCCTCTGCACGCGCTCGTGCACGTCGCGGGCGGCGCCCGCGGAACCGACCGCGTCGAGGACGGCGACCCGGCCGACTGGCGGTGGATGTTCGAGGCGAACGTGCTGTCTGCCCAGACGGTGACCGCCGCCCTCCTGCCGCAGCTTCGCGCCGCGATCGCGGACGGCGGCCACGCCGACACCCTCTACGTCACCTCCACCGCTGCTCAGACGGCGTATCCCGGCGGAGCCGGTTACAACGCCGCGAAGGCGGGGGAGTCGATGCTCGTCCGGGCGTTGCGGCTGGAGCTCAACGGAGAGCCGATCCGGGTCACCGAGATCGCGCCGGGCATGGTCTTCACGGAGGAGTTCACGCTCAATCGACTCGGGGGCGATCAGGCAGCCGCCGAGCGCGTCTATGAAGGGGTCGCCGACCCGCTGACCGCGGTCGATGTCGCCGACGTCATCGCCTATGCCCTGAACGCGCCGGGTCACGTGAACCTCGACCTCGTGACCATGCGTCCGGTCGCGCAGTCGGCGCAGCACCTGCTCGCCCGGGGCGTTCTGCGTCCCCGCCGCTGACCGTCCGCTCGAGGGGTCGCGCGGTCAGCCGACGGCTTCCGGCGCGTCGGCGAAGGCGACCTTCGGCACGAACAGGAGGAGCAGCGCGGCGAGGAACCCCCCTGCCGCGCAGACCGCCCAGACCGTGAGGTAACCGCCGAGGGAAGCGGCCGTCTCGCTCGCGACGGCTCCGGCCCCTCCCGCCAGCACGACGCCGAAGACGGCCGAGGAGAACGCGCCGCCGACGGTCTTGGTCGTGTTGGTGAGGGCCGAGGCCACGCCCGTCTGCCCGAGGGGAGCGGCCGCGGCAGCCGCGGCCGGCATCGCGCCCACCAGCGCGCCGCATCCGAGGCCTGCGATCGATAGGTTCAGCAACACTTGCCAGAGCTCGAGGTGGAAGGGGAGGAACAGCGCATATCCGAGGCCCACCAGCACGGCGGCGACGATGAGGACGACGCGGGGGCTCGCGCGCCGCGAGGTCACCGCGAACAGCACGGCGCCGACGATGAGGGATACGAGGTAGACCCCGATGACGTTCGAGCGTTCGGTCGCATCCAGGCCCAGTCCGTAGCCGAGCGACGGGTCGGTGCCGACGTACGTCGACAGCGGCCCTTGCGCGCCCAGGAGGCTGATCCCGATGAGGAACGCCGTCGCCTGCACGGGCCACATCTCCGGCCGCGCCAAGACCCGGAGGTCGATCGCGGGGTCGTCCTGGCGCCGCTCGAAGAGGACGAAGCCGATGAGCACGGCGATGCCGAGGAGGAGGAGCGCCCAGACGCCGGTCCAGGCGAGGGGGCCCAGGTGCAGGGTGCCGATCAGCCGCATCCACGCCAGGGCGCTCGTGACCAGAAGCAGTCCCCACGCGAGGATCACGAAGCCCCACGTGTCCAGCGACCGACCGGGCTGGGGTGTGGACTCCGGAACCCAGAGCCAGATCACGAAGACGATCAGGGTCACCGCCACCGCCGGCACGATGAGGGTCAGGGTGAGGTCGCCGCCGGTGGCGGCGTAGATCCGTCCCGCCGCGAGCGCGCCGATGATCGCCCCGGCCTGAAGACCCACCACGAGCAGACCCGCCGCCCGCCGGGTGAGGGAAACTCCGCGGTTCTGCGTCCGTCCGCGTTCGAAGATCAGCGCGATCTCCAGCGGCAGCCAGACGACGTAGAACCCCTGGAGAGCCCAGGCGATGAGGAAGGACCAGAACGATCCCGCGAAGGCCACCCACCAGGTGGCGCCCGCCGTGAGGATCGCCGCGATCAGCAGGATCCTCTTGTGGCCGTACATGTCGCCGAGCTTGGCGAGCACGGGGACGACGAGCGCGGAGAGGAGGAGCTGCGCCGCTTCGAACCAGTTGACGTCGGCGTCGTGGATGCCGAGCGCGACGACGATGTCGCTGAACAGGGGGACGTAGTACCCCTGCAGGATGCCCGAGACGATCTCCACGAGGATGAACCAGCCGATGAGGCCGGCCGTGATCCCCATCGTGGACGTTCGGAGCGTGGACAGACGCGAGGACGGCGCGGCGCCGCCGAGGTCACGAGGGGTGGGCACGGCGTCAGTCTAGAACCGTCGTCGCGTGCCGTCCTCGTTCGACGCCCCGGGAATCGGCACCCCTTGTCCGGCCGTAGGCTGGCACGGAAGCGAGGAGGACGACAGTGACGCAGGAGCGCGAGACGCTGACGTGGGAAGGGTTCGGTGCCGCGACGCGTGCGTTGTCGCGGCGCATCGTTGCCGACGGTTTCATGCCGGATGTGGTCGTCGCGATCGCTCGCGGTGGACTCCTGCCGGCGGGGGCGGTGGCCTACGGTCTCGGGGTCAAGAGCTGCGGTGCTCTGAACGTGGAGTTCTACACCGGGATCGGCACGGTGCGGGATGCGCCGGAGGTCTTGCCGCCGGACCTCGACCTCGGCTATCTGCCCGGAAAGCGCGTCCTCCTCGTCGATGACGTGGCTGACAGCGGGCGGACCCTCGCGCTGGCAGTGAAGCTCCTGGCCGACGTCGGAGCCGACGTGCGATCGGTGTGCATCTACACCAAGCCCGGCGCGGTGGCCCTCCCTGACTACTCCTGGCGCGAGACGGCGGAATGGATCGACTTCCCCTGGTCGGCGCAGGGCACCGTGGTCGAGGAGGACGCCGGCCGCGAGCGGAGCGCGTGATGGCCCGGACCCTCGACCAGCTCGCCGCAGACGGCCTGATCGACCGGGACTGGGCGGATGCCCTGGCTCCCGTCGCTCCCGACATCGCCGCGCTCGGGGAGAGGCTGCGCGCAGAGACGGCGGCAGGACGCGGCTATCTCCCGGCGGGCGACCGCGTGCTCCGCGCCTTCGGCCGCCCGTTGCGCGACGTCAAGGTGCTGATCGTCGGGCAGGACCCGTACCCGACACCGGGCCATCCGATCGGCCTGTCGTTCGCCGTCGACGCGCACGTCCGGCCACTGCCGCGCAGCCTCGCCAACATCTATCAGGAGCTGGAGACCGATCTCGGGATCCCGCGTGCCGCACACGGCGACCTCTCGGCGTGGAGCGACCAGGGTGTCATGCTCCTCAACAGAGTGCTCACCGTGACTCCCGGGGCTCCGGCTTCGCACCGCGGCTGGGGGTGGGAGAAGGTGACCGAGCACGCCATCCGCGTTCTCGTGGGAAGAGGCGTGCCCCTCGTCGCGATCCTGTGGGGACGCGACGCCGCGGGACTGCGTCCTCTCCTCGGTGAGACGCCTGTGATCGCGTCGGCCCATCCCTCACCGCTGTCGGCGCATCGGGGTTTCTTCGGCTCCCGACCGTTCTCGCGTGCCAACACGCTGCTCGAGCAGCGGGGGGTCGCTCCCGTGGACTGGGCGATCCCGGCGCGCGATACATGATCGTCATCCGCCGCCCTTAGGCTGTGGGCATGCTGGAGGAGGAGTACGAGACCGGTCGCCGCCGGCTGCCGCGACATCTGCGTCGTGCCACCGAGCCGGAGCGACCCTTCTCGTTCGAGATCCGCCCGGCGCAGCGTACCGACATGGCCGATGTGCGCGAGATCTACAACTACTACGTGACCAACTCGGTCGTCACCTTCGACGAGAAGCGGTGGACGCATACCCAGTGGGTCGACAAGTTCGATTATCTGCACAAGCTCGGCCTTCCTTTCCTCGTCGCCGTCTCGCCCGGGGGTCAGATCCTCGGCTATGCGCTCGTGTCTCCGTGGACGGGGAAGTCGGGGTACCGCTACACCGTGGAGAACTCCGTCTACCTCGGCCAGGCGGCCACGGGCAAGGGGCTCGGTCGCGCGTTGCTGGAGGCGCTCATCGCGGCGTGCGAGGAGTTGGGGATCCGCGAGATGGTCGCCGTCATCAGCGATAAGGGGGCCGAGGCGTCCGTGGCCCTGCACGAGAAACTCGGGTTCGTCGAGGTCGGCCGGATGGGACGGGTGGGGCACAAGTTCGGGCGCTGGCTGGGCACGATCTACCTGCAGAAGCACCTCACCCCGAAGAAGAAGCGCTCACTCTTCCGTCGCTGAGGGCGCTGGCCGTGTCGCATCGGCGGCGCGGACGGCGTCGACGAGCGTGCGCCACGGGCCGTCGAGCTCGGACTCGCCCAACTCCACGTGTCGGGTGTCGCCGTCCTGCACCGCGGTCAGCGACCAGCAGAAGCGATCGGCGCCGACGGGGACCGAGGTGACGGCGGAGTCTGCCTCCGGCCACGGGCAGGCAGCCACCAGCGACGCCCATCGATCGTCCTCGTCGCGCGCGGCATCCACGGTCCAGCGACGCACGAGGCCCGCGATGCCGCCCGTGCGCTCGACGGCGATCGACACGTGCGGCGGGACCGACGGCGACTCAGGCGATGGCTGCATCCTCGATCACACCGACTCCGGTCCAGGCCGTCCGAACGGCGGTGTGCTCCTCCGATTCCTCACCGTACTCTCGCGCGGCCGTGGCGATCGTCGCATCTGCGAATGCCGCGAAGTCGCTCGCCGGTGTCAACGAGTCCGACGTGAGGGTGAGGTACCAGATGCGTCCCGCTCGTTCCCATGCGTAACCGCCGAGCGCGGTCGCCACCGCGTGGAACGCCTTGTTCGGAATCCCTGAGTTGATGTGCACGCCGCCGTTGTCGGCGGTGGTCTCGACATAGTCGCGCATGTGCGCCGGCTGCGGATCGCGGCCGAGCACGTCGTCGTCGTAGGCGGTTCCGGGGGCGCTCAGGGAGCGCAGCGCGACACCTTGGACCGCGTCGGTGAAGATCTCGGCGCCGATCAGCCAGCTCGCCTCGTCGGCCCGCTGTCCGGCCGTGCGTTGGTCGACGAGGACGCCGAACACGTCTGCGATCGACTCGTTGAGCGCGCCCGACTGCCCCGAGTAGGTCAGGCCGCCAGCGCTCTCGATCACGCCGTGGGTGAGCTCGTGCGCGATGACGCTGAGCGACCGGGTGAAGCCCGTGAACACCTCGCCGTCTCCGTCGCCGAACACCATCCGCTCGCCGTTCCAGAACGCGTTGTCGTAGTGATCGCCGTAGTGCACGGTGGCGGGGAGCGCGCCACCGTGGCCGTCGATCGCGTTCCGTCCATACTCCTCGGCGAAGAGGGCGAAAGTGGCGCCCAAGCCGTCGAACGCCTCGTCGGCGGCCGCGTCTCCGGTGGCGGGGTCATCCTCCCGGCGCACGGTCACCCCCGGGAGCTCCTCCCGCCCTTGGGCGTCGGAGATCACGCGGTCGGGTGCCGGGGAGGCGTGCACTACGAGCCCACCCGCGCCGTCGACCGACAAATCGAGCGTCGCGCGCGAGGGTGGGGACGGGCGGTACGCGCGAGGAGTGGCCAGAGTGGCGCGCGCGGCCGCGGAGGCGACGCTGACGTGCGCGGCGCGGGACGCGGCGAGCCGAGCGAGAAGGTAGGCCGGAACGATCGCGTGGGCCGGGCTGTGCAGCGCCTCGGTGTCATCGAGCAGGACGTCCATGACGGTCAGGGTAACGCGCGCCTCCGACGTCCTCCGCCGACTCTCCCCACCGCCGCGTGCCCCCCGCGCCGCCGCTCAGGGAGCGATCGTGGGGATGGAGGACAGGAGGTGCCGGGTGTAGGCGACCTGTGGGGTCAGCAGCACTTTCTCCGTGGGTCCCTCCTCGACGATCCGCCCGTCCTTCATGACGACGACCTGATCGCACAGATTCTGCACGACGCCGATGTCGTGGGAGACGAGCACGAGCGTCAGCTGCTGCGTGGTTCTGAGCTCACGGATGAGCTCCAAGATCTGTGCGCGGACGGTCACATCGAGCGCGGACAGCGGCTCGTCTCCGATCAGCAGGCGCGGACGGTGCGCGATCGCTCGAGCGAAGGCGATCCGCTGCCGCTGTCCGCCGGAGAACTCGTGAGGATAGCGGTCCGCCATCTCGGCCTCCAGGCCCACGGCGGTCAGTACCTCGCGGACACGGGCGCGTCGATCGCCGGGCACCCCGAGCGCCCACAGCGGTTCGGCGATGATCCGTCCCACGCTCATCCGCGGATCCAGCGAGGCGTAGGGGTCTTGGAACACGATCCCAGTCTGACGGCGGAGCCAATGCAGCGACCGGGCGCGCGCACCGGCGGCCACGGCCTGCCCGTCGAACTCCACCGTCCCGGCGGTGGGGGAGTCGAGACCCAGGAGCAGTCGGACGAGGGTCGATTTGCCCGACCCCGACTCGCCGATCACGCCGAGCGCGCTTCCTTCGACGACGTCGACGTCGACGTCGTCGAGTGCCGTCGTCCACCGGGTGGGGGCGAAGGGGGCGCGGCCGGGGGTGGGGAAGCGGCGGGTCAGCCCGCGGGCCCGCAGGAGCGTGTGGGTCATCCCGCGCCTCCTGGACGCCAGAGCGTCGCCGTGGCGTCGCGCAGCAGCGCCTGGGTCACCGGCGACGACGGACGGTGCAGCAGCGTGGACAGCGGCCCTTGCTCGACGACACGGCCGTGCTCGAGGACGACGGCGTGGCTCGCGACGCGGGAAAGGACCGCCAGATCGTGCGTGATGAACACGAGCGACATCCCGTCGGATTCGACGAGCGAGGCCAACAGCTCCAGGATCTCGGCCTGGATCGTCACGTCGAGGGCCGTCGTCGGCTCGTCGGCGATGAGCAGCCGCGGCCGGCATGCGAGGGCCATCGCGGTCGCGACCCGCTGGCGCTGGCCCCCGGAGAGCTGGTGCGGGTAGCGGCGCACGATCTGTGCCGGATCGGGCAACCGCACACGGTCCGCCTCCTCGATCGCACGGGCTGCAGCGTCGCGTCGTCCCAGACCTTCGTGGATCCGCAGCGATTCTGCGATCTGCCTCCCGACCGTGCGGATGGGGTTGAGGGCGGTGCGTGGCTCCTGGAAGACGATCCCGATCTCCGCCCCGCGCAGGCGGGCGAGCTCGCGGTCGGGGAGCCCGATCAGTTCGCGGTCGTTCCATCGCACGCTCCCGCGCGCGGTGACGCCGTCGGGAAGGAGCCCCAGCACGGCCATGGCCGTCAACGACTTCCCGGAGCCCGACTCGCCGATGAGACCGACGCGCGCGCCATCGGGAACGTCGAAAGAGACCCCGTCGACGACCCGTCGGCCGTCGATCTCGATCACGAGCTCGCGCACCTGCAGACTCACGAGATCACCCCGGGCTGATGCGTCGCGACGGCGCGCGGTGTGGCGGTGCGGGACCCGCTCGTGCGTCGACGTGTCAGGGTGGGATCGGTGGCGTCGCGGAGAGCGTCTCCCAGCAGGTTGAGACCGAGCACGGTGATCGTGATCGTCGCTCCCGGCCACACGACGCTCAGGGGATGGACCGAGATGTAGTCCTGCAGCTCCTTGAGGAGCAGACCCCAGGACGGCTCGGTCGGAGGTGCGCCGAAACCGAGGTAGCTGAGGCCTGCTTCGGCGAGGACGGCCACCGCCATCCCCCAGGACAGCTGCACGATGAAGACGGGCGCGACGTTGGGGAGGAGATGCCGCCAGAGGTTCTGGAAGGGCGTGAGGCCGTTCGCGCGACCCGCGAGCACGAAGTCGCTGTGAAGGACGCGTCGCAGCTCCGGTCGGGTGACCCGGGCGATGTTCACGCCGAACCCGATGCCGACCGAGACGATCACGACCCAGAGAGACCCGCCCCAAACAGCGGAGATCATCATCGCGATCAGCAGCACGGGGAAGGCGATGAGGATGTCGACGATCACGGCGACCGTCTCTCGCAGCCATCGCGCCGTGAGCGCGCCGAGGGCCGCCAGAGCGAGCCCGAGAAGCGTCGCGACCACTCCGGCGCCGGCGGCCACCCAGACGGTCGTGCGAGCGCCGGCCATGAGAAGGCTCAGGATGTCGCGCCCCGAGCCATCGGTGCCGAGGACGTGCGGCCACCCGGGCATCGCCCAGCGGTTGGCGATGTCGACGCGTTTCGGTTCGAAGGGGAGCCAGAAGAGCGAGACGAGGGCGACGATCCCGATCGCCGCGACCACGAGCAGGCCGAAGCGCCCCGTCGACGACGCCCACAGGCGCCGGAGCCACAGGAGCCGGATCATTCGGCCTCCCGCAGGCGAGGGTCGAGCACCCGATGGACGAGGTCCACGACGAAGCCGATCACGAGGACCAGCCCCGTGAGCACCAGGAGCTCACCCTGCACCTTCGGCAGATCGCGGTTGCTCACGTCGTCGACCAGCATGCGTCCGATGCCGGGGAGCCCGAACAGCTGCTCGATCACGACGGCGCCGACGATGATCCCCGCCACTTGCAGGCCGAGCACCGTGATGATCGACAGTCCTACGTTGGGCAGCCCGTGGCGCAGCAGCGCGCGCGTGCGGGTGAGTCCCTGCGCCGCCGCGGTGCGGACGTAGTCCTGGCCGACGGCCTGCAGGGTCGCGGAGCGGACGAAGCGCATGAGCATCGCTCCTTCCACCACCCCGATCGTGATCGCCGGGAGAAGGAGGGCCCGCACGGCCGCGACGGGATCGCTCCATCCGGCGCGGGGGAAACCCTGGGCGGGAAGCCAGCCCCACCAGACGGCGAAGAGGACGACGAGCATCATCCCCGCCCACACCACGGGCACTGCCGCGATGGTCTGTGCCGTGACGTTGAGTGCGGTGCCGTCGGGGCGACCGCGACGAAGGGCCGAGAGCACACCGAAGGGGAGCGCGATGATCAGGGCGATCGTCATCGCCAGGACCCCGAGCGGCAGCGTCACTTCACTCTTCTCGACGAGCTCGTCGATCACCGGCGTGCCCGTCAGCTGCGACGTGCCGAGGTCGCCGGAGAGGATCCCGGCAAGCCACGACCCGTACTGGGCGATCAGCGGCTGGTCGAGCCCCAGGTTCTCCCGGATGGCCTGGATCTGTTCCGGCGACGCGTTGATCCCAGCGATCAGCTGTGCGACGTCGCCCGGCAGCACGCGCAGCGCCGCGAAGATCAGTGCACTGGCGACGAGCAGGCCCAGCAGAAGCAGGGCCAGTCGCGTCAGCGCGTACCGGATCACCCCTTGCTCTTGACCAGCTCGGAGAGGTTCAGGCGCTCGTTGACGTTGACCGACGGCAGGCCGCTGATGTTGGTTCCGACGGCCACCACCGACGCCCCGTTGTAGACCCAGTCGGCGGCGTGGTCCTCCGACACGATGCGCGCGGCCTGCTTCAGCAGGTCGGCGGCGGTGGCGTCGTCGGTCGCGGCGATCGACTCGGCGTACAGGCGCTGCACTTCGGGGTTGTCGTAGGTGAAGTAGTAGTCGGGGTTCGCCCAGTTCTCGAAGTCGCGTGCCTCGGTGTGCAGGACGAAGCTCAGGTCGTAGTCCTTATTGACGTACACGTCGTTGACCCACGTGGGGAACTCGACCTGATTGACCTTCAACGTGATGCCCACGTCGTTGAGGTTCGAGACGAGGATCTGGGACACCGTCGTGCCGTAGCCGCTGTAGATCGTGAGGGTCAGCGTGAGATCGGACACGCCGGCCTCGGCCAGCAGCGCGCGGGACGCCTCTGGGTCGAAGGGCGCGACGGCGGAGAGATCCTCGAAGCCCGGGTCGAGCTCGGGGATGGGGCCGTACTGGGTCTGGCCTGCGCCGAGCGCGGTGATGATCGCGTCGTGGTCGATCGCCTGACGGATCGCCTTGCGGACGCGCACGTCGTCGAGGGGTGCCTTGGTGGAGTTGAAGGCGAGCGTGCCCTTGTCGGTCGACTTGCCCACCACCACGGCGAAGTCTCCGTTCGCTTCGATCTTGTCGGTGAGGGTGGCGTCGAATCCGGTCAGTGCGTCGAACTGACCTGCCAGGGCGCCGCTGAGAGCGGCCTGCGTGTCGGGGACGTAGCTGAGGACGACCTCGGCGACGCCGGCCTTCGTCCCCCAGTAGTCGTCGTTGCGGGCTAGCGTGATGCTGTCGCCTTGCTTCCAACTGGCGAGGGTAAAGGGGCCGGTGCCGTTGGCCGCCGTCTTGCGGTCGGTCTTGTCGCCCTTCTCGAGGACGAGACCGGCGCGGCCGGTGAGGTTCCACAGAAGCGTCGAGTCCGGCTCGCTGAGCGTGAGGGTGATGGTCTGCCCGTCGGCCTGGATGTCCTCGACGGCCGCAAGGCGGGCGGAATCCCGATAGGTGGCGTTCTTCTTCACCTGTTCGAGGGACCAGACGACGTCTTCTGCGCTCAGCTCGTCGCCGTTGTGGAAGAGCACGCCCTCCCGCAGCGTGAAGGTGTACGTGAGACGGTCGGGCGAGATCTCGAACTCGCTGGCGAGCGAGGGGACGATCTTCTGATCCGGCGTACGCGCGACCAAGCCTTGGTACACGTTGTCGATCAGGATCTGATCCAGCGCGGCCCCCGCGGTCTCGCGGATGTCGAGGTTGCTCGGCTCCAGAACGAGGCGGATGTTCGCGACGGCGTCAGGATCGGGAGTGATCTCGGTCGCCGACGGCGCAGGGGTCGGACTGCTCGTGCACGCAGAGAGAAGCAGCGCGCCGGATGCCAACAGCCCTGCGGCCAGAAGAGCGGATCTGCGGAGCATGTGGGGGTGTTCCTTTCACAGGGGCGGGCGACGCGTCTGCCTCACGTCTCCGGCTTCTGGAGGTCGTGAGAGCGCGCCCGCCGACTCGGGTGCGCGTAACAGCCTAGAGTCCGCAGCAGGAGTCGGGGGCATCGGCCGTCACGAACGTTCCGGAATCGTCACGCGCGGCCGTCACTCGCCGTCCGGGTGCGCGGCGTCGACGACGATCCGGGCGAGTGCCGCGGGCATCTGCTCGTGGACGTTGTGACCCGATTCCAGCTCGATGACCGTCGCCGCGGGGAGTCGCCGTCGGAACTCGGCGACATCGGCATCGGTCAGAAACCCGCGTGTTCCTCGGACGAGCGTGAGGGGGACGGTGACATCGGCGAGGTCCTTCCATCCCGAGGAGGCGAGGGCGTCGCGCAGGGTGCGCTGCTTCTTCTCGGCCTCGTCGGCGGCGGTGGAGTCGGCGGCGAGCCGGTTCGCGATGCGGGCGTAATGGTGCTTCCACTCCACCCGGCCGTCCGCTCGTACACGGGAGTTCAGGAACACGCCGCGCGCCGCCGCCGCGCGACTGCCGCCGAGCCCGAACGCGAGTGCGCGCTCGACGAGTTCCTCGCGCGAGGTCCAGTCCGTCGGCCCGGCGAAGAACGCGCGGATCTGGGCCGCCCCGCCGTCGGGGTCGAGCCCCGGAGTGATGTCGATGACGATCAGCTCGCGGGCCAGGTCGGGATGGCGTGCCGCCACGGCGGCGGCGGCCAGTCCTCCCAGGGAATGGCCTACCAGGACGAAGGGGGCGTCCGTCCATTCCCGGATCGCCGGCGCGATGTCCTCGGCGAGCGTGCGCCCGCTGTAGGTCTCGTCGTCCCGCCACGAGGAATCGCCGTGGCCGGGAAGATCGACGGCGATGGCGGGAAGACCGGTCGCCAGGATCGTCGTGTCCCAGGTGTGGGCGTTGAGCCCGCCGCCATGCAGGAAGACCGCGACGGGCGGCCCCTCGCCGAAACGCAGTGCACTCACCTCGCGGCCCTCGGGGAGGGTGGCCGTGAGTCGCGCCACGGGCGGGATCACCTCGACGTCGAGATCCGCGGCCTGCTCGGGAAGGAATCGGAACTCGTCCGACGCGTCGTCCATCCGGTCATTGTGCCACTTCGGCGGCGGGGCGCGCCGTCCGGTGATCGTCGCCCGGCGTCCGCCCGTGCGGCGGCATAGGCTGGCCGCATGACCCACGAACCGCTCCCGGACGCGACTGCGGAGCGCCGCGTCCACCTCGCGCGTTCCGCTCGACCCGCCTACGACGCCCTGGAGGCCTTCGCGCGAACGGTCGGCTCGATCGCCGCCGAGGCCGGGATCGACGACCGCCTCAAGGAGCTGACCCTCCTCTACGCCTCGCAGCTGAACGGATGCGCGTACTGTCTGCGCGTGCATGGCGACCGTGCCGTCGCGGCGGGAGTGACGGTCGACGAGCTCACGCAGCTGGCGGCCTGGCGTGACTCCGGCGTGTTCTCGACCAGGGAACGCGCCGCGTTCGAGCTGACGGAGCGGTACGTGTTCATCCACGAGGACGGCATCCCCGACGAGGTCTATGACCGCGTGGGGGGCATCCTGTCCGAGAAGGAGTACGTCGCGATCAGTTGGCTCCTCATCTCCATCAACGCGTTCAATCGCCTCACGATCGCGGGGCGCTACCCCGTGCCGCCGCGCGGAGGGCGCTCCGGCGATGCGTGAGCCCGAGGATCTCGTCCCGGGCGCGTTGAACTTCCGCGATACCGGGGGACTGGCCGCTGAGGGCGGTCGCACCCGTCCGGGCGTGCTGTTCCGCTCGGGGAACCTCGCCGGGGTCACCGCGGAGGGGCGCGAGGCGATCAGAGCGTTGCGGATTCGCACGGTCGTCGATCTGCGGGACGACACCGAGGTGGCCTACGAACCCACCGACCTGCGCGGTCTGGAGGTCGTGGTGGATCGTGTGCCGTTGTTCGCCGGCTCGGTGGCCTCCTTCTTCCGCGCCGATGTCACCCTCGACGCGCTGTACCGCACGATCGTGGACGACTCGGGCGACGCCCTCGTGCGCGTCGCCCGTCGCGTGATCACCGCCGGTCCCGTTCTGGTGCACTGCAGCGTGGGGAAGGACCGGACGGGGGTGAGCGTCGCGTTGGTCCTCGCCGCCGCCGGAGTCGCCGAGGATGAGGTGATCGCAGACTATGCGCGCACCGAGGCGGCGTTGCCGGCAGAGCGCAATGCGATGGTCCTCGCCTACCTCCGCCGCGCCCATCCCGAGGCGCGCAACCTGGAGACGCTCGCCACCCGCTCCCCGGCGCCGGTCATGCGGGGCCTCCTCGACCACGTGCGACAGCGCTACGGGGGAGCGGCCGGCTATCTCCGAACCCACGGAGTCTCCGAGGAGGAGCTGCGGGCCCTGCGCCGCGCCCTCGTCATGGACGACTGAGGTAAGGCTCGCCTTCATTGGCGTATAGTGGGAGCTGTCATGAGTCTCCCCGCGACCGATCACAGCACCAGTGCCTGCCGTGCGTCCAAGCACGCGCGCGCCCAGCAGCTGATCACGGCGGACGAACACTCCTTGGCCGAGCTCCAGGCGCTCATCGCGACACTTCCCCTCTGCTCGACGGGTCGCGTCTTCATCGAGGTTCCCGACGAGAGCTGGATCGGTGAGCTTCCCGTTCCGGCGCGCATGATCGTCACCTGGCTCGACCGGTCGCGGCGCACCGGCGCCCCGGGCACCGGTCGGGGATGCACGCCCGGTCAGGCGCTGGCACGGGCGGTGACGGCGTGGGCAGACGAGATGCTGTGCGAGCCGGGTCACCCCACCCACGTGCATCTGCTGGGCGGCTACCTCGGAACCGCGGACATCGTCGAGCACCTCACCGAGGTGCGGGCGATCGATCCCGCCGACATCCACACTCCGCCGCGATTCGGCCTCACTCCCGCGCGCTGACTCCGCGGGGAACGTAGTTGCCGTCTTCGAGACCGGCGAGGATCTCGAAGCGGTTCGTCAGGGGGTTTCGACCCGCCAGGAGGTACAGCAGCGGCATCAGGAAGCCGTAGCGACGCCATTGCCGTGCGTGCACGGCCTCGTGGCGCAGCACCGCGTCGGTCACGACACCGCTCCCCGTGAGGAAGCAGCCGCCGACGCAGACCCCGCCCCGTCCGAAGGTCCAGGCGGGCATTCCGCGGAAGACCCACAGCCCCTGTCGGCGCTCCACGCGACCGGTCGACCAGAGCGTGCCCCAGACCCATCCGACGGCGGTGCCCCACGCGAAGCCGAGACGACTGATCGGCGAATCCAGCAGCACCGACGGGATCCAGCGGTCGCCGCGCTCGCCCCGCGCGACGGCGGCCCGCGCCCTCTCCTCCCACCCGGCCGGGGGAACGGCGATCACGCGAGGGCTCCGACGATGCGCAGGATCGTGCCGAGGTCGTCCACCGCGGCGTCCGGCGTGGCGGGCGCGAAGCCGGAGATCGAGGAGCCGACGAGCGGGACGCGGCTGCGGAGCTCTCGCACCGCACCGGCGATGTCCTCGCCGCGGGCGCCGAACGGGACCGCCTGCGAGACGCCGGCAAGGACCGCCGGGTCGAGCACATCGAGGTCGACGTGCACGTAGACCGCGTCGGCCCCCGATGCCGCCACCGCATCGGCGATCGTCGCCGGGTCGGCCAGCGCGTCGGCCGGGATGTGCGTGACGGCCGAGGAGCGCAGCACGTCCTCCTCCGCGGGGTCGAACTCGCGAGCCCCGGCGAGGACGACCCGATCCGCCGTCACCGACGCCGGCCCCCAGGGGCCGTCTGCGAACACGGCGCGGAGGGCCATTCCGGCGAACGCGCCGGACACACTGGTCTGCGGCGAATGAAGGTCTGCGTGAGCGTCGAACCACACCACGGCGAGGTCGGGGTGGTGGCCTGCGGCGTGGGCGATGGCCGCGACCGCGACGCTGCAGTCACCACCCACGATCACGGCCGGCTCCGACGACGCCGCCAGCGCCTCGGACACGGCGTCGCGAACGCGCGTCAGGGCGCTGAAGCGACGGATACCGGTCTCCAGCGACTCGCCTGCCTCGACGGGCACCTCGACGGGGGTGCGTGCGGCGCGGGGCAGGTCGCCGGCGATCGCCTCTGCGCCTTCCGCGAGCAGCATCGCTCGCGCCGCGGGTGATCCCTGCCACTGCGGCACCACGAGAAATCGGGTCATGCTCCCATCTTCCTCCTCCGTCGTGACGGAGGCGGCGGACCCGGGTGCGGGCGGCACGTCCGCGCGCGGGCGGAGGAAACGGCGCAGCGCCGGGGTCGCGGACGACACCCGGCGCTGCGACGATCGGATTACTGCTCGATCGCGGCCGAGCTCGAGCCACCGGTCTTCAGGGCGGCCAGACGTGCTTCGACCTCCGTGAGCTCTCCCATGTCCTCCAGCTCGTTGAACTGGGCGTCGAGCGACGATGCGGCGATCTCCGCCTTGCCGGCAGCCAGGGCCTCCTGGCGGCGCACCTTGTCCTCGAAGCGGCCCAGGTCGCTCGTCGGGTCGAGCACGTCGATCGACTTGACGGCGTCGTGGACCTTGTTCTGGGCCTCGGCGGTCTTGGCGCGGGCGAGGAGCTCGGCACGCTTCGACTTCAGCTGCTCGAGCTTCTGCTTCATGCCGTTGAGGCCGTCCTTGAGCTTGTCGACGACTTCGGTCTGCGCAGCGATCGAGGGGGCGATGGCCGCCGCCTCGTTCTCCTCGCTGATCTGGCGCTGCAGAGCGATCTTGGCGAGGTTGTCGAACTTGTCCGCGTCGGCGGTGTTCCCCACCGCTCGCAGCTCGTCGGCCTTGCGGCTGGCGGCGAGCGCCTTGTTGCCCCACTCCGCGGCGGCCTTGACGTCCTCGGCGTGGTCACGCTCGAGCAGGCGCAGGTTCCCGATCGTCTCGGCGATCGCGGATTCGGCGTCGACGATGTTGTTGGTGAAGTCCCGGACGAGCTGGTCGAGCATCTTCTGGGGGTCTTCGGCGGAATCGATGAGGGCGTTGATGTTCGCCTTCACGAGGGTCGAGATGCGGCCGAAGATGGACTGCTTTGCCATCGGTTTTCCTTTCCTCACATGAGGTTCTGTGGTCGTGGGTTCATCCGTGTGTTGCGAAGGGTCAGGGGGCGGTCGTGCGGCTCAGAATCGTCCTCCGCCTCGCCGGGTGCGCGTGGCGCCGCCCCCGAAACTGCCGGAGCTGAAGCCGCCTCCGCGGCCGCCGGAGCGCATGGTCGGCCCGCCGCCGCGCCTGCCGCCTCCGCCCCCGCCGAGCATCGAGTTGAGGAGGATGCCGCCGAGCACCGCCCCCATGACATTCCCACCGCCGTTGCCGGATCCGCTGCCGAAAGCCCCGACGTCGTTCTGGGCCTGACGGATCGCCTGCGCGGCCAGCTCGTTCGCGCGTTGCGCGGCCGACAGCGCCGCCGTCGGGTCGGTGGCGGCGAGCTGCCGAGCGTGGACGATGGACGCGCCCGCCTCGGCGAGCCGGGTGCGGGCGGTGGCGCCGACTGCACCGCGGCGCGACGTGATGAAGTCCTCCGCGGCCGAGACCTGCGCCTGGGCGTGCGCGAGCAACTGCTCCAGTTGCTGGGCAGCACGCCGCTGCCGTTCCTGCTCGTCGCGGATCCCCGCCAGCAGCGCGTCGATCTGAGCGTTGGCGCGTTCGAGGAGCTCGAGGGCGCGAAGCGGGTCGCGCTCCGCGCCGGTGAGCAGCGGCTGCGCAGCCTCGGTCTGCTGACGGGTGGCGGTGACGACACCTGTCACGCGGCCGTCGACGTCGGGAAGGGCGGCGGCCGCGGCGAGGTCACCGTCGATCTCGGCGAGGAGGGCAGCGGCCTGGCTCTCGGCGGCGCGCAGGTCGTCGCGCATCCGGGCCACCGCGTCTTCGAGGGCACGGGCTTGGCCGATGGCTTCCTCGGCCGCACGGATGCTCACGGCCGCTTCACCGCCCTTGCCCGCGCCGATGGCCGCTTCGGCGCGGGCCACCTGCTCATCGGCGAACGCCAGCCGTTGCGTGATCTGCTCCGCGTTGTCGGCGATCGTGGCGAGGGCGTCCGCCGCGTACTCCTGTCGGAGTCCCGTCAGCGTTGCCGTCGTATCGGGCACCCGGGCGGCGATCTCCGTGCGGAGCTCCTGGACCCGAGTCAGCGCCTCGGGGGCGTTCTGCTCGAGCTTGCGGAGTTCGTCGAAAGCCTCGGCCTTCGCATCGAGCTCGGTGTTCGCGTGCGTGCAGAGCTCGATGATCCGGGTGTTCCAGGCCCGCACCTCGTCATCGGTGTCGGGAATGTCGTCGTCGAGCTTCTGCTGCAGCGAAAAGGCGGCGTCGAGGTCGGCTTTGGCTTGAGCGATCGTCGCCTCGAACTCGGCCGCCGCCTCATCGCCGAACTGCGCGCGCGCGAACCCGAGCTCTTGCTCGCTCGTCTTTACCGCATCGTCGGTCTGGACGAGGGCGGAGGCCGCGTGACGCGCCAGCTCTTCGATCGGCACGGCCGGGGCGGATCCCCCCGCCGCGCCGGCCGCGCGGCGGCGAGACCGCACGAACAGCCACACCAGCACGCCCAGGACGGCGGCCAGGAGCAGGACGAACAGCACGACGCCGAGGTTCACGCCGCCGTCTCCGCCGCGTGCGGCGGCGAGTCCGTCAGCGGCGGCGATCGCACCGGCGACCCACCCGTCGTTCCCGAGGGCAGGGCCGACACGATCCTGCTCGATCTGCGCGAGCTGCTCATCGCTGACGGGGCCGCCGGCTTGCCCGGCCAGGTAGAAGGTGCGCCCGTCAGTGGAGACCACGAGGACGTACTGGTTGAGACCGAGGCCGTTCAGCCGAGCCGTCTGGGTTCCCCACTCCGAGGGATCGGACGGGTCGGTGAAACGGTCGACGTAGACGACCCACAGGTCGAGCCGAGACGACTCGGACAGCGCCTCCGAGCGTGCGACGATCTCGCGCTCCTCCGACGAGCTGAGCACGCCGGCGTCGTCGAGTACACGCGAGGACCCGAGCGAGACCGGAGGGGTCGCCGCCGCGGGGATGGCCGCACCGAACAGGACGGACGAGATCAGGGCGAGCACTACGAGGAGCACCGATGACTTGCGCGATCGCATCGGTGAATCCTCCTCGCCGGGCGTGCTGCTCACCCTTGGTGAGTCTATTCTCCGCGCGGCATGCGGAGAAAGGTGAGACGGGCCTTCGCGCCTGTGGATCCGCCGAGTCCTGGTCCTCCGTGCCGGGCCCGTCCGGGCCGCCCGCGGGCGCGTCTGCCGTGCGGAGCACGATGAGCCGACTAGGCTCACCGCTTCGGAGGGTTCATGGACGACAGGTACGGAAGCGACGTGCTGGCTCCGGGCTGGCGGGAGGCGGGGCGCCGACCGGTGCCCCGTGTGGAGGCGGAACGGGACCTCGTGGTCGAAGTGGTCGCCGACGGCTTCTGCGGCGCGGTCGTCGGTCGCCAGTCGAACCTGATCGAACTGGAGGATCGCCGAGGGAACCGCAGACTGTTCCCTCTCGGCGGGGGTTTCCTCATCGACGGCGAGGCGGTGGAACTCGTCGCCCCCGCGCCCCGTCGGACCTCGGGGCCGGCCCGCACGGCCTCCGGCTCTTTCGCGGCACCGCAGGCCCGGGCACGCGTCGCACGTGCGTCCCGCATCCTCGTCGAGGGCAAGCACGACGCGGAGCTCGTGGAGAAGGTGTGGGGCGACGACCTGCGCATCGAAGGCGTCGTCGTGGAGTTCTTGCAGGGGGCGGACCTCCTCGAGGAGGTGCTGCGGGACGATCCGCCCTCCGCGCAGCGCCGGTACGGGGTGCTGCTGGATCACCTCGTCCCGGGCTCCAAGGAGACACGGCTCGCCGAGGCGGTGCGACGCGGTCCGCATGGCCGCTTCGTCAGAATCGTCGGGCATCCGCACGTCGATGTGTGGCAGTGCGTCACGCCGCGTGCCCTCGGCATCGCCCGGTGGCCCGAGGTTCCTCGTGGGGTCGAGTGGAAGGTCGGGGTCAGTCGCGCCCTGGGCTGGCCGGCCGACACCCCGGCAGACCTCGCCCGCAGCTGGCAGCGCATTCTGGCGGCCGTGCTGACCTATCGCGACCTCGATCCGGCCCTCCTGGGGCGGGTGGAGGAACTCATCGACTTCGTCACGGCGGACGGCGGGTCGGTAGCCTGAACCGGTGCCCGATGCCGAAGTGAGCGAGCCCTCCGAACCACGTTTCCGTGACAAGCCGGTCTCGTTCGTCCGCCGCAGCGGCCGGATGAGCGATGCGCAGGAGCGCGGCTGGGCGGAGCTTGCTCCGCGGTTCCTGCTCACCGTCGAGCGCGACGCCGCGGCGACGAGCGTTCGCCCTGGGAGCGTCGTCGACCCGGCGGAGGTGTTCGGCCGCACGGCGCCGCTCATCGTCGAGATCGGCTCTGGACAGGGCCACGCGATCGTCCACGCCGCCTCGGCCCACCCGGAGCGCGACCACGTGGCGGTCGAGGTGTTCCGCGCGGGCCTCGCACGGACCATGCTCGATGCCGATCGTGCCGGCCTCGAGAACCTGCGACTCGTGGAGGCCAACGCACCCGAAGTGCTCGAACATCTCCTGCCCGCCGGCTCCGTCGACGAGATCTGGGTGTTCTTCCCCGACCCGTGGCACAAGACCAAGCACAACAAGCGGCGCCTCATCGCACCCGCGTTCGTCCCCCTGGCCGCACGCGCGCTTCGCGAGGGGGGAGTGCTTCGCCTCGCCACCGACTGGGAGGAGTACGCCCTGCAGATGCGGGAGGTGTTCGCCGATGCGGCGGAGTTCGCGCCCGCGTTCGACGGTGAGTGGGCGCCCCGGTTCGACGGCCGGGTGATGACCGCGTTCGAGCGCAAGGGGCTCGCCAAGGGGCGGGAGATCCGTGACCTCGCCTACCGGCGGCGGGAGCGCGCGTGACGCATCTCGCCGTCGAGCTCCGCCGTCCGGCGCTGTCCTGGCGCGTGCTCCCGGCGCTCGCGGTCTGCCTTGCTGCGCCCGCGTTCTTCGTGCTCCTCCAGCCCTGGCTCGGGTGGCTGCTCCTCGCGGTCGGGGTCGGTGCGGCAATGATGGGGGAGCGCCGCGCCGTCCTGACCGCAGAGAGGTCGCTTGCCCGCGATCTGTCACTCATCGCGTTGGGCCTGCTCATCGTCAGTGCGATCCCTCTCAAAGCGGAACTCGACAACGCTGCGATGCTCCGCTTCACCCTCGCGCTCGGGGGTGCGGTCGCGGTCCCCTACGCCGTCTCGCGATGGGTGTACCGCGATCACGCCGTCAGCTTCCCTTGGCGGGGAGGTGGACGCTGGACCCGCTGGCAATGGGCGTGGCTGGTCGCCGTGCTGCTTCTCGGGTGGGCGATCCTGCCGTTCTACTTCATCACGTCGGGCGTCTACCAGAACTGGCCCGTCGTGGACACTCCCGACCTCGTGGCGCGGCTGTTCGTCGGGGTCGGCGCGGTCGGGATCTGGGACGAGCTGTTCTTCATCTGCACCTGCTTCGCCCTGCTGCGCCGTCACGTCGCCGATGCCACGGCCAACGTTCTGCAGGCGATCGTGTTCGTCTCCTTCCTGTGGGAGCTCGGCTACCAGGCGTGGGGACCCGTGCTGACGATCCCCTTCGCGCTCCTCCAGGCGATCATCTTCCTGCGCACCCGCTCCCTCGGCTACGTCGTGACGGTGCACCTGCTGTTCGACGCGGTGGTGTTCGCCGTGCTCGTCCATGCCCACAACCCCGGTCTCCTGGACGCGATCTTCTTCATCAGTCCCTGACCCGGCGCCTCGCGACCGTGTCGATGGTGGGCGGTAGCCTCCCGGCATGCCGGAGCGGGTGGAAGCGTGGTGGTCGCGTCGGCAGTGGTCGAAGGCGCTCGCGGTGCCGTATCCCATCGGTACCTACCGGGAGGCTTGGGCCAGCTATCCGGCGTTGATCCGCCAGTATCATCCGGAGCTCAACGCCGGCCTTTCGCTCTCGCAGGTCCCGCCGGCCGCCGACGTGCTGTTGCTGTGGGAATGCGAGCGCGGGCACCGGTTCGCCGCGACCCCGGCGGAGCAGCGCTCCCGTCCCGGACGGCAGCGTCGGCGGAGTGCCTGGTGCCCGGAGTGTGCCGAGAACGCTCGTCCTTCACGGACTCTGGCCCTTCCGATGCGGGACCGCGTGCCGTTGCCCGGCGAGCCCATGGTCCAGGAGACCGCGGTGCTGCGAGCGCGCCCGGCTCGGCCGCGTCCGGCGCTCGAGGTGTGCGACAAGACTCCGTCGCTCCCCGTCGGAGAGCCGTTCGAGTCGGTGTGTGCACCCCCGCCGGCCTCGGCGGTGGAGGAACGGGTGCGTGCCGACGTCTTCGGCGCGCTGGCCCTCACGCCGGGACTGACCGCCCTGAGGGTGGCCCGCCCCTTCTTCCGCCACCTCGAGGTCTGGCCGGACCTGCTACTTCCGGAGCTGCGCATCGCGGTCGAGTACGACTCCATCGGTCGCCACGGGCTCGAGCACGTCGGGGAGCGGGAGGCCACCGACCGCCGGAAGGACCGCGCCGTCCGCGCTGCCGGATGGGAGGTGATCCGCCTGCGGACGGGGAAGTTGCCGCCGCTCGGGCCGCACGACGTGCGGATAGGCGCCTGGAACGCGCGCGCTCTCGCGAGGCTGGTCGATGCTCTCCGAGACATTCGCGGCCCCCTGATGGTCGATGCGTACCTGCGCTGAGGGGGCGGACGGGTAAGCGGTGCACAGAGGGTGAGCAGGTTGCCGCCGTAAGCTGGGTCCCGGACCTCGACAGGGTCCCCGGACGACGGATCAGTACCCGGTGAGCGACAAGACTGGCCAGGAGGTCGTTATGTCGTGGGTCATCCTCATCGTCTCGGGTGTGCTGGAAGCCGTGTGGGCCACTGCTCTCGGCAAGTCGGAGGGCTTCACCCGGCTCTGGCCGACCGTGGTGTTCGGCGTCGCCTTGGCGGCGAGCATGGGTGGCCTCGCCTGGGCCATGCGAGACATCCCGACGGGAACCGCGTACGCGGTCTGGGTCGGAATCGGTGCGTCATTGACCGTCGCCTGGGCGATGATCACCGGCGACGAGGAGTTCTCGCTCCTCCGAACTCTCCTGATCCTCGGTCTCGTGGGCTGCGTCGTCGGCCTGAAGCTCGTGGGCGGCGCCGAGCACTGATCGTTGCCGCCGCGGCGACGGAGTCACTCGTCGCGTCGGAGAAGCTCCGCCCCCGCCCGCGCGAACTGTCCGAGAGTCGCACTGGGGAGGAAAGCCCGGGTGAGTCCCGCCGCGATCCGCGTCAGGTCCGCCTCATCACGAAAGAGCAGGTACATCGTCTCGTAGCGGGGGTGGAACTTGGCCTTGAACCGGTGGAGGGAGCGGAACCCGTAGACCGGTTCGAGGGCGTCTGCGAGTCGAGTGCTCAAATCGGTGAGCAGCCGCGCCTCTGGCGGATACTCGTGCGTGAGCGGGGCGCCGGACAGCGACATGAGAGCAGCCCCCTCGTCGCGGAAGGTCAGCGCGGACTGCGCGATGAGGAATTCCATGACGGGCCCGAACCCGCCCTCGCGGCGGCGCATGACATCCAGGGTCCAGCCGCGGACCCGGCCCTCGCCGTAGACGGGGAGCCAGGACAGGAAACCCTCGACGTTCCCCTCCGCCGAGAGGGCGAGAGCGATACGCACGTCCGGATCGGCCGCCTCGGCGAGGGTGCCGAGAGTGAACCCCATCTCGGGCAGGGCCTTGTCGCCGACCCACTGCTCGGAGATCGCGTGGAGCTGGGCGTGGATTGCCCAGGGCTCATCCGCGTAGCGGGTCATCCGAAACGTGACCTGCTCGCGTTCGGCGCGGTTGAGCGAGGTCCGCACCGAGTTCCACCGTTTGCCGCGGAAGGCCAGATCGGGAAGGTCGACGATCGTGTCGTCGGCCACCACGAGGCTGCGCCACTCTCTCGGCACGGCCCGGCGCGTGTCGGCGCCGGCGCTGAAGAAGCAGGGAACGAGACCGGCGTGCTCAGCCGCTGCGATGAACTCCCTCGCCGACGCCGAGCGACTGGCGACGGGCCCCAGGGGATCTGCCAGGGCGATCGCGACACCGACTCGGCGCTGGTAGACGACGATCCCGCCGGAGGTGCGTGCGTAGGAGTTTCCTTCCCACAGCGACATCCATGAGAGTGTGCCGCCGCCGTATGTCGTCAACGCGTGGCGGACCTCGCGTACGTCGGGTTCGGGCGATCGGCCGACGCGGGAGTGTCGATCGCCCTGGAAGGCCCGCCGCACGCTGAGCAGGTAGACGAGGAGGAGGAAGGACAGGATGCCCGCGGCGATCTCGATGCGGGCATCGCCGTCGATGAGGTCGCTCGCGTCGCTCGCAGAGTCGGCGACGAGGAGGACCCAGAGCGCGGCAGCGAGAAGAGTGTTGAGCCCCACGAGTGCGGTCGCGATCCGCCAGGCCCACCGACGGGCGCGGCGCAGACCGCTGACGACGAGGGAGACGATGGCGACATCGATCGCCGTGCTCCAGGGGGATCCGCCCAGCGGTGCGGTGGTGCCCAGCGGGCCGTCGGTGGGAACGAACGCGAGGATCACCTCGATCGCGGCGAAGGAGACCATCCCCACTTGCGCGACGAGGCGTTGCTCGCGCAGCGACGCGCGCCGCGGGGTGAGACTGCGGTCCACGCCCAGCACCAGGAGGACGGCGGCCATGTGCTCGAGGTCGGCGAGCGTGCCGAGGACCAGCACACCGATCGTGAGGGTCGCAAGGAGGATCAGCCACCCGCGAAGGCGCCAGGACGTGCGCAGCGTGCCGAGGAAGGCCGCGAGACAGGCAAGCGCTCCGGCGCTCGGACCGACGTCGAGCGTCTGCACCTGCTCCTGTGCCCACGCCCAATCGGCCGCGCCCGCGCACACCGAGACGATCAGCGCGGTCACGGCCACCGCGAACAGATGTCCGATCCAGAAGTAGCTCAAAGCGACGCGCGACCCGCGCGTGGCCTCCAGGAGACCAACCGACACCATGGTCGCGAGCGTCGGCACGTACCCCCACGGGGTGACGACGAGGAACGCCCCGGTCACCGGCGTCCACCAGCGGCCGGCCTCGAAGGCGGGAACGCCGTAGCCGAAGAGGTCCATGAGGGGTGTCTCACCGACCGGGCGCCAGAGGCCGCCGGAGACCAGCCCCACGACTAGCAGGACGAGGACGAACCCGAGTGTGACGGGTGCACGCCTCACGAGGGCTGCGACCAGACGGGAGCGGGACGGTGCGCGGGCTGACGTGACCGTCATGATGTCACCCTAACCGTGGACCTCCGTGAGCGGGTGTCTCGGAACGCGGCACCGTCTTTCCCGGTCCGCGTGAGCCCGGGCGCCTGAGGTCAGAGCAGTTTCAGGAGCGCGGGGCCGAAGACGATCGCGGCGGCGGCCGGGACGACCAAGAGGCCGAGAGCGGCGATGCCGATCGCCACTGCTGTGCCGAGAATCGACAGCACCGCCGCTCCTCCGGCCGACGCCGTGCGACGAGTCGCCGAGGGCGCGGAGATCGCTGACGCGGGAACGCGGGGCAGGGTTGCGGTGGCCATGATTCGACGGTACGAACCGGGCTGGTTCTCCCGCGTCGCCCGCGGGGCGGACCGGTATCCATCGAGAGGATGATTCCGTCGTCGGGCGAGCGGCCACCTGAGCCTCAACATGAACGTGAGACGAGTTGGTGGCCACGTCTTGACGGCCGGCCGAGGCTGAGTAATTTAGGCATCGCGAAGGAAAACGGAGACAGAAGGAACTCGAAAGGGATCCGGACACAGACACCGAATCCGCAGAATGATCGCCCCGGGGCCTCGGCCCCGGGGCGATCTTCATGTGCGGCGACGATGTCGCGGCTGAGTTTGGCGGGGCCCGTCACCTTCCCCCGATGGTGACCGGCCCCGCAGGAGTCCGCCTCCCCCCGAACGCTGGACCCAACTGAAGAGAGCGGGCGAGGACGGATCTATTACGCGACTTCGCGAAAAGTTCTGAGAAGAGGTTGCGCAGTCGGAGATCTGTGTCTTCCGTGCCCGGCGTGAACCGATCGTGCGTCGCCGGACAATACAAGGTGTGATGCATGACGATTCCTCGGATTGGCGCCGCGTGCTCGTTGACGACGAGGATGCGCTAGGGGCGCTCTTCGACCGCCACCGCACGAGGCTCTTCGCGCACGCCCGCCGATTGCTCAACGATCGCGAGGACGCGAAGGACGCGGTCACGATCGCCTTCTTCGAACTCTGGCGTCACCGCCGCCGCGTGCGTCTGGTCGATGGCTCCCCGCTGCCGTGGCTGCTGGTGACCGTCGGCAATGCGGCGCGCAACCTGGAACGCTCGCGAAGGCGGTATCGGTCGCTCATCGCCCGCGTCCCCGTGGCTCAGGCGACGCAGGAAGTGGTCTCATCGGACGAGACAGGTGTGCTGGCGGCGTTGAAGCGGCTGCCCGTTGCCGAGCAGCACGTCGTCGTGCTCGCGATTCTCGAGGGGTACGCGGAGCGCGAGACCGCGGAGATCCTCGGCATCCCTCCGGGCACGGTCAAATCGCGTCTGTCCCGGGCCAAGGCGAAACTGCGCGATGAGCTCACCACCGTGGAGGAGACATGGGCCTGAACGAGGAACTTGACCAGGCGGAGCAGCTCGAGCTCCGGTCCCGTATCACCGCGGGAGCGCGCTCGCTCAGCGTCCGGAGGGCGCGGAGGGCCCGACTGACCGCTGCCGCGGGTGCGACCGTGGCTGTCGCGATCGTCGTCGGTGCGTCGGCGCTGGCGCTTTACCGTCCGGCGCCGCCGCACATCGCGCAGACGCCGAGCCCGACCGCGACCGCGAGTCCGACCCCCACCGGATCGTCGGCGCCGTCGCCGTCCTCTCCGCCACCGACGGCACCACCGCCGACAGCGCCGCAGACGCCGGTCGCCGTCGCGGGAGGCTCGTGCGATGACGTCATTCCGTCCGCCGAGCTGCCCGCCGCCGTCGGGCAAGGCACCGTGGACGACGTCACCTCGACATCCCTGCAGACCCTTGGAGCATTGAGCTGCCGATGGAGCGGGACCTGGCAGGTGCAGGTGGACCTCTTCCCCGCCGAGGTGGTCGCGGAAGGTGTCGCAGACCGATATGCATCGGCGCGGTGTGAGCCGATCGGCTACGACGGTTACGGCTGCCGCGTCGCTCGTGCCACGGATGAGCTCTGGGCCCTCGTGACCGTAGGCCCCGGCGCGACCACGTACGGCGAGGATGTCCCCGAGGGACTCGTGGATCAGGTCGCGGACGCGGTCGGGGCGGTTCTTCCCGGTTTGTCCCCGGGCGCACCGGGGGAGCGGACGGGCTGGGAGCGATTCGCGGGCTGCGATGACATCGGAGCAGCGATCGATCTCCCGTCCGCGCTGGGCGGTACCCCCGTGGAGGGTCCCGTCAGCGCCGATGGCTCGAGGCCCGACCCGCTGCACGAGATCGCTGCCGGTGCAGGAGCGGTCATCGGCTCGTGCGCGTGGACGGAGGACGCCGACCAGTCCGAGGCGACATCCTTCCCCACGCTCTGGGTGACCATCTACCCGGGTGGGGCGGCGGGATGGGACCGCCTCGTCCAGGAGCTGGCGCCGGCGGCCGTGGACACCACGGTCGCGGGTGCGGAGAAAGCCGTCATCGACGATCGGGAAGACCAGGCGGACCAGGTCGGCACGGCGGATCCGCTGACCCGGCTTCTCCTGAGAGACGGTGAGAGCATCGTCGTCCTCGAGTCCCGTGAGCTCGCCCGCGATCTCCGGGAGGTCGCAGCGGAGCTGCTAGAGGCCCGCTGACCGAGCCTCGGCACAATGAGAAGACGCCGCCTGGAAATCAGGCGGCGTCTTCTCATGCCATGAGGTTCCGCGGACGAACTCACACCCGTTCCGCGTACAACCCGGAGTGCCCCCGACAGGAATCGAACCTGCGACCTTTGGTACCGGAACTCTAGACCACGCCCAGGCGCGCCGGTCGGCTTCCGCAGATCGCTGTGATTGCGGGAGTTTTCGGTCACATGATCGACGCTGAATCACGATGTTCGCGGCAACGTGTTGCCACCGTGTTGCCACGCGCGCCGCGTGTCATGATGCCGGTCATGGCGGATCTGGATTCGAAGACCTGGTTGTCGTACACGGAGGCCGCGAAGCTCGTCGGCTGCACTGACCGGAACATCCGACGGTGGCGTCAAGAGGGCATGCCGATGGGGTGGCGCGTCGTCGACGGGCAGCGTGAGCGGGTCGTGGAGAAGACGGTGCTGCAGGCGTGGTGGCATGAGCGAATGAAGGCGTCGCCGGTGCACTACTACCGGATGCGGAAGCGCGCGGCAGAGGAGGGCTGGTCCGCGCCGCCGCTTCCTGCCTCTCTGAACCGCACCAACCGCACCGTGAGCCCGGAACCCTCCGGGGTGCTGGGGTGTACCTCAGATCGTCCCGTAGGGCCTCCCGCACCCACTCGTGCACCCGAGCCGCTCGTGAACGTGAAGCCTATGCGGGGCGGTGACGAGTTCGACGTGCTGCACGAGACCCTGAAGCGCGTCCGACCGGCATGCGACGGCTACCGGGTGTTCGTCTCAGACGGGAAGCTCGACGAACGGCGAGAGGCGGAGATGGAGTCGATCTGCCTCGGATGCCCCGTGTTCGTCCAATGCCGAGCATTCGCGGAGGTTGCCAGGCCGGCGGGATTCTGGGCCGGGCAACGCTGGTCGTAGCCCTCCCGAAAAATCTCTTAACCCGCTCGACCGGCGACGCACCTCCCCGGCGGTCCTGTCGGTGTTGTCGTCAGGGGGCATGGCCCCACCCCTCGGACAAAGCGATACCGGCTCCTTCGAGCCCGCGTGTTCTGACGGTCCGTTATTTCAGGACTGACGCAGGGAGGGTACCGGTATCGGCCTCGATCGTAGCATCAGCACCCGGACGTGGGTAGGGCACCCAAGGCCCGCGCGTTCTGACGGTCCGTTATCTCAGGACTAGCGCGGGGGAGTGCCCTACCTCGCCGAGGTTACCACCGGGCCGTGGACGTGCGTAGAGCCACCCGAAGCCCGCGCGTTCCGACGTTCTGTTATTTCAAGACTGGCGCGGGGAGGTGGCTCCACAGGGAGAGCATAACCGAACGTGACACCTCCGACGTGGGGCAAATGTCCCACCTGCCCATGCTCCTGGTGGCGGTGCCCGTGGGCACCGTGCAGGAAGCCGTGTGCGCCCCGTGAACCTCCACCACAGCCACAGCAGGTGTCCCGGTGAGGGTCAGGCCTCCGATGGAGATTCTGGGGCCTTCCGGAGCTCTTCGCGGAGGGTGAGCTCACGAGCGAGCACGATCAGATCCGCGAACACCCGCGACACCTTGAACGCCTCACCCGGCGTCGAGTAGCGATACAGGAAGACGCCCACCGGCTGGAACACGGCCCGCGAGACCAGCGTGGCGTATGCGTCGCCGGACTCCTTCACGAACTGCCACAGCAAGGGGCGGGCGTCCTTCCCCGCGAGGAGCGTCTCGTAGACCAACGTGCACTGCGCGAAGAACACGTCGTGGTCGATCATCCCGTCCGGGATCTCGAAGTCCGGCACGGCGCCGTCGTCGTTCACCACTCCGCTACCTCCTGCCCGAGACCCTGCATCGCGTGCGACAGCCGTCGCGTCATCAGCTGGTCAGCCTCGACCCGCATCCGCCCGATCACCTGACCATCCTGATCCCGCAGCGTCATCGAGGACGGCATCTGCACCTCGACCCTCACGGTACCGTCGCCCGTCGACGACGTCGACGACCCGAACGACGTGGGACGCATCCTCTTCAGACGCTCAACGTTGCCCTGCCCACCCCACCGGTCCACCGACGCCGCGTCCCACACGTTCTCACCGTTCGACAGCCACGCCTGGATCGAGTCCGACGTGGACGTGCCGGGGCCGATGATCGGACCGCCGCCGGCCTTCTTCACGCCCGCCTTCAGCGCGTCGGTGATCTTCGTGATGATCCGAGTCGTCTCCGTCTCGAGCTTCTTCTTGATGTCGTCCGCGTTCTTCTTCGCCGCGTCGCGGTCCTTCTGCGCCTCGGTGATGAGAGCAGCGAAGTTCGCGTCCGCGACGGTCTGACCCGCCACGGCAGACAGGGTGCCGATGTTCCCGTACGACGCGTTGATCTGGGACACCTGCGACGCCGTCGCACCCAGCAGCGCGTCCGCGATCGGCTCCCCGTTCTCCACGCCCAACAGCGCGAGCTCCTCGAGCAGCTTCGGATCGAACTTCTTGTCCGCGAGGCGCTTCAGCTTGTCGCCGAATCCCAGGATCCGCGCCTCCGCCGCCTTCGACCCAGCCAGGAACGAGCCGGCCGTCGGCTTGGTCGTGACCTCCTCAGTCGACACGCCCTCGAACTGGTACGTGCGGCCGCCGACCGTGACGGACTGCTTCTGCACCTTCGAGCGGGTCTCCGTCTTCGACTGCCCGAGCGACGCCAGGTTGAACACCGACCGGATCTGATCAGCGACAGCCTGAGCCATCCGCGCCGCCGAGTCCTTCAACCCGGTCAGCTTCCCGTCCGCCTCGTCGAGCGCGTCGGCCGCGTCAGCGGCGGACTTCTGCAGGCTGAGGTACTGCTTCTCCGACCGCAGCGCCTCGTCGCGGAGAGCCTTCCCGGCCTTCCCGCCCCGCAACGCCGCGATATCGAGCAGCTCGTCGACCAGCTGCAGGCCACGACCGTTCATCCCCGCTTCGCGGTTCTCACCCCGACGGTTCCCGGTGTTCCAGTCCGTCTGCTGCCGCTTGTACGTCGCGCGGATCTGCGCCGCGTCGTCCTTCGCGTCCTGCAGGTCGTCCTTGGCCTTCTCGTAGTCGTCCTTCGCCTTGTCGAGCTTCTTCTCAGCCCGCGTCCGCGCCTTCGTGCCCTTCCGAGTCGCGTCACGCGCACGCTTCGCGTCCTCGTAGTCCCGCTTCTCACGCCGCACGTCAGCCTCAGCGTCACGCACCGCCTTGTCGGCATCGGTCTTCGTGACCGCGCCGCCCCGAGCGAACCGGGGAAGACCACCACGCATCGCCGCACGCCACTCATAGATCTTCGACTGCCCCCCGGCGGCCTGCACCTCGTCCGCCGGGATGACGTGCTCACCGTTCGACAGCATCGCCGGGACCGAATCCGACGTCGACGTACCCGGCCCGCTCACCGCGCCGCCGCCGGCGAACGACGCGACGTTCCCGTTCGGGAACCGGTACTTGAAGCCGCCCTTCGTGTCGACGTACACGGTGACTCGGCGCCCCTCCATCGCGCTGATGAACCGTTCGATGTCCTGCTTCGCGGGGTCGGTGACGGCCTCGACGTACGTCTCCACGTGATCCGGAATCAGCCCCAGCTTGTCGGCGTACTCCTCGGCCGCCTTGCCCGTGATCCCGAACCGGCCCAGCATGTCGATGAGGCTGTCCCGGCCCTTCTGGATCGCTGCCGACGCCTTGTTCTGATCGCCCGTCTGCGTGTACAGCGCCGCCGCGTACTCGAGAGCCCCCTTCGCAAGGTCGTCGATCGCGGCCTGGTTGTCGCGGCCCTTCTCGGTCGAGATGTCGAGGGTCTTCCCGTTCTCCTTCAGCTTGGACTGCACGTCGTCCAGAGCCGCCTCGAACTCCCGATGCGCCGACCGCACGTCCAGCGCGGCCGACCCGAACTTCCGGATCGTGTCGGACAGGTCCTCGATCTCGTCCTGCGTGTAGCCGGCCTGTCCCGCGACGCCCCGCAGCGCCTCCTCCTGCCGCTGCGACGCGGCCGCGGCTTCGTCGGCGCCGGCGGCGGCTCCCGCGTTCGCCTTCGCGGACTGCTCGTTGAGCCGGTTCGCTTCAGCCTGCGCGTCCTTCTGCTCGTTGAGCACCTGCGTGAGCACCTCGAACGAGAGCTGCTTCTCGACGTTGCTGCCGGTGCCTTTCGCCATCAACGCGTTATACGCGTCGAGGTCACCGTTGAGCGCGTCGTACAACGGCTTCAGCTCGGCCATCGCGTCCCGGTTGCCCATCACCGCGTCGGTGAGCGTGTCGAGGCTGATCCCGAAACGCTCCGCCGCGTCGTACGCGGAACCCTTGTTCAGCCACAGGAACGACTCTTCGGCCTGCAAGCTCTCAACCACGAGCTTCCGCACCGCGTCGCCACCGCGAGTCAACGCGTCCGCGTAGGACTCGGCCCGTTCCCGCGCCTCCGCTTGCGCCTGAGCCAACACGCCGACGACCGCCGACGCGCCCAGCAGCGCGACCGACAGCGTCGCCGCGGACGCTGCGACGATCTTCGTCGTCGTCGACACGGTCGCTCCGAGCGCGCTCATGTTCGCCCGGTACGCGGCGATCTTCGGGACCATGCTCAGGTAGATGCCGCCCGCGGTCAGAGCGGCCGCGCCGGCCGCGCTCACCCAGAACAGGGCATCCTTCGCGCCGTCAGGGAGCTCGTTGAACCCGTCGACCAGAGCAGTGAGCCCCTGCACGAGTTCACGGAGCGGACCGTTCGCCGCGGCACCCATCGTGATCATCGCGGAGTCGAGAGCCCCGCCGAGCGCCTCGATGTCGCCCTTCAGGTTGTCGAGACGCTCCCGGGCCGTGTCCGCCGCGTACCCCTGGTCGTTGACGGCGGTGATCCACTTCCGGATCCCGCCCTCGCCTTCGTCGAGCATGACGGCGGCGGCACGGTACGCGTCGGTCCCGAAGATCGTCTTCAGAGTCGCGGACTGCTGCTCCGCCGACATCCCACCGAGCGCGGCCTGCAGCTTCCCCGCGTACTCCGCGAGACCGATGAAGTTCCCCTGCTGATCGAACGCCTGCAGGTTGTACTGCTCGACGAGATCCGCGGCCTTCTTCGTCGTCGGGTTCAGGTTCAGCAGCATCGTCTTCAGCGACGTGCCAGCGTCCGACCCGAGGAGACCCTGCGACGCGAACG
>NZ_JASGDO010000017.1:0-32737 GCF_047607225.1 Microbacterium sp. | reverse complement strand
GGCCGCATCCTCATCGGCGACCGCGATGTCACCGACATCCCGCCGAAGGACCGCGACATCGCGATGGTGTTCCAGAACTACGCGCTGTACCCGCACATGACGGTCGCCGAGAACATGGGCTTCGCCCTGAAGATCGCCGGCGTCGGCAAGGAAGAGCGCGCCAAGCGCGTGGAGGAGGCCGCCAAGCTCCTCGACCTCGAGCAGTACCTGAGCCGCAAGCCCAAGGCCCTCTCGGGTGGTCAGCGTCAGCGTGTCGCCATGGGCCGCGCCATCGTCCGCAGCCCCCAGGTGTTCCTCATGGACGAGCCGCTGTCGAACCTCGACGCCAAGCTCCGCGTCCAGACCCGCAGCCAGATCGCATCGCTCACGCGTCGCCTCGGCGTCACCACGGTCTACGTCACGCACGACCAGACCGAGGCCCTCACGATGGGTGACCGGATCGCCGTCCTCAAGGACGGTCTGCTGCAGCAGGTCGGCACCCCGCGCGACCTGTACGAGAAGCCGCAGAACGTGTTCGTCGCCGGCTTCATCGGCTCGCCGGCCATGAACCTGTTCCCGGCCGACATCGCCGAGGGCGGCGTGCGCTTCGGCACGAGCGTCGTGGGCGTCGAGGCCGACACCCTGGGCAAGGCGAACGGCTCGCAGGTCACCATCGGTGTCCGCCCCGAGGACATCGTCGTCAACCCCGAGGACGGCCAGGGCATCACCGTGAGCGTCGACCTGGTCGAGGAGCTCGGTGCCGATGGTTACCTCTACGGTCACGCCGACGTCAACGGAAAGAACACCGACTTCGTCGCCCGTGTCGACGGCCGTCGTCACCCGAGCGCCGGCGACAAGGTCGTCCTCGCTCCGATCCCCGGCCACGTGCACGTGTTCGACTCCGAGTCGGGCGAGCGCCTGACCGACAAGGCCATCGCTTCGGCCTGATCCGACACAGACGAGCGACGCGGCGCGGTGGGTCACTGACCCCCGCGCCGCGGCGCATGTGGGGCTGGCACGCCCCGCACGACCGGTACGCAAGGGAGGACGCACCGTGGTGGAGTCGCTGACCATCACCGCCAGCAGCGTCGATGCGGGGCTGCTGGCATTGCCGTGGTCCTCGCCGCTCGAGGAGTGGTCGAACGACACGATCGTCTCGCTGCCGAAGGGGATCTCGCGCCACCTGGTGCGCTTCGCGAGCCTGTCCGGCCGGGTGGTGGCCGTCAAAGAGACGACCACCGAGATGGCGCGCCGCGAGTACGAGATGCTGGGCTCGCTGTCGCGGCTCGATGTGCCGTGCGTGGATCGCGTCGCCGTGATCGACGGCCGGCGCACCCCCAAGGGCGATCCTCTGCCGGCGGCCCTGGTCACCGCCCATCTCAAGTTCTCCCTCCCCTACCGGGCCCTGTTCACCCAGGTGCTCCGCCCCGACACCGCCGGGCGCCTCGTCGACGCCCTCGCCGTGCTCCTCGTCCGCCTCCACAACATCGGGTTCTTCTGGGGCGACGTGTCCCTCTCCAACACGCTCTTCCGCCGCGACGCGGGAGCGTTCGCCGCCTACCTCGTCGACGCCGAGACCGGAGAGCTCCATGAGCGCGGCCTGACCCGCGGCCAGCGTGAACACGACCTCGACATCGCCCGCACCAACATCGCCGGTGAACTGATGGACCTGGAGGCCGGTGGACGTCTGGAGGGCAGCGTCGACGCCGTCGCGATCGCCGACAGCATCATGTCGTCGTACTGGTCGCTGTGGGGCGCGCTCAACGACCAGGAGTCGTTCTCGGTCAACGAGTCGTGGCGCCTCACCGAGCGCGTGCAACGCCTGAACGACCTCGGCTTCGACATCGGAGAGATGTCGATCCAGACGATCTCCGACGGCACCGTCGTCTCGATCCAGCCCAAGGTCGTCGACGCCGGCCACCACCAGCGGCGACTGCTGCGCCTCACCGGCCTCGACGTCGAGGAGAACCAGGCCCGGCGTCTGCTCAACGACATGGACGAGTTCAGCGCTCGCGTGTCGCGTCTCGGCAGCGACGAGGAGATGGTCGCGCATGAGTGGCTGACGCGCGTGTTCGAGCCCGTCGTGAAGGCGATCCCGTTCGACCTGCGCGCGAAGCTGGAGCCGGCCGAGGTGTTCCACCAGGTGCTCGAACACCGGTGGTACATGTCGCAGGCGCGCGGGACGTCCGTTCCGATCGCGGAGGTCGTCTCGTCGTACATCAACGACGTCCTGCGCTTCCGGCGCGACGAGGCGACCGTGATGGGTCCGCCGACCGAGACCATGGCGCTGCCGATCCTGACCGGCACCGTCGACATCGAGGAAGAAGACGACGAGGGCGTCGACTGGCGCGACCTCGTCTAGAAGGGAACCCCATGATCCTGCACCAAGTCGCCTTCACCTGGCGCGAGTCGGTCACCGACGACGACGTGAGCGCCCTGACGGCGGCCCTCACCGAGATGGCGACGCAGATCCCGGCGATCCGCTCCTACGTCGCCGCACCGAACCTCCGCGTGCGCCCGAGCGACGTGGACTATGCGATCGCCGCGATCGTCGACGACGAAGCGGGTCTGGCCGGCTACCTGGACCACCCCGCGCACCTCGCGGTCTACGAGTCGCACCTGGGCCCGATGCTGGCCAGCCGCCACGCGTCGCAGCTGCCGCTGTCCGCCGGGACCCTCACCGCCTGAGCATCCCGGCGACCCCCGCTCAGTAGCCGACGGTGAAGCGCTCGCGGTGGTGGCGCGGCTGCTCGATCTCGTCGAGGACGGCCACCGCCAGGTCGGCGCCGGAGATGAACGACTCACCCGCGTCGTCAGTGACGATGACGTCGCCGCCATCGCGGTACTGACCGGTGCGCTCCCCCGGGTTCCACGCGCCGAATCCGCCCGCGGGGTGCACGAAGAACCAGTCCCGTCCGGTCTGCTCCGCCTGCAGGTCTTCGAGCACCCCGATCGCTTCGAGCGCCTCGGCCTTGAACTCCTCGGGGAACCCGCTGTCGACCACGCGGGGGCCACCCGGTGCGACGAGGCTGCCGCCGGCCCCTCCGATGACTCCCACGCGCACGTCGTCCGGAAGGACCGAGAAGAGCGCCTCGAGGTTGGGGCGCACCTGACCCTCCATCTCGCCGCGCGGAGCCACGGCCGAGACGACGACGTCGACGCCGGTCAGCTCCTTCGCCAGTGCCGGGACGTCGAGCAGCGTGCCCTCGACGTAGGTCGCCCCCGGGACGCGCTCCGCCGGTGCGGTGCGGGCGACCGAGAGGACGGTGTGTCCGCGGTGGACGGCTTCGGCGACGATGTGGCGTCCGGCATAGCCGGTTCCTCCGAGGACGGCGATGGTGGCCATGGGTGTTCCTTTCGACGGGTGTTGCTCTCCTCAATCATCGGTCGAGGCGGTGCATTCCCGCCAGGGCATCCCCGCGCGGTGCGATACTCCCAGACGTGACGTCTTCTCCTTCACCGGCCAGCGGCCTCCGCGCGGTGCCCTTGACGACCTCCGAGCTCGACGCGCTGGCGGCGGGCACCGCGAGCGACGAGGTGCGTCGACGACTGGGGCCGTACGTCGGCGGCGAGCCCTTGCGGTGGCTGTGGGAGATCCGCGCGGCACAGGTGCGGGAGCGCCCGCAGGACCTGCCGTGGATCGCCCGACCTCTGCACCGGGACGACGCGACCGTCGCCGTCGGCGCGGCCGGGTTCCACACCGCTCCCGACGACGAGGGCGCCGTGGAGATCTCCTACGAGATCGACCCCGCCTTCCGGGGGCGAGGCCTGGCCACAGCGGCCGCGGAGATGCTCGTGGCCGAGGCGATCGCCTCCCCCGAGGTGCGGACGGTCGTCGCTTCGGTGTCGCCGACCAACGCCGCGTCGCTGCGGATCGTGCGCCGACTCGGCTTCGTCAAGGTGGGAGAGGTGGAAGATCCCGAGGACGGCATCGAAGAGGTGTTCCACCTCAGCGCGAGTGCACCGCTTCCGGGCGGCCCGGGGGCCGTACGAGGGTCTTGACCGCCGGAGGCCGTCCCTCCGACAGAGGCTCCAGGGCTCCCACGACGAGATCGTCGAAGGCGATCGGCTCCGGCGCGACGGCCTGCCACCTCCCCGCCCTCTGCGCGACGAGGCGGGCAGCGTCCACGAGGTCGGTCTCACGGACCATCGCGTTGGTGCCGACCAGAGTGAGCTCGCGCACCGTGACTCGTCCGAGGTCGACGGGTGCCGGTCTCTTCGCGATCCCGACCGCCACCACGGTCGTTCCCATCGGCACGATCTCGATCGCGAGGTTCATGCCCCGCTCGCTCCCGGTGACCTCGAAGAACACCGGTAGCCGCTCGCCCCAGCTCGCCGCGATCTCTGCCGCAGAAGAGTCGGTGCCCGCGCGGACCGTGAGCTCCGCGCCGAGCTCGGCGGCGAGCTCCAGGCGCTGCGGATCGAGGTCGACCGCAACGACCGTCACTCCGAGATCGACGAGGGTGTGGATGAGGAAGGCGCCGATCCCTCCGACCCCCTGCACGACGGCGACCTCGCCGGCACGGACGCCCGACCGGCGTGCCGCATGGACGGCGATCGACATGGGCTGGACCAGCGCCGCCTCACGGCCGTCGATCCCGAGCGCGCCCGCGTCGATGCAGCTCGCCACGGGCGCCGTCACGTACGCGGCCAGTGCGCCGTCGCGGTGAAGGCCCACCGCACTGTACCGGCGGCACACGTTGGACCGACCGGACGCACACAGGTCGCATGACCCGCAGGGGGCGGCACCGCACGAGGCGACGAGTCGACCGGCCCACGCCGCGTCCACCCCCTCGCCGACGGCGACCACCGTTCCGGCGAACTCGTGCCCGAGGGTCATCGCTCCCTGATGCCCGGTCACGGCATGACGCTTCTCGATCGGGGTGAGGATCGGTCCGTACGCCCACTCGGCGGCGTCGGTTCCGCACACCCCGACCATCGTGACCTCGATGAGCACTTCGCCGGCCTCGGGGCGCGGCACGGCCACCTCCTCGAACCGCAGATCCCGGCGGCCGTGGAGCACCGCGGCGCGCATGGTCGCCGGGATCTGGGCAGGTGTCATCGAAGGGTCAGTCCGTCAGACCGTCGGTGACGTCGGCGTTCTCGGACTGGAGGTCGAGCCCCGCGCCGCGGGCGACAGCGAGCAAGAGCGTGGCGAAGTCCTGCTCCGTGTTTCCCGCGCCCACTTCCTGAGCGACGATCTGGCGGGTCGCCGAGGCGATCGGCATCGGCGCGCCGAGCCGGTAGGCCGCGTCGAGTCCGAGATCGAAGTCCTTCTGCAGCAGCGGCATCGTGAAGGTCGGCGTGAAGTCGAGGTTGACGAAGGCCGGGGTCTTGTACCCGGTGAAGACCGATCCCATGACCGAGTCGTTGAGGAAGGAGAGGAAGGCCTCGCGCGACACCCCGCCCTTCTGGGCGAGCACCGTGATCTCGGCGAGCGACTGGGTGACCACACCCAGGAAGACGTTGTGCGCGATCTTCACGAGGCGGGCCACCTCGCCCTCGCCCACGTAGGTGACACCGCGGCCGAACACCTGGAGCACCGGCTCCACCTCGTCGAAGACGTCGCGCGGACCGGAGACCGCGACGGTCAGCTTCCCCGCAGCGATCACGGCAGGGTTGCCGGAGACCGGCGTGGCCAGGAACGCGGTGCCGCGCTCGGTGGCGGCGGCCCGCACCTTCTCACTCGTGGCGACCGAGACGGTCGACACGTCGGCCACGATGCGCGGCGCGGACGGCCCGGTCAGCAGGCCGTCGGGTCCGAGGAGCACGTGCTCGAGGTCCTTGTCGGCCGAGACCATGCTGAAGACGAGGTCGCGACCGGCGAGGTCGACGGGGCGCGCTGCGTGGGAGGCGCCCGCATCGACGAGCGGCTGGACCTTCGCGGCCGTGCGGTTGTAGACGGCAACGTCGTACCCGGCATCGAGCAGTCGCTGGACCAGCTGGGTGCCCATGCGGCCCGCGCCGATCCAGCCGATGGTGGGCAGGTTGTCAGTCATGTGGGTGTTTCCTTTTCTCTCGACATCGAGGGTCTTCGGGTGGGATCGGATCAGACGAGCAGCGACAGCGGGTTCTCGATGCGTTCGGTGAACGCCGCCAGCCACTGGGCGGCGAGTGCTCCGTCGAGGACGCGGTGGTCGGCGGAGAGCGTGACGCTCATGACCGTGGCGGGCACGAGCGTCTCGCCCTCGACCACGGCACGGCGCTCGGCCGCGCCGACGGCGAGGATCCCCGAGTGCGGCGGATTGATGATCGCCGAGAACCTCGAGGTGCCGTACATGCCGAGGTTGGAGACGGCGAAGGAGCCGCCTTCCAACTCCCGCTGCTTGAGTCGGCCCGCACGTGCCTTCTCGGCGAGGTCGCGGACACCGCTGCTGATGGCACTGAGGGTGAGGCCCTCGACGCCGCGGAGAACGGGCGTGACCAGTCCCCCCGGGATCGAGACCGCGACGCCCACATCGACCGTCGTGAAGCGTCGGGTCGCCTCCTCCGTCCAGATCGCGTTGGCCTCGGGAACGTCGAGCATCGCGGCGGCGACCGCCTTGAGCACGAAGTCGTTGACCGAGATCTTCACCGCGCCCCGCTCGTTGATGCGCGCACGGAGCGCGAGCACCTCATCGACGCGACAGTCGGCCGACAGGAAGAAGTGGGGCACGGTCGTCACGCTCTCGGTGAGCCGGCGCGCGATCGCGCGCCGCATGCCCGTGTGCGGGATATCGGTGTACGCCGCGGCCTGCTCAGGAGACGGCACGCGCGCGGGCGCGGTCTCAGACGGTTCCGGCAGGGCGTCGAGGTCGCGACGGACGATACGCCCGTGCGGTCCCGAGCCCGCGATGTGCGAAAGATCGATCCCCCGCTCGCGCGCGAGCCTGCGGACGAGCGGACTGGCGAACAGTCGGGCACCCTCGGCAGGCACGGGCACTGGAGCGGGTGCGGGTGCCGGAGCCGCGGGCGCGGGTGTCTCCGGCACGGCGGACGCCGCTGCAGCGGGGGTCGATGCGGCCGCAGGCGCCTCCGGTGCGGCAACGACCGGCGCCGCGGCGGACGGGGCGACCCCGGCCTCGGCGATCGCGTCGTCGGCGGATTGTCCGGGCGCGGCGAGCACCGCGATGGGAGCGCCGACGGCCACGGCCGCACCGGCATCGACCAGCAGGGCCGCGACGACGCCGGCTTCCTCGGCCTCGTACTCGACGACCGCCTTCTCGGTCTCGATCTCGACGATCTCCTGCCCCGCCGCCACGCTGTCGCCGACGGCGACGAGCCACGACTGCACCGCGGCCTCGGTGGCTCCGGCGGCGAGCGCGGGCATGCGAACGACGGCGGCCATCATCGTCCTCCGGCGTTGATGCGAACGCGTTCGAGGCCGGCGACGACCTCTTCCGTGCGCGCGATGGCGGCGCGTTCGAGGATGCGGGAGATGCTCGGGCTCGCCTCTCCCCCGGTGACCCGCTCGACGGGCTGATCGAGCCAGTCGAAGAGTCGACGCTGGATCTCGTCGGCGAGCCACCCGCCGTACGACGTGCCTCGCGCGCCCTGCTCGACGATGAGGACGGCGCCGGTCTTCTTGACGCTGCGTTCGATGGTCTCCCAGTCCAGCGATGCCCGGTCGAGCCAGCGGAGGTCGATGACCTCGCCGGCGATTCCCGTCTGCTCCACGGCTTCCAGCGCGTGCCCCACCATCGAGAGGTACGTGAGGATCGTGACGTCGGAGCCCTCGCGCCGGACGGCGGCGCTTCCCGGCGGGATGATGTAGTCCAGGTCGCCGTCGGGCACCCGATCGGCCGTGCCGTAGAGATCGACGTGCTCGATCACCAGCACCGGGTCTTCCAGGGCGAGGGCGGCGTTGAGGAGCCCCACGTAGTCGGCAGCCGTCGAGGCGGCCACGATGCGCCACCCGGGGGCGGTCGCGAAGATGCCCGCGGGGTCCATGAGGTGCTGCGAGCCGTACCCGGATCCCATCGCGACCTTGGTGCGCAGGACCAGCGGGAGCGTGTTGTTGTCGCCGAACATGTGGCGCGCCTTGCCGACCTGGTTGAACACCTGGTCGGCGGCCACCCACATGAAGTCGGGGTACATGAACTCAACCACGGGACGGAACCGGCCGTCGAGCGCGATCCCGCCGGCGAGGCCGAAGAACCCGTTCTCGCTGATGGGTGTGCCGATCACGCGGTCGGCGCCGAACGCGTCGCGCAGCCCCTTGGTGGCGCCGTTGGTTCCGCCGGCGAGGCGGTGGACGTCTTCGCCCATCACGATGATGCGGGAGTCGGCGGCCATGCGGCGCTCCATCGCCGCAGCGACGGCGTCGACGAACTTGACCTCGGTCCAGCCACCGGTGTGCGCGGAGGGCTCGGCGACGGTGAGTCCTGCCAGCTCCGACGCGTCGCCGCGGATTCCGGTGTCGACGACGCCCGGATCGGGCCACAGCTCGGGGCGGATGCGGCGGCGCCCCGCGTTGTCCGGGTCGTCCTCGATGAGCTGGGCCACGGCGTCGGCCATCGCGTCCTGGGCCTGCGCGCGGACCGAGGCGGCCTCGTCCGGGCCGAGGATGCCCAGGCGAGCGAGCTCGGTCTCGACGCGGGTGATCGGATCGCGGGCGCGCCAGGCCTTCTCCTCGTCCTTCGTGCGGTAGCCGAACGCGCTCCCCGGGTAGGGACCGTTCTGGTGGAAGAACCGATAGACCTCCGCCTCGACGATGGCGGGGCCCTCTCCCGCGCGCATGCGGTCGAACGCCTCTTGGCTGGCGAGGTGGACCGCGAGCGGGTCCATGCCGTCCACGCGCCACGACGGGATGCCGAATCCCTGACCGCGCACGGAGAAGCGCGGGTCGGCGGTCACCTCGTCGGCGTGGGTCGACACGGCGTAGAGGTTGTTCTCGATGAAGTACATCACCGGGAGCTTCCACGCCGCGGCGAGGTTCATCGACTCGAGCACCGAGCCGATCTGACTCGACCCGTCGCCGAAGTAGTTGATGGAGACGTCGGTGGTGCCCGCGTGCTTCTGCGCCCAGGCGTTCCCCGTCGCGATCGGGGCGCCACCGCCGACGATCGCGTTCGTCCCGAGGGCGCCGGCCTCCAGCCACTGCAGGTGCATCGATCCCCCGCGCCCCCCGGAGAAGCCCTGGGCGAGGCCGAGGATCTCTGCGAGTGTCCGCTGGAGGAGCGCCTGCATCGGTTCGTCGACGACGGCGGTGGGGTCGATCGCGCCACCGCTGACGTGCGTGATGGCCTTGGCGAGGAACTGGTGATGTCCGCGGTGCGAGCCGTTGACCGCGTCGGTGGAGCGGAGGGTGACGATCGATCCGACCGCCCCTCCCTCCTGTCCGATGCTGGAGTGCGCGGGCCCGTGCACGAGGCCGGCGCCGGCAAGCTCCAGCACACTCTCCTCGAAGGCGCGGATCAGCTGCAGCTCGCCGAGCATGGTCGTCAGCAGCGCCGGGTTGGCGGCCTTCCAGTCGGCCGCCGTCGTGCGGAGCTCGACCCAGGGGACGTCGGTCGAAAGGGTGCGTCGTCGCGGCATGTGCGTCTCCATCGATGTCATGCGATGCCCTCACCGTAACCGGGATTGCATCCAATCGCAAGGGATCCACGGAACATCGATGAGAAAACTGCCAGCTGGGGCATTGATCTGGATACAATGACGATGCTCACCTGCACACCGCCGTGACGAGAGGAGCCACGGGATGCCGATTCCGGGTATGCGCGGGACCGATCATGTGGGATTCACCGTCCCCGATCTGGACGAGGCCGAAGAGTTCTTCGTCGACGTCCTGGGCGCCGTCCACGTCTACACGCTCGGCCCCAAGCGCGCCGACGACGACTTCATGTCGGTGAACCTCGGCGTGCACCCCCGCACGGAGATCACCGAGATCCGCTTCCTTCGTCTGGGCAACGGCAGCAACGTCGAGCTGTTCCACTACGCGAGCGCCGACGGCCAGGCGCCCCAGCCGCGCAACAGTGACATCGGCGGTCACCACCTGGCGCTGTACGTCGACGACCTCGACGCCGCCGTGGCCTACCTCCGAGACAGAGGCGTGGAGGTCATGGGCGATCCCGTCTCGAGCGCGGGCGCGTCGGCGGGGCAGCGGTGGGTGTACTTCCGGAGCCCCTGGGGCATGCAGTTCGAGCTCGTCTCCTTCCCCCACGGCAAGGCGTACGAGAAGGAGGCGACGACGCTCCTGTGGCATCCGGCATCCTCGCGCGAGACGATCGGACCCGAAGAGGAACCGGCGCGCTCATGACCGCGGACACTCTGCCCCCCACCGACGAGAGACCGCCGCACAGCGCATCGGAGCAGGAGTCGGGACGCACCCGTGACGGGGATGCCGGCGCGCGCATCGCCGAGGGGATCCGCACGAAGATCATCGCCGGGCTCTACCCGCCCGGCACCCGCATCCGCCAGGAAGACGTGGCGGCCGAGTTCGGCGCGAGCCGCGTGCCCGTCCGCGAGGCGATCCGCCAGCTCGAGTACGAGGGGCTGGTGACGGTGCGCGCCAACGCGGGCGCGTGGGTCTCCCGCCTCACCCTCGCCGAGTGCGAGGAGGTCTACCAGATGCGGGAGCGCCTCGAGCCGCTGCTCCTGCGCTATGCCGCACCCCACCTCGACGACCAGGCCCTCGCGCACCTCGGCGACCTCGCCCAGCGCATCAGCGCCGCGGGACCCGACACCGAGCAGTTCCTGCTGCTCGACCGCGAGTTCCACCTGGCCAGCTACGCCCCCGCCCAGACGTCGCAGCTGGAAGACCTCGTGCGCAAGCTCTGGAACACGACGGCGCCCTACCGCCGCGCCTATGTCTCGTCGTGGGGCAACGACGCGCGCCGGATCGCGCACGAGGAGCACCACCTCATGGTCGCCGCCCTCAAAGACGGAGACCTCGAGGAGGCGGAGCGAGTGCTGGGCGGCCACATCCGACGCACCCGTCGGCAACTCGCCCGCACTCCCGAGATCTTCGACACCGACTGAGCACCGCCCGCGGGCAACGTCGCCGTTGCCGCACGCCTGACAGAGAGAGACATCCATGGCCATCGCCTCCATCAACCCCGTCGACGGATCGGTCGTCGCGCAGTTCGACGCGCACGACGACCGAGAGATCGAGGACCGCATCGCTGCCGCCTCCGCGGCCTACCGCTCGCTCCGCGGCACCGACTTCGCCACGCGTGCCGGCTGGATGCGGTCAGCCGCGGACATCCTCGACGCCGACGTCGAACGCGTGGCCGAGCTCATCACCACCGAGATGGGTAAGCCCCTCGCACAGGCCCGCGCCGAAGTGCACAAGTCGGCGACGGCGATGCGCTTCTACGCCGACCACGCCGAGGAGTTCCTCTCGGGCGCCGAGCTGGACGACCCGTCGGTCGTCGGCGCGTCAGCCGCACGCACGGTGTATCAGCCGATCGGTGTCGTGCTGGCGGTCATGCCGTGGAACTACCCGATCTGGCAGGTGATCCGCTTCGCCGCACCGGCCCTCATGGCCGGCAACACGGGACTCCTCAAGCACGCGTCCAACGTTCCGCAGGCCGCGCTCTACCTCGACACCCTGTTCGAGCGGGGCGGCTTCCCACAGGGGTCGTTCCGATCGCTGCTGATCCCGGCGGCGAAGGTCGAGGGAGTGCTCCGCGACCGACGGGTCGTGGCGGCGACCCTGACCGGGTCCGAGCCCGCCGGCCGATCGGTCGCCGCGATCGCCGGATCGGAGGTCAAGCACGTCGTGCTCGAGCTCGGCGGATCCGACCCGTTCATCGTGATGCCCTCGGCCGACCTGGACCGCGCCGTCGCGACGGCTGTCAGCGCCCGCACGAGCAACAACGGGCAGGCCTGCATCAACGCCAAGCGCTTCATCGTGCACCGCGACGTGCACGAGGCCTTCGTCGAGAGGTTCGCCGCCGCGATGGCGGACCTCACCGTCGGGGATCCGATGGCCGACACCACCGACATCGGCCCCCTTGCCACCGAGTCGGGGCGAGACGAAGTGGCGGGGCTCGTGGCCGACGCGCTCTCCTCGGGCGCCACGGCGGTGGTGGGCGGGGCGGTGCCCGACGGACCGGGATGGTTCTACCCGCCGACCGTGGTCACCGGGATCACCGACACCATGCGGCTCTATCGCGAAGAGGCCTTCGGTCCGGTCGCCTCCGTCTACCGCGCGAACGACGCCGCCGATGCGCTGCGGATCGCCAACGACACGACCTTCGGGCTGAGCTCGGCGGTCTGGACGAGCGATGAGGAGGAGGAGGCGTTCTTCATCCGCGGGCTCGATGCCGGTGCGGTCTTCGTCAACGGCATGTCCATCTCCTACCCGCACCTGCCGTTCGGCGGAGTGAAGGACTCGGGCGTCGGCCGCGAGCTGTCGGCGGAGGGGATCCGCGAGTTCTGCAACCTCAAGTCCATCTGGAAGGCCTGACCCGCCGAACGGACGCCTCGGCCCGCTCCACCGACCCCACGAGCCGGGGAAGGCGGCGCGGGTCAGGCGTGCGGGACGGGATCGAGGGCGTGACGGTCTCGCACGAACCAGATGGCGCGCACGCGCACGTCCCCCGCGTTCCAGAACCGGTGGGGCAGCGCGGAGTCGAACACGATCGAGTCGCCCGGCACGAGAGTCGTCGCCTGCCCGTGCACCTCCACGCTCAACTCGCCCTCGATGATCACGCCGTACTCGCGCCCCTGGTGCACGATGTGCTCGGCCGGGGCCTCGGTGCCGGGCGCGTAGATCACTTCGAGGAACTCGGCGTCGACCTCACCCACCGCGGTGAGCCGGCTCCACTGCGGCCCCGAGCTCAGCTTGATCGTCGGGTGCTCGCCGCCGCGCTGCACGATCCCCGCCGAGACGAGGTCGCCGCCATCCTCCCACGGCTCCGGGACGGCGGCGGGGGGCACCGGGGCGTCCGGGTCGAGGAGCACATGCATCTGGACTCCGAGCTCGGCTGCGACGGCGTAGAGGGCGGGAACGCTGAACGAGCCGATACCGCGCTCCACCTGCGAGACGTGGCTGGCCGAGACGCCGATGCGGCGAGCCAACTCGCGCACGGTGAGACCCGCGGCCGACCTCAGCTGGCGGATCCGCTCCCCCACGGTGTTCCACGGCGTCTGGGGTTCGCTCATCGCGTGCCCCGGTCGTCGTCCGCGGCGCGGCCGTGGAGCCTTCCCATGGCGTCGAGGACATCGACGGCGCTGCGGATGTCCGCGGGTGCCACGGCGGCGTCCGAGCGGGTGGCGCCGAGGATGTACCACACGCCCTCGGCCACCTCGTCGGTGTGATTGACGTAGTAGTGCGGACGCTGCGCGTCGAAGCACAGCGAGTCGCCCGCGCGGAGGACGAAGGTGTCGAACTCGAGCTTGAGGGTGAGCTCACCGCGAACGATGTAGCCGTGCTCCACTCCGACGTGACGCATGTGGGTCTCATCGATCGAGCTCGCCGCGCCGGGCTGATACGTGGCGCGGACGGCATCGACCCCTTCGTCGCCCGTGACGGCGAGGCTGCGCCAGGTGACGCCGTTCTGCATGACGATCTCGGGCGCGTCCTCGAGGGGCTGGACCGGGTGCGAGCGTCCGCGCACGGCGGGCGGGACCGCCGCCGGCGGGTGGTGACCGAGCACGTCGTCCACGGAGAGCCCGAGACAGCTGACGATCGCGTACAGCGTGCTGACCGAGGGCTGCACCTTCCCGGTCTCCACTTGCGAGAGCAGGCTCGGCGAGATCGCCGCCTGCGCCGCCGTCGCGCGGAGGCTCAGCCCCTGCGCGGTACGCGCCGCCCGGATGCGTTCACCCAACTCCGCCGTCATGGCGCTCCCTTCGCGACTCCGACCCTACCGGGTGATGTGCCGTGAGACTGAACAGTCGCGCGACTGTGTCACCGATGCGTCAATAGGGGTTCGCGACGAAGAGCTCCTGCGCCGGGAACCGCGTGAGCACCTCGATCCCGTAGTCGGTGACCACGACCTCCTCCTCGATCCGGGCCGCCGAGGAACCGTCCGACGCCGGGCAGTAGGTCTCCATCGCGAAGACCATCCCCGCCCGCAGCTCCACGGGGTCTGCGAGCGAGTTGAGCCGGGAGATGATGGGCCGCTCGTGAAGGCCGAGGCCCAGCCCGTGGGCGAACTGGAGCCCGAAGGCGGCGAGCTCGTTCTCGAAGCCGAAGTCCTGTGCCTGGGGGAGGACGGCGGCCACCTGGTCGCTGCCCACGCCCGGACGGATCGCGTCGAGCGCGGCGTCCATCCACTCGCGCGCCTGCTTGTAGGCGTCGTGCTGGCTGGGCGTCGCCCAGCCCACGCCGAACGTGCGGTAGTAGCACGTGCGGTAGCCGTTGTACGAGTGGATCACGTCGAAGAAGGCCTGGTCGCCCGGACGGATGATCCGGTCGGTGAAGTTGTGGGGATGCGGATTGCAGCGCTCGCCCGAGATCGCGTTGATGGCCTCGACCTGGTCACTGCCGTACTCGTACAGTCGCGCGTTGGCCAGCGCCACGATCTCGTTCTCCCGCACGCCCGGGCGGAGGGCGTCGGCGATGTCCTGGTAGACACCGTCGACCATCGCCGCCGCCTGGTTCAGCAGCATGATCTCGTCCTGGTTCTTGATCACGCGGGCATCGAGCATGCGCTGCTGCGCGTCGACGACGCGGATCCCCCGGCGCTGCAGCTCGAACAGGAACGGAGGCTCGACGATGTCGATGCCCACGGGGGCGTCCTGCAATCCGGCCTCGGTCAGCAGCGACACGATCTCGTCGACGGCCGTCTTCATGAGGTCGGCGCCGCCTTCCGGCGCCACCGCGCCGCGGAAGCCGAGGAACCCGGCGCGGTAGTTCTCGTCCGGCACCCAGTCGGAGTAGAGCTTGTGGTGCCGGACGGCCGACCCGAAGTCCCACAGGATCGGATCGTGATCGCGCATGAGGAGCGCGTAGCGGATCATCTTGTCGCCGAGCGCTCCGCCGATCCAGGTCTGGGTGGTGTAGCGGATGTTGTAGAAGTCGAACAGCAGGAAGGCGCCACACTCGCTCGCGGCGAGTGCTTCCTTCGCCCGCCCGAGCCGATACTCGCGCAAGCGGTCGAAGTCGACGCGGTGCTCGTAGTCGACCCCCATGATCCCCGGCGCGCCGAGCGGGCGGACCCCTGCCGGACGATCGACCGGTCGCTCGAATCGGCGCGCGTTGTGGCCGTGCCCGTGCCCGCTCATGCGTCGTCCTGCGCGGGCGCGGCGGCGACCACGTGGAACTCGAACCGCAGTCGCGGGTCGGTGGCGAGGCGGACCACCTGCACCGTTGTGCTGGTGGGGATGTGTCCGCCGAACCACGCCGCCTGGTGGGCGTTGACGACGTCCTGGTCCGCCTCGACGTCGGTGAAGAACCGGATCATGTTCACGACGTCCCGGCGACCGCAGCCGGCCGCGGCCAGGGCGAGGTCGAGGTGGTCGAAGGCGTTCGCGACCTGTCCGGCGGCATCGGCGGGGATGGCGTCGAAGACCTCCGGCACGTGGGGGTGGTCGTGGTACACAGGAGCCCCGGTCACACCGCTGATGAAGACGAGGCGCGACGGGTTCACGACGCGCATCGCGGGGACGAAGGGACTGACGATGGCCGGGTCGTAGCCGTCGTGGTGGATCACGTCGGCCTGCCCGACGCGTCGCGGGGCGGGGATCTGAGTCATCTCGTCTCCAGGTGCTCGTTCGCCCTCACAGGGCGGGGGATCGGTGGGTCACGCGACCGGCGAGGATCGTGAGGTCGCTGACGATGTGTCGCAGCTCCTCGTCGGTGCAGGTGTAGGGGTCGGTCGAGGGCACGCAGAGATCGGCGTCGTATCCGGGCAGGATCCGGCCACGGTGTGCCTGCTCTCCCGTGAACCATGCGGCGTCGCGCGTGTAGGCAGCCAGAGCGGCGTGCCGGTCGAGGCGGTGAGCGACCTCGCGCTCCCCCCGACCGTCGAGGGTTCCCCCGGTCACGAGCCACCAGATCGACGCCCAGGGCGAGAACCAGTTGGCCCGCGTGGCGTCGGTGCCGCCGCCCACGACGATGCCGAGCTCGCGCATCACGCCGATCGGGGGCGCGACGCTCGTGGCATCGGCTCCCCACGTCTCCACGTAGTCGCCGCCCTTGAGCACGAGACGGTTCTGGACGAGGATCCCCGCTCCCAGGCGCGCGAGACGCTCGAGGTTGCCGCGGCTCGCCTCATCGGCGTGCACGATCGACCAGCCGCGTCCCGCGACCAGACCGGTCTCCTCCTCCACGCGCTCCCACGCGTCGAGGATCCGCCCGAGGGTCGCATCCAGCACGGCGTGCACGCTCATCCGCCAGCCGCGCAGGGCACACAGGCGCACGACCGAGACGAGTTCCTCGAACGCGGCGTCGGGGACCGTGAACGGGTCCAGCCCCTCCATGTCGTGGCATCCGAGGTGCGGGATCTCCCCCACCCCCACCACCCGGAGCAGGTCGTCGCCGGCATCGGGTTGGACGAGGGTCGTCAGCGCGTCGATGTCGGCGACCTCGCCGCCGCGCGTCCACGCCGAGACGAAGAGCCGAGCGCGGATGCCGAGTTCCCCCGATCGCCAGACGGCGTAGATCGGGTCGTAGTCGCGAGGGGTGACCAGGAGCCCGCCACCGTCCACGACGCCGGTCAGGCCGTGGCGGGCGAACTCGGCGGCCATCTCCCGCACGCCGCGCTCGGACTCGGCCGCATCGGCTGCGAGGGCCAGGGCGATCGGACCGGCGAAGGCCCCGACGCCGTGGAGGAGTCCGGTGAGCCGGCCCTCGTCGTCCCGGTCGAGGTGGCCCCGCACGGGGTCCTCGGACGCGTCGGAGAGCCCGCACGCGGCGAGCCCCGCCGAGTTGAGGACGCCGACGTCATACAGCTCCTGCACATAGACAGGGTGGCCGGGCGCCGCTTCGTCGAGCTCATGCCGAGTCGGGATGCGCCCCTCGGCGAACTGCGAGCGGTGCCAGCCGCCGACCACCGAGATCCACTCGCCGGCCGGACGGGCAGCCGCCGCATCGCGGACGGAGCGGAGCGCCTCGTCGACCGAGGTCACTCCTTCCCAGTGCAACGAGCGGCTCCACGAGTTGGCGCCGCGGACGGCGTGGATGTGCGAGTCGTTCAGACCGGGGAGAACGCGGCGACCGTCGAGATCGATCACCTCGGCCGCCAGCGCTGCGTAGGGCGCGAGGTCGTCGTCGGAGCCGATGGCGACGATGCGTCCGCCGGCCACGGCGACCGCCGTCGCTTCCGCGGGGCCGGCGCCCGGATCGGCGAAGGTGGTCACCTTCCCCCCGCGCAGGACGAGATCGACCAGTGGCAGGGCGTGCGGGATGGAGCTCATGGGACGGGTTCCGCTCAGATGCTGAGGTGTCGTTCGAGGAGCACGTCGTCGGCGCGCAGCTGCTCCGACGTCCCCGACCAGGCGATCGTGCCGGAGTCGTCGATCACGATGACGCGTTCGGCGATGTCGAGAGCCAGATCGACGTTCTGCTCCGCGATGAGGATCGACAGGCCCGACGCGCGCAGGCCCTCGAGACGGTCCTGGATGACATCCAGCACGCTCGGGGCGAGGCCCTCACTGGGCTCGTCCATGATCAGCAGTGACGGGTTGGTCATGAGGGCGCGTCCGATCGCGAGCATCTGCTGCTCGCCGCCGGAGAGCGAGCGCGCCATCGACCCCGAGCGTTCGGCGAGCCGCGGGAAGAACTCGAACACGCGCTCCACCGTCCAGGCCTGCCCGTCGTGCGCGGACCGGCGGCGAGGCACGACCGTCAGGTTCTCCAGCGTCGTCAACGAGCCGAAGACGCGCCGCCCTTGCGGGACGAGGGCGATCCCCGCCCGCGAGATGCGGTGGACGGGCATCTTCGTCAGCTCCGCGCCGTCGTAGGTGATCGAGCCGGCCGACACCGTCGGCGGACGCAGACCGCAGATCGCGCGGACGAGCGTCGTCTTGCCCATGCCGTTGCGGCCGAGGAGCGCAACGCTCTCGGCAGCGCCGATGGTGAAGTCGACACCGTGGAGCACTTGCGCCGTCGCGTATCCGACGTGGAGCCCCGTCACCTGCAGAGTCACTTCTTGTCCCGCCTTCCGAGATAGATCTCCTTCACGGTGGGGTGATCGCGCACCTCGTCGGGCGTGCCCGTGACCACGTGCCGACCGTTCTCCATGCACATCACCCGGTCGGTGAGTCCGAGGGCCAGCGACATGTCGTGCTCGATGAGGAGGATCGGGAGCGTCCGCGGCAGTGACTCGATGAGGTCGCGCAGTGTCGTCCGTTCGGCGGCGGACAGGCCCGCAGCCGGCTCATCGAGCAGCAGGATGCGCGGCTCCGTCACGAGCGCCATCGCGATCTCCAACTGTCGCTGCTCCCCGTGTGACAGGTCCGCCACGGTGTCATCGCGGCGACTGGTGAGGTCGACCGAATCCAGCATTTCGATCGCACGCGTCGTCACCTCGTCGCGCAGGCCCTGGGTGCGCCAGAAGACCCGCGCCTGCGAGGAGCCGCCACGCGCCGCGACACGCACGTTGTCGAGCACCGTCATGTCGCGGAAGAGGTTGGAGACCTGGAACGTGCGCCCCACTCCCAGCCGCGCGCGGCGCGCCGTGTCGAGCTTGGTCACGTCTCGCCCGAACAGATCGATCGCGCCGACCGTGGGCGGCACGTCGCCCGCGATCATCTTGAACAGGGTCGTCTTGCCCGCGCCATTGGGTCCGATCACTCCCATGCGCTCGCCCGGGGCGAGGGAGAGGGAGATCCCGTCCACGGCCTGGACACCGCCGTAGCGCTTGCCCAGCTCCGTGACCGCGAGCGCGGGGGCGGAGGCCCCGGATCCGTGTGGACCCGGGACCCCCGCAATGGCCGATGTCGTCACTCGAGCCCCTGGAAGCTCTGCGAGTACGTCGGCTGAGCCAGAGCCTCTTCGGGCGTGCGGCCCAGCCACTGGTCGACGTCCTCGAAGGTCGCGATCGGCGTGTTGTAGAAGTTGCCGTCGTCGCCGGCGGTCACCTCGCGGATGTAGACGGGACCGACGACGTTGTTGTAGTCGTCCCACGAGACGCGGCCGAAGATGCTGTCCTCGAACGTGTACTCGGTGATCGCGCTCACGAGGTCTTCACCGGTGACCATGCCCTTCTCCTTGAGCACTGAGGCCACGAGGGAAGCGGTCACGTACCCGCCGGCCACGTAGGCACCGGGCACCTTGCCGTCAGAGAACTCCTTGTACGCCTCGATGAACTCGGCCACCGCGTCGCTGTCGCGACCCTCGGCCCAGTAACTCACCGACTTGACGCCGACCACCTGGTCACCCATCGCGCGAAGGGTGCCCTGGTCGATCGAGCAGCAGTTCATGAGGAGCTTGGACGGGTCGAGCCCGAGGCCCAGGTAGGCGTTGAGGAAGTTCGGCCCCGGGGCGCCACCCGCAGTGGCGACGTAGACGACGTCTGCTCCGGCGGCCTGGATCTGCGACACGTAGGTGGAGAAGTCGGTCGTCGTGTTCGGGAACCAGATCTGCTCCTTGACCTCGCCGCCGTTCTGGGTGAAGCCCTGGACGAACCCGGCGCACGACTCCCATCCGAAGGCGTAGTCGGCACACAGGGTGACAGCCGTCTTGTTGCCGCCTTCCGTGGCCGCCCATTCGCCGCCGGGGTAGTTGGCCTGCGAGCCGCCCATCGAGCCGGTGCGGACGGTCAGGTCGTTGGCGTTTCGCTGAGTCAGGTCGTCGGAGGCGGCGACCGGGTGCAGGTTGGGGATGCCGACGCTGGAGGTGTACTCCGCGACCGCGAGCGCGGTGTTGGCGATGAGCGGTCCGACGATGAAGTCGACCTTGTCCTGCTCCACGAGCTTGTGCGCCTTGGTCAGCGAGGTCTCGGGGTTCCCGGCGTCGTCCTCGACGATCGTCTCGATCGTGATGCCGTTCACCTCCTTGCCGTTGAGCTCCCAGTACAGGTTCCAGCCGTCGACCATCTCCTGGCCGGCGACGGCGAAGTTGCCGGTCGTCGGAGAGATGTAGCCGACCTTGAGGGTGCCGCCGTCGCCGGCTCCGGGCTCACTGGCCGCCGGCTCGTTGGCTCCGGGAGGGGCACAGGCGGTGAGGGCGAGAGCGGTGACCGCGGCGATGCCGGCCGCGGCGAGAGCTGATCGACGACCGCGTGTCTTCATTGACGTCATTGCAGGTCCTTTCCTTGGGGTGGGTGAGGTGCCGTGTGATGTGGTGCACGGTGGGTGCCGTCGGGTGTGGAGACACCGTCGGGCGCGCCCCGATCGGGCGGGGGCGCCGAGGACGCTCGTGCACGCAGCCGGCGGTAGAGCTTTCTGGTGCTGCCGGCGATGCCCGCGCGGGCGAAGAGGATCACGAGGATGAAGATGAGGCCGAGGATCGTGGGCCAGCGATCGACGTGGCTGGACAGCACGTTCTCGACCAGCACGACGATCGCCGCGCCGATGAGCGGACCGAGGAGGGTTCCCACTCCGCCGAGGATCACCATGACGATCAGGTGCACCGAGCGGTCCACACCCGCGGAGGACGGGCTCACGAAGTGGGTGTGCCAGACCGCGAGCAGACCCGCGAGACCGGCGACCGTGCCCGACATCATGAACGCGCCGAGCTTGTAGGAGCGGACGCTGTAGCCGAGGCTCCGCATCCGGCTCTCACTGTCGCGGATGCCGCGCAGGCTCGCTCCGAACGGCGAGTTGCCGATCACCCAGAGGGCGGCGGTCGCCGCCACGAACACGCCCAGGACCACGTAGTAGTAGATCCAGTACGAGTCCATCCACTCGGGACGCGCGATGCCGGAGATGCCGTTCTCTCCCCCGGTGACCGACGATAGCCGGAAGGCGAGGCCATAGATCAGCATGCCGACGGCGAGGGTGACCATGAGGAAGTAGATGCCACTCGTCCGCATCGACAGGAGTCCGTAGACGAGCGAGACGAGGAGGGTCATCCCGAGCGCGAACAGCACCTGCATGCCCGGATCGAAGCCCTGCCGCGAGGCCCATCCGGCCCCGTAGGCGGAGGCCGCCGCGATGCCCGCGTGACCCAGGGAGACCATTCCACCGTTCCCGGCGAGGAAGTTGACGCTCGTGGCCAGCGTCGCCGCGATGAGGATGGTCGAGGACAGCGAGACGAAGAAGCTCGACACTCCCAGGTAGGGAACCGCCAGGGCGGCGACGAGCAGGAGCCCGAGCAGTGCGATGTTGACGAGCTGCCCGCGGTCGCGGCGGGGGGCGCCGAGGGTGCGGACCGTGCGGGTTTCGACGATGCGGTTGCTCATCAGGCAGCCTTTCCGAACAGGCCTGTCGGGCGGAAGACGAGGACGAGGGCCATCGGCAGGAAGATCGTGAAGTACGCGAGCTCGGGGATCCACGCCTTGGCGAAGGCATCGATGAGTCCGATCAGCACGCTTCCGACGGCGGCACCGGCGACGCTGCCGAGCCCGCCGATGATGATCACGACGAGCGCGTAGAGGAGCACCTCGTTCTGCACGCCCGGGAGGATGCTCTGCATGCCCGCCCCGATCGTGCCGCCGATCGCGGCCAGCGCGGCCCCGACGACGAACATGCCCGTGAACACCCAGCGGATGTTCACTCCCATCGCGGTGATGATCTCCCGGTCGTCGACACCGGCCCGGACGACCGCGCCGACCCGGGTTCGGGTCTGGACGAGAGCGAGCGCGACGCCGATGACGACGGCCAGGACGATGACGAAGATCCGGTACCACGGGTAGGCGAAGTCGCCGATCATCAGCGCGCCGGGGATGCGGACCGAGTTGGGGAGGTTCTGGGGGTCTCCGCCGAAGACGGCGAGGCAGAGGTCGGCGATCACGAACGAGACGCCGATCGTGAGGAGCACCTCGGGCATCTCCTGCCCTCGCACGAAGCGGAGGAGAAGCACCTCCACGACGAACGCGGTGAGGCCGACCGCCACGACGGCGGCCACGACCGCGACCAGCAGGTTGCCGGTGAGGGTGGCGATCACGACGCCGATGTAGCCGCCGAGCATGTAGAAGGCGCCGTGGGCCATGTTCACAATCCGCATGAGACCGAACACGAGCGTGAGGCCACTGGCCAGGAGGAAGAGCAGTGCGCCGAAGCTCAGTCCGTTGAGGACTTGCTGCGCGAGGAATACGGGTTCGAACACCGGGTGTCAGACCTTCCACATCGTCGGGGATCCGTCTGGGATGGATTCCAGTGAAGCAATCAGTGAACACTCTGTCAAGTGTCACTGCACATCAGTCAATTCAAAGTGCACATCTCGGCCGCGCGACCGGGCCGGGCCGGACGGGCTCGCCGTCGACGCGTGCGAAAAGCAGGGGCAGACGGGCGCCGCCGGCCGCCATCGGGCGACACGGCGGCGCTCAGCCTGCTTTTCGCACGGGGGGCGGTCAGGCCTCGCCCCGCCCTTCGGGCGTGTTGAGGTGGGACTGGGAGTCACGGATACCGGCCAGCGGCCCGTTCACCGTGAAGTAGCGCCCGCCGCCGGCAACCAGCAGTTCCTCGGCGGGGAACTTGGTGATCACTTCGCAGCCGTCGGCGGTCACCACGACCTCTTCCTCGATGCGGGCCGCGCCCCAGCCGTCGGCGGCCGGCCAATACGTCTCCAGGGCGAAGACCATCCCCTCCTCGAGCACCTCGGGGTGATCGAGCGAGGTGAGGCGGGAGAAGATCGGCTTCTCCCAGATCGAGAGCCCCACGCCGTGTCCGTACTGCAGGGCGAAGGCGGCTTCTTCGTCGGGGAAGCCGAACTCCTCGGCCGTGGGCCACAGCTCGACGATGTCGGCCGTCGTCGCGCCGGGCTTGACCGCCGCGATCGCCCGGTCCATGTACTCACGGCACCTCTTGTAGGCGTCGCGCTGGGCGGGGCTGGCCGATCCGACGGCGAAGGTGCGGTAATAGCAGGTGCGGTAGCCGTTGTACGAGTGCAGGATGTCGAAGAACGCCGGGTCGCCCGGCCGCACCGCACGATCCGAGTACACGTGCGGGTGCGGAGCGCACCGCTCGCCCGAGATGGCGTTGACGCCCTCCACGTACTCCGACCCCTGGTCGTACAGGGACTTCGCGACGAGCCCCACGCACTGGTTCTCGCGCACGCCCGGCCGCAGGAACTCGTAGAGCTCGTCGTAGGCCGCATCGACCATCGAGGCCGCCGTGGTGAGGAGGGTGATCTCGTCCTCCGTCTTGATGCGACGCGCCTCCATGAACACCTGCTGGCCGTCGACCACCTCGATCCCCTCGCGTTGCAGCGCGAAGAGGATGGGGAGCTCGACCACGTCGACACCCAGCGGCTCGTTCGCCAGCCCGAAGCGCTCCAGCTCCCGCTTGATCTTGCGCGCGACCTCCTCGGCGATCCCCGCGTCGGGCGGGAAGGCCCCGCGGAGGGTGGAGATGCCCGCGCGGGCACCCGATTCCTGGCGCGGCCGCGTGGCCCCGTGGTGCGGAGCGTGCGGGTCGGCGTCGGCCTCCATGTGGGTCTCGTGCAGCCACGGGTTCAAGAGCGCATGGTGCTTGGCCGCGGAGCCGAAGTCCCACACGATCGGGTCGGTCTTGCGGGTGACGAGGCAGAAGCGGATGAGCTTGTCCATCGCCCAGGTGCCGATGTGGGTGGCCGAGGCGTAGCGGATGTTGGAGAAGTCGAACGCGAGGACCGCCCCCAACGACGACCGCTCGAGCTGCGCATGGAGACGGGCCAGTCGCTCGTCGCGGAGCCTTTCGAAGTTGACCCGCTGCTCCCAGTCGACACCCATCGTGCCGCGTGTCGCGATGCTCATGATCGCTCCTTCCTCTCGTTCTGCCGATCGCGTCCGACGCGGCTCAACTGATGCGCCAGCCGCGGTCGACGTTCAGGCTGTGCGCCGACACCCCGCGGTTGAACAGCAGGAACTTCGTCGCATCGACGACATCGAGCATCGTTGCCAGGGCCCCGCCGGGGGTGCGGCTCTCGTATCCGCTCAGGACGCCTTCGGGCTTGCCCGCCCAGAACGGGGAGTCGCCGATGATGCCGGGATGGAGCGAGTTGACGCGGATGGGCGCGAGCTCGTGCGCAAGGGTGTTCATGAGGCCGTCGACGCCGCCGTTGATCGTCGACACCGTCGTCGATCCGGGATAGGGGGCGTCCTTGGCCCGGCCGCCGAAGAGCACGATGCCGGTGTCGACCGACGGCTCGAGGCGATCGAGAAGGGTATGGATCGTCTCGGTGTATCCCACGAGCTTCAGCGTGATGAGCCGGCGGGCGCGGGCGATGTCGTACTCGCGCAGCGTGTTGGCGTCGCGTTCGATCGCTGCCATCACGACCCCGTCGAGGGCCCCGACGCCGCGAAGTTGCTCGGCGATGCCTTCCGGCTCCGACACGTCCAGCGCGATGCCGACGGCCCGGTCGCCGAGTCCGGCGGCCACCTCCTCCGCGGTCTCGCGGCTGCGGCTGGTGAGGACGACGCGGTCGCCACCGGCCACCAGGTCCTTCGCCAGTTCCAGCCCGATCCCCGAGGATCCTCCGGCTACGAGAATGGTCCGTTCGCTCACATCTCCTCCTCGAGACGTTCTTCCAGGTACTGCCAGTCGCGCACGAAGCGGTACGCGTGTCGTGGGGGCATCTGCGGCGACTGGGTCTCCAGCCACTGCACTTCGTCGCCGGTCGCCTCGAACGAGTGGACGCAGCCGACGCCGGCCCACGCGATGTCGCCTTCCGTGAGGAGGAACTCCTCACCGTCGAACATCGCCCGCACTTCGCCCTCGGTGATGAGGTAGGCCTCTTCGAGCGGGTGGTCGTGCGGACCGGCCTTGCCGTCCGGCGCGTAGCGCACCATGAACAGCGTCCCGAGGGTCGCACCGAGGTCGGAGTCGACCATCATCTTCAGGGTGATGCCGCTGTAGACCAGCAGAGCGGTGCGCATGCTCGCCGAGACCGCCAGCAGCTCCTGCGACTGCCGTCCCGGGTTCATGTGCTCGTCGGTGATGTTGCCGAACGAACGAGTCCGGGGGTCGCGCGTGTCGACGGAGATGGGTTCGCGCTCCGGCAGCTCGGGAACCCGGTAGGTGTCCGAGCCGTAGCGTTCCCGCGCGGGCGGAGCGAACAGATCAGACCACGCGGCGCCGTGCTCGCCCGAGGCGCGCCACGCGTGCGGAACGCCGATCGGGATGACGCCGTAGTCGCCGGCGACCAGCCGCACGGTGGCCTCGGGGGTGACGAGCACCACCTCGCCCTCCAGCACGTGGAAGCTCTCCTCGAAGGAGTGGACGTGCGACGCGGTGCTGCCGCCGGGCGCGAGTCGGGTGATCCCGAAATCGGTGTGCGCCGCGCCGTCTTCCTCTCCCACTCCGCGCCAGCGGGTCACGCCCACCGACCCCGGGGCGAGGGGCCCCGGATCGACGTACTCGGCCTCCGCTGCGCGGCGGACCACGAACCTCGCCATGCGCTGCCTCCCTGCAGTTGCGTCACTCGGGCGTCCTCGCACCGAGGGGTGGACCGACCACGTCCAGAGTGTTCAGTCCTACTGAACTCACTGTAAACCACGGCGCGCGATCCGTGTCAAGCCGAGCGGGAGCGAGGAAACCTGAGAGACGATCAAGAGCCTCTTCCGAATCGCGTCACGATGGTCCATGCTGGGGTCACCCAGCGTTTGACCCGACTGTACAAAACGCTGAACAACCCGACAACGCAGCTGATCAAAGGAGATGAGCTCATGGCCTCGCCCGCGCTTCACGACGCCGCCCCGCGACCGGGACAACCGGTGCTGTTCACCGGCGGCATCGTCCTGACGATGGATGCCGCCCACACCGTCCTCCCCCGTGGAGACGTGCTCGTCAAGGACGGCGTGATCGCCGAGGTGGGCGAGCACGTCGAGGCGCCCGCCGACGCGTGCGTGATCGATGCCTCCGGCGGCATCCTCATGCCGGGAATGGTCGACACGCACCGGCACATGTGGCAGACCGCGATGCGGGCGTACGGCGCCGACTGGACGCTCACGCAGTACTTCGTTTGGTACTACCTGCAGCACGGCGCCAAGTTCCGCCCCCAGGACTACGCGGCCGGCAACCTCATCTCCGCCCTCGATGCGATCGAGTCCGGCGTCACGACGAGCGTCGACTGGTCGCACGGCCTGCGCACCGTGGAGCACGGCGAGGCCGCCTTCGACGCGCTCGTCTCCTCACCCGGGCGCTTCGTCTTCGCGTACGGCAACATCCACCAGTCCCCGTGGGAGTGGACGGCCGATCCCGCCGTGCAGCGCCTGCTGGTCGCGTCGCGCGACGACTCGCGCATGTTCGGCACCCAGATCGCCTTCGACGTCCCCAATCAGGACGAGCAGTTCCCCGAGCTCGCGGCGTACCGCGTGGCCAAGGAGCTCGGCCTGCGCGTGACCACCCATGCCGGTGTCTGGGGCGCGACGAACGACTGGGGCATCCGCAACGCGTATCACGCCGGAGTGATGGAGGAAGGATTCACCTACGTCCACGCCGCGTCGCTGTCGGACGAGTCGTACCAGATGATCGCCGCCACGGGCGGCAATGTCTCCCTGGCGACAGAGTCCGAGGACACCTGCGGCCAGGGCTATCCGCCGATCCATCAGCTGCGCAAGCACGGCATCCCCACCTCGCTCTCGGTCGACACGAGCGTGTGGTTCTCGGCCGACCTGTTCTCGGCGATGCGCGCCACCGTCAACGCCGACCGCGCCCTCGAGCACTTCCACGCGCACCGCCAGGAGCCCGCGGAGACGATCACGCACGTCAAGCTCCGCGCCGAGGACGTCGTGCACATGGCCACCCGCGGCGGCGCCGAGGCCATCGGCGAGATCGACCGCATCGGCTCGCTCGAAGTCGGGAAGCTCGGTGACGTGGTGCTCTTGAAGAACGAGGACTCCCCCACCTGGGCGCCCTTGATCAACCCGTGGGGTCAGGTCGTCTACCAGGCGCAGCGCGGCGACGTGCACACGGTCCTCGTCGGCGGAGAGGTCGTCAAGTGGCAGGGCAAGGTCACGGCGGGAGACCTGCGGGGTGTCCGGGCGAAGCTCGACGAGACGGTCGCGTACCTCGAGCGCGAGGTCGGCGACGACTGGATCGCCGGTCAGCACCCCGACATCCCGGAGACGGAAGTGCTCACCAACCCCTACCAGTACAAGAAGTGACCGCAGCGAACCCGCGCCTCACGCGTCTCCCGGCCCCGATCCATCCGGGGATCTCCGACAGCGTGCGCGTGAGCGCGCGGGGATCTGCCTTAGGTCTCGGGCGGCGTGGGCCTCGGTGAGACCGAGCGCGGTCTACGCCGTGGCGGCGCGGAGAGTGGAGACCTGGTAGAGCGCGACGGAGGCCGCGATCCCGGCGTTGAGCGACTCGGTCGCCGCCGAGATCGGGATCGAGACGACCTGATCGCACGTCTCGGTCACCAGCCGTGAGAGCCCCTTGCCCTCCGACCCCACGACGATCACTACGGGGCGGTCGGCCAGTTGCAGCGCGGGCAGCATGACGTCGCCGTCGCCGTCGAGCCCCAGGACGAAGACGCCCTGCTTCTTGAACTCCTTGAGCGTCGTGGTGAGGTTCGGCGCGACGGCCACCGGGATGCGCGCGGCAGCACCGGCGCTCGTCTTCCACGCGGCGGAGTTGACGCTCGCCGAGCGGCGCTGCGGGATGATGACGCCCTGCCCACCGAAGGCTCCCGTCGATCGCAGGATGGCGCCGAGGTTGCGCGGATCGGTGACCCCGTCGAGGGCCACCAGCAGCGGCAGCTCGCCCCGATCGACGATCTCCTCCAGCAGATCCTGGGGGTGGGAGTACTCGTACGGCGGCACCTTGAGGGCGACGCCCTGGTGGACGCCGTCGAAACCGGCCATCCGGTCCAGCTCGGGCCGGGTCACCTCCATGACGGGGATCTCCCGGTGAGTCGCGATGGAGAGCATCTCCTTGACGCGGTCGTCCATCTCCACACGCTGGGCGATGTAGAAGGCGGTCGCGGGGATCTTGGCGCGCAGCGCCTCGAGCACGGAGTTGCGGCCGGTCACGAACTCGGTGTCATCGTCCTTCTTCGCGCGACCTCCCGACGAGGAGCGTCCGCCCTGGCCGGGCTTGCCCTTGCCGCCCGCCGCGGCGTAGCGCTCCGCCGCGGCCTTGCGCTTGCCTGCGGGGTGCCAGGCGCGGTCCTCGGCCTTCGGGGTGGGGCCGCGGCCTTCGAGCGAGCGTCGGTTCTTCCCGCCCGATCCCTTGGTCGGACCCTTCTTCTTGCCCCTGCCTGCAGCGGGGTTTCCGGGCTTAGCCATCGTTCAGACTCCAATGGGTCCCCTCGGGACCATCCTCGAGGGCGATGCCTGCCGCCGCGATCGCATCGCGGATGCGGTCGGCCGTCGCCCAGTCCTTCTCTTCACGCGCGCGGGCGCGCTGGGTGACCATCGTCTGCACGAGCGCGTCGAGCGCCTGTGTCGCCCCGCCCTCGGCCGCCTGCCACTGCGGGTCGTCGGGGTTCAGCCCGAGCAGTCCCGTCATCCGGCCGACCTGCACGGCGGCGGCGGCAGCGGCGATCTCGTCGCCCGCATCCAACGCGCTGTTCCCGGCCCGAACGGTCTCGTGCACCACGGCGAGTGCCTGCGGCACACCGAGATCGTCGTCGAGCGCCGCAGCGAAGGCCGCAGGGAGGTCGGCGGCGACGAGCTTCGCATCGGCTCCCCGTACCCTCGTGACGCGCTGCTGGAACGAGCGGATACGATCCAGCGCGGCGGCGGCCTCCTCGAACGACGACGCGGTGATGTCGAGGCTCGACCGGTAGTGGGCGGCCGCGAGCGCGTAGCGCACGACCAGCGGATCATGCGTGCGGAGCACGTCGTCGGCGAGCAGGAAGTTGCCGAGCGACTTCGACATCTTCTGGTCGCCGACCGTGACGAGTCCGTTGTGCACCCAGTAGCGGGCGAAGGCGTCTCCGGCGGCGCGGGACTGGGCGAGCTCGTTCTCGTGATGAGGGAAGCGCAGGTCGAGTCCGCCGCCGTGGATGTCGAACTCCGCGCCGAGGTACCGGCGGCTCATCGCCGAGCACTCGATGTGCCAGCCGGGCCGGCCGCGCCCCCACGGCGACGACCATGCCGCATCGTCGGGCTCGCCATCCTTGACGCCCTTCCACAGCGCGAAATCGCGCGGATCGCGCTTGCCACGCGGGTCGGCATCGGCGGCAGACTCCATCGCGTCGATCGACTGACGGGTCAGCTCTCCGTACGCCGGCCACGAGCGTACGTCGAAGTAGACATCCCCCGGCGCCGTCTCACCGGCCGCATACGCGTGGCCCGCCTCGATCAGCCGCTCGATGAGCTCGATCATCTGCGGAATCGATCCCGTGGCGCGCGGTTCGTAGGTCGGCGGGCGGATGCCCACCGCGGCATACGCCCGCGAGAACTCCTGCTCCATGCGGTAGGCCAGTGCCCACCACGGCTCGCGCTCGGTGGCGTTGTCCAGCACCTTGTCGTCGATGTCGGTGACGTTGCGGACGAAGGTGACGGCGCCGAACCGATACTCGAGCCAGCGGCGGAGCAGGTCGAAGCTCAGCGCCGCCCGCACGTGGCCGATGTGCGGCCCGGACTGGACCGTCGGCCCGCAGACATACATCGTGACGCGCGCGGGGTCGACCGGGACGAAGTCGCGCAGAGCGCGCGCCTGTGTGTCATAGAGCCGGACCGTCACTGCACCAGCCTACCGGCGCCTGCCCCGAGAACGATGTGGGAGGCACGGGGCCCTGAACCGCGACAGGGGCGGGCGACGCTCAGACGGGATGGACGAGGGCGACGGCGAAGGCGGCGACTCCGTCTCCGGTGCCGGTGAAACCGAGTCCGTCGGTCGTGGTGGCCGACACGCTCACGGGAGCCCCCAGCGCCACGGTCAGCACACGCTCGGCCTCCGCCCGGCGCGCAGCGAACCGCGGCCGACGCGCCTGCACCTGCACCGAGACGTTCCCGATCCGCCAGCCTGCGCTCTCTACGAGCTGACGCGTGCGACCGAGAAACGCCGCAGCGTGCGCACCGGCGTACTGGGGCTGATCGGTGCCGAAGTGCTCGCCGATGTCGCCGAGACCCGCCGCTGCCAGCACGGCGTCGACGATCGCATGAGCGACTGCGTCGCCATCGGAGTGCCCGTGGAGCGCCTGCTCGCCCGGCCATTCCAGACCGGCGAGCCACAGAGTGCCATCGCCGCCGAAGGCGTGCACGTCGGTTCCGACTCCCACTCGGGGCAGAGTCGGCGTCCCCTCCGCGCGATGCCCCCGCCCGTGACCGAGGAGCGCCCGGGCGCGATCGAGGTCGGCGGAGGTCGTGATCTTGAACGACCGCTCGTCGCCCTCCACGGTCGTCACCGCGTGACCGGCCGCCTGGACCGCCGCCGCATCGTCGGTGTGGTCCTCGGTCGCTTCGACGAGCGCTGCGAGAAGAACAGCACGCCGGAAGCCCTGCGGCGTCTGGGCGGAAGCGAGGACGGAACGGTCCACAGCCTCGACGACCTCCTCACCGTCGACGCGCTTGATGGTGTCGACGACCGGAAGAACGGGGAGGACCGCATCGCGCCCGTCTTCGAGCGCCGCCACGACCCGGGCGAACACGTCGGGCGGTGTCAGCGCGCGAGCCGCATCGTGGACGAGAACGAACTCGACGTCGGGCCAGACGGCCGCCAGTCCCGCCGCGACGGACTGCTGCCGGGTGGAACCTCCCGCGACGATCCTGATCAGATCGCGCCGCTCCCCCGCGAGACCCTCGACCTCGGTGCGGGCATCGCCGAGGCGGTCGGCGGGAACGACGACGACGATCTGCGCCAAAGGCCCCGCCAGCACGCCGGTCAAGGCGTGGTGCAGGATGCTTCGTTCGTCGATCCCGACGAACGCCTTCGGAGCCCCCGCGGCCAACCGCGTTCCCGAGCCAGCCGCCACGACGATGATCGAGGTGTGAGGCCGGGGAAGCACGGAGTCCGTCATGACTCCGAGACTACCGAGCGCGACTCCGGTGACGGCTCGTGCGCGCTGCGCCCGCGGCGACGCAGGAGCACGACCGCCACCGTCAGCAGGATCGCACCGGAGACGGCCGAGCCGAGGTCGAGGAACCACTGCATGACGACGAAGGGCGGGACGAAGGCGCAGACCCATGCCACGGCCACGACCGTCGCAGACGGTGCGGGACCGATATCGCCGATGGCCTCCCACCTGACGATCAGGAGCGACAGGGCCAGGACGGCGCCGAGGACCACGACGAACATGACGGGCCTCGACCACCACCACGCGGGTGAGGAGGGCGCGGGCGCCGCGCCGGGGATCAGGAGGGTCGCTCCGGAGACGATGAGGATGACGGGAAGGTGCCACAGATAGACCGTCATCAGTCGCGTCCCCATCACGAAGATGAACGCGCGTACGGGCCGCCATTCCATGAGCTGCCCGAGCGCGGGCCGGGCCAGCCGCAAGAGGCACGCCTGGGCGAGCCCCAGGACGACCAGCGGAAGAGTCGGCGGGTTGAGGTTGCCGAGCATGGACGCGGAGTAGGGCCCCCATGTCGTCAGCGGCCACAACAGGGCGTAGCACGCCGCGGCGATCGCGAGGAGGCTGACGGGGTGCCGGCGGTCGAACCACCCGTCGCGGTACCAGAAGCCCAGTTGCTGCACGAGGGGCCACACCAGCAGCAGGTTGACGAGCCCGATCTCGGTCACACCGGTCGTGAACCTCACCGCGTCGACGACGATCACGCCGATCGCCAACACGAGCAGGGTTCGCCGCGGCGCCCGCTCGTGGAGGCCCACCATCACCGGCACCAGCGCTTGGCACAGCAGGTAGGCGGCGAGGAACCACAGCGGCGAGCCGGCGCCCACGGCGGCCGCCGCGACGACGTCGGGAGCCAGCTGGGCCAGCGCCGCGGTCGCCAGGACGATCGCGAAGAACACGAACACCGGGAGCGCGGGCTGAGCCAGGCGAAGAGTCCTGCTGCGGATGAACCCGGTGGCGTCTCCCCCGCGCGCACGCCACGACGACCACCCGGCCGCCGAGGCGAATCCGCCCACCACGAAGAAGAGCGGCATGATCTGGCCGACCCACGTCGCCGCGTTGAACCAGGGCTCTTGCTCGGCGGGACGCGACGTGACGAGCGATCCGTCGGGCCCGACACCGATCCCCACCTGGAGCAGGTGGACGATGATCACGAACAGCACGCAGAGGACGCGTGCGAGATCGAGGGTGAGATCGCGACGACGGAGGTCGGGAACCGACCCGGGCGCAGAAGGGCTCATCGCCCCATCATGGCGCGCGGAGACCCTCGAGCGAGGGATTGTCAGCTGGCGAGGACCTCGTCGAGAACGGCCGAGGCCTTGTCCTCGTCGGTCTTCAGCGCGAGCGCGATCTCGGAGACGAGGATCTGACGGGCCTTCGCGAGCATGCGCTTCTCGCCCGCCGACAGACCACGGTCCTGGTCACGGCGCCACAGGTCGCGCACGACCTCGCTCACCTTGATGACGTCGCCGGAGGCCAGCTTCTCGAGATTCGCCTTGTACCGGCGCGACCAGTTGGTCGGCTCCTCGGTGAAGGGAGCGCGAAGCACGTCGTACACGCGCTCCAGACCGTCTTGGCCGATCACGTCGCGAACGCCGACCAAGTCGACGTTGTCCGCCGGGACCTCGATGACGAGGTCACCCTGCGTGACATTCAGCTTCAGGTACTTCTTGGTCTCGCCCTTGATGATCCGGTCCTTGACCTCGATGATCGTCGCGGCGCCGTGGTGCGGATAGACGACCGTCTCGCCAACCTCAAAAAGCATGCAGTTATGTCCTTTCGGCAACCTCAAGGATACCACAGCGCAGATAGGGTAAGGTTCGCCGCCTGACCCCT
>NZ_JASGDO010000016.1:0-15839 GCF_047607225.1 Microbacterium sp. | reverse complement strand
CTGGGTGCTGCGGCGGGTGCGGCGGATGCGGCGGCGGCGGGCACCGGGGCGGCCACGACGGCCTCGTCCGCCAGACCGGCCGCGATCCGCGAGCGCTGACGGCGACCGAGGACGATCAGCACGACAGAGGACACGACGACGGCGATGGCGGCGATCAGCCACACCCCACCGACCCCGAGCGGCGCGAACAGCGAGCCGAGACCCGTGATCACCCAGCCCACGGCGAACCAGTCCGGGTCGGCGAGCGTCGCCAGCTCCGGGGCGGTGCCCGCGTACAGCTGCCACGAGATCCACTGTCCGAAGGCGAGGAGAACGCCGTTGAGCACGCCACCGAAGACCGCACCCCGCCAGCCGGCGACGGCGTTGCCGAACACACCACCGGCGCCGCCTCCGAAGAACAGCATGATCATCGGCGGAACGAGCACGAACCAGCCGGCCAGGGCGAACACCCCCATGAGCAGGAGGAAGACGACGGTGGAGGCGAGGAATCCGAGCATGACCGCGGTGGGGGCCTTGGTGAAGGTCACGGGGATGTCGAGGGCCGGCTTGGCACCGGGGAGCGCCTTCTCGGACAGACCGCGGAAGGCCGGCACGATCTCGGCGAGGAACATGCGCACGCCGAAGAGCAGGATCGCGATGCCGGCGGCAAAGCGGAGCGCCTGGAGCAGTCCCCACACCCACGGGGCGACGGTCGATCCCGCCATCTGTGCCTCCACGACCGCGTGGTCGGCGAAGCCGATCGCGATGAGCATGATGACGCCGATCACGAACGCGGTCGACACGTTGATGTCTTTGAAGAAGGAGAGCGACTTCGGAAGCCGCAGGTTCTCGCTGTCGTGGCGCACGGGGTCGCCCAGACGCAGGGCGCGGGCCCCGTAGCCGGCCGCGACCGCGAGCGTCGATGTCGTGTGCGCGAGGCCGACCTCACCGTCGCCCATGACCTTTCGCATGAGCGGCTCGGTCCACAGGGGCTGCAGCGTCCAGTAGCACGCGATGATGAGGGCACCGGCGCCGGCGAGCACCCAGCGGTCGACGTCGCCGAACGCGGCCACGAGGCTGGCCGCGATGACGACCGCCATCCAGTACATGAGATGTCCGGTGAGGTAGACGTAGCGCGCGGCGGGGAAGATCCGCACGATCACCAGGTGGACGACGAAGCCGCCGGCGATGATCAGCGGCACGACCGATCCCGCGCCGGCGGTGAACTCCGCCAGCGACGACGTGGCCGCCGGCGGCTCCAGGCCCATTGCGGAGGAGACGATCGCCTGGAAGCTGACCAGGCCGCCCACGAAGATGTCCACGCCGATGTTGAGGATCACCACGCCGATCGTGGCGCGGAGCGACCCGGCGATCACCTCCTCGACGGGCTTGCGCTGCAGCACGAGGCCGATCAGCGCGATGATGCCGATCAGGATCGCGACCTGGCTGAACAGGTTCGCGGTGATCGTCTCGACGACATCGACGACGACGTCCATGAGTTCCTCGCTCTCGAAGTGGGCTATACCAATTTTTCAGATGGTATAGCCCACTTGATGTCGGTGTCCAGCAGCGGATTCAGACGAGTCCCGCAGCGGATCTCGGTGACGGCCTCAGAGCCGGACGACCTCGGTCACCGTCACCACGGCGGTGCCCTCCTCCACCGACGCGGCGAGGTCGACCTCGGCACGGACACGCCAGTCGTGGTCCCCCGCCGGGTCGTCGATCGTCTGCTCGACGCGCCATATGCCCGCCGGGGCATCCTCGTCGATGCGGATCAGCGACGGTGACCGCGCTGCCCCGCCGGTGAGGATCTCGTCGTGTTCGTCGTAGTAGCGGTCGAGCGCCGCCGGCCAATCGACCTCGGGATCGAGCTCGACGAGCGCCTCGTCGTCCTGGCGCGCGGCCAGCTGGATCCTCCGGAAGAGCTCGTTGCGCACGAGCACCGTGAACGCCCGCCGATTGGCGAGGACGGACGGCGGCGCCGGGGGCACGACCGGGGCATCGGGTTCGGCCGCGGGGTGGACGAGGCTGTTCCACTCGTCGACGAGGCTCGAGTCGACCTGGCGCACGAGCTCGCCCAGCCATTCCACGATATCCATGAGCTCGTCAGTGCGGGCTTCGGCGGGCACCGTCTGGCGGACCGCCCGATACGCGTCGCTGAGGTAGCGCAGGACGAGCCCCTCACTCCGACCCAGCTGATAGAAGGAGACGTATTCTCCGAACGACATGGCCCGCTCGAACATGTCGCGCACGACGGACTTGGGGCGGAGCGAGAAGTCCCGCACCCAGGGCTGGCTCGACGCGAAAGTCTCGTACGCCTGCGCGAGCAGATCGGCGAGGGGCTTCGGCCACGTCACCTCTTCGAGGAGCGCCATCCGCTCCTCGTACTCCACGCCGTCCTGCTTCATGGCCGCGACGGCCTCTCCCCGCGCGCGATACTCCTGCTGGTTCAGGATCGCGCGCGGGTCGTCGAGGGTCGCCTCGATCACGCTGACCACGTCGAGCGCGTAGTGGCCGGTGCCGATGCCGGAGCCTTCCGACGGCGAGGGATCCAGCAGCTCGATGGCGGCGAGCGCGAACGGGGACAGCGGCTGGTTGAGCGCGAAGTTGGGCTGCAGGTCGACCGTGAGGCGGATGCCATCGTCGTCGGCCACGACGATCCCCGCGGCCACGAGGGTGCGGAAGATGGCGAGCGCGCGCCGCGCGAGCTCGTACTGGCGCGCCCGCGACTGGTGGTTGTCGAAGACGAGGGCACGGACGTTGGCGAAGACGTCGCCGCCGCGGCCGATGACGTTGATGAGCATGGCCGCCGTGAGCTGCAGGTGAGGCTCGAGGGGCTCCGGCGCCGCCTCCACGAGACGCGTGAACGACCCTTCTCCCCAGTTCACGACGCCGGCCGGCGCCTTCTTGCGCACGATCTTCTTGCGTTTGCCGGCGTCGCCGGCCGCCTTCGCGAGGGCGACGGCGTTCTCGATCTCCCAGTCCGGCGCCATCACCACCACCGTGCCGTGCACGTCGAAGCCCGCCCGACCCGCACGACCGGCGATCTGGTGGAACTCCCGCGCCGTGAGCTGGCGCATCTTCATGCCGTCGTACTTGGCGAGGGCCGTGATGAGCACGGTGCGGATCGGCACGTTGATCCCGACGCCCAGGGTGTCGGTGCCGCAGATGACCCGCAGCAGTCCCTTCTGCGCCAGGGTCTCGACGAGCCGTCGATACCGCGGCAGCATGCCGGCGTGGTGCACGCCGATCCCCGATCTCACGAGGCGCGACAGCGTCTTGCCGAACCCCGTGGTGAAGCGGAAGTCGCCGATCTCGGCTGCGATCGCATCGCGCTGCTCACGGCTGGCCACCTTGGCGCTCGTGAGCGCCTGAGCGCGCTCGAGCGCGGCGGCCTGCGAGAAGTGCACGATGTAGACGGGCGCTTCCGACCCGCCGCCGACGGTGGGATCGAGGAGGTTCTCGAGGACATCGTGCACCGGTCGGCGCTCGTAGGAGTAGGTGAGCGGGACCGGGCGGTCGACGCCCGTGACGACGGCGATCTCGCGACCGGTGCGCCGCGAGAGATCCGCGGCGATCGCCGACACGTCGCCGAGCGTCGCCGACATCAGGAGGAACTGCGCCCGCGGCAGCGTGAGGAGCGGCACCTGCCACGCCCAGCCGCGCTCCGGGTCGCCGTAATAGTGGAACTCGTCCATCACGACCTGGTCGACGGGAGCGTCCGGCCCGAGGCGCAGCGCGAGGTTTGCGAGGATCTCCGCGGTGCAGCAGACGATCGGCGCGTCGGCGTTGACGGCGGAGTCCCCGGTGACCATCCCGACGTTGTCGGCGCCGAACACGTCGACCAGGGCGAAGAACTTCTCGCTCACGAGCGCCTTGATCGGCGCGGTGTAGTACGACCGTCCTCCCGCGGCGAGAGCGGCGGCGTGGGCCGCCACCGCGACCAGCGACTTTCCCGTGCCCGTCGGTGTCGCAAGGATAACGTGCGACCCCGAGACCAGCTCGATGATGGCCTCGTCTTGAGCCGGGTACAGGGTGAGGCCCTGCGCCGTCGTCCACGCCGCGAACCCGTCGTAGACCGCCTCGGGAGCAGCCCCCGCCGGGATGGCGTCCATCAGCCGTGCGGGTGCGTCCATTCCTCGAGTCTGCCTGATCGCGAGCGGCGGGCGTCTCGTCTCGCGACGCGGGCTCCGGAACCTGGTGAGGCACGTGAGACTTCTGCTTCTTGCGCACATGGCTTTTATGAGATAGCTTCCTTGCACTCAGCGCCGCTTCGTGAAGGAGATGCGACGAGAGATGCTGCAGAGGCAAGGGAGCACGATGGCCACGCGACGGAACGACAGCTTCGGCACCGCGGGGCTCGTCCTTCTGGTTGTCGGAGGAGCCGTCTGGGCAACCGTCCTCATTGCGGCGCTCGCGGGCGGAACGTCGACTCTCACGATCCTCGTCGCCATCGCCCCGATCCTCATCGGAGGCTTCGTCCTGCTCGCTGCCGACCGACTCCCCCCGCGATCCGACGACCGTTAGGCGCTGGATCACCATCTCACTGACGGAGGAGGCAAAATGAAACTGAACCGTGGAGGGCATCTCGTCGCCGGGCTCGACCCGGAGGGCGGGGCTCGGCGCACTGCCTTGGCCTCCACCACTCGGCGAGCCGCTTCGTCGACCAGTGCCGCGAAGTCCGGGTCGCTCTGCGCGCGGGCCAGGACGGCGTCGTACATGGGCGGGAGCACGCGCGCGTCGTCGGCGACCAGCAAGAGGTCGACCCCGGCGTCGAGGGCCCGCAGAGCCCGGTCCGCCGGCGCGATGCCCGTGACCGCGACGGCATCGGAGAGGTCGTCGGACATCACCACGCCCGCGAACCCGACGTCGCCGCGCAGCACCTGCCGCACCACGACGGGCGAGAAGACGGCAGGCCGGGTGGCGTCGATCCGGTCATAGATCGCATTGCTGACCATCACGACCGCAGGGCCCGAGGCGAGGAGCTCGCGGTAGACGTCGACGTCGGGCGAGTCGGCGCCGATCTCCGTGTCGTGGACATCGGCCGTGGTGTCGGTGTTCTGCGTGACCCGTCCCAGCCCGGGGAAGTGCTTGAAGGTGGGCAGCACGCCGGCCGCGCGCATCCCGTCGGCGAATGCCCCCGCCTTGGCCGCGACCGTCCGCTCGCCGTACCCGTACTGACGGCCGAGCGCACCGATCGGCGCGTTGTCGAACCGCGTTGCGTGACTCGTGACGATGTCGGCCACCGGAGCGAGGTTCATCGTCACCCCGGCCGCGCGCAGCTGGTCTCCCCAGGACCGTGCGGAGCGGGAGAGCCGGGCGGTGTCGCGATCAGCCTGGCGGATGGCGTAGGGGATGTCGTCGAATCCCGGACCGCGGAGCACCTGCACCTCCCCGCCCTCCTGATCCGTGGCGATCCACAGCGGGATGCCCGCCGTGCTCTGCGGATCGACGAGCGCGGCCAGATCGGCGACGAGGTCGGATACCGGATCGACACCGGCCGTCGACCGACCGTGGAGGAACACGCTGCCCACGTGCCGGTCCCGGATCTCCGCGCCGACGAGGTCGTCGGAGCCGTCGAGCGGCACTCCGACCATGAACAGCTGGCCCACTTTCTGCTCGAGGGACATCTGTGCCAGCGGATCGCCCTCGGAGGGCGAGGGCACGGCGGTCGGCGTGACGAGAGGCGACGAGACGCTCGAGGTCGGCGTGGGCGAAGACGCTGCGGGAGAAGCCGGGGCCACCGAGGGCGACGCGCAGGCCGCGAGGAGGACGACGGCGAACGCCCCGCCGGCGATCAGCGCGCGAACGGCGGCCGAGCGGCGGGACGGGCGAGAGCGGACGGCGACCACGGGACCATCCTCCTCCCTCTCCCCGCATACCGCGCCGACCACGACGTGCCGACGGCCCGCCTGATCAGCCGGCCCGCTCCGGACTGTGGAGCCGTAACAGGTAGCGATCGGCGCGCACGGGCGGTCCGTGGCGATCCAGCCGTGAGACCACCACCGTCACGGCCGCGGCGAGCGGGATCGTCCACGCGGCGGGTTGGGCGAGGTACGGCGCCGCGATCCCCACACCGCCCACCGCCGCGTGGACGAGCAGCGCGAGGCCGCACGAGACGGCACCGGTGACCACTCCGGCCACGGCACCGCGCGCCGTGAGCCCACGCCACCACACCCCCAGGAGCAGCAACGGCGACAGGCTCGACGCGGCGAAGACGAAGACCGTCCCGACGCTGGAGACGAGCCCCGCCGGGACGGTGGCCAGCGCGACGACGAGAGGGACGAGGGCACACAGGGCCGCCGAGATCCGGAACGAGCGCACCGACCCGGAGAAGACGTCCTGGCTCACGACTCCTGCCAACGACACGACGAGGCCGGCCGAGGTGGCCAGGAACGCCGCGAAGGCGCCTGCGACGATGAGCGCCGTCAGGAGTTCCCCGAGGGCCCCCGGGAACACCCGGGCCGGAAGGAGGAGAACCACGGTGTCGGCGGTCTCGGGCCGGGCGAGGTCCGGCGCGAGCATGCGGGCGAGGAGGCCCATGCCGCTCGAGACGGCGTAGAACGCGCTCACCATCGCGATCACGAGGACGGTCGTGCGCCGCGCCGAGACACCGTCGGGGCTCGTGTAGAAGCGGACGAGTACGTGCGGCAGGCCCATCGTCCCCAGCAGGAGCGCCAGAAGGAGCGAGGCGGTCTCGTAGGCGTCGACACCTGCAGGTCCTGCAGCGGGAGGGAAGACGGCGGAAGCGTCGACGGGGTGCGGGCCGCCACCGACCGCGAAGCCGATCACGACGACGGGGACCAGGAGCGCGGTGAGCTTGAGCCAGTACTGGAAGGCCTGCACGAAGGTGATGGCACGCATCCCGCCCGCGGCCACAGCGCCGCCGACGAGCACCGCCACCAGCACCGCCCCGATCCACGGTGGCAGTCCCGCCACCACCTGCAGCGTGATCCCCGCGCCGTGGAGCTGCGGGACGATGTACAGCCACCCGATGACGAGCACCACGACACTCGTCACACGGCGGGCGAGGGTCGACTCGAGCCGAGCCTCCACGAAGTCGGGGATCGTGTACGCACCACTGCGACGCAGGGGCGAGGCGACGAAGACCAGCACGAGGAGGTAGCCGGCGGCGTATCCGATCGGGAACCAGAATCCCCGCGCACCCCCCAGCAGCACGAGACCCGACAGGCCGAGAAAGGTGCCCGCCGAGAGGTACTCGCCGCTGATGGCGGAGGCGTTCCACACCGGACGCACGGTGCGCGAGGCGACGAAGAAGTCGCTCGTCGTGCGCGAGGCGCGCAGTCCGTACACACCGATGAGGACCGTCGCGATGACCACGAGAGCGATCGCGGCCAGATCCAGGACGGGATTCACTCGCGGTCCCGGAGCGCCCGGTAGCGCTGCTCATTGCGCGCGGCGCCGCGTGCATACAGAACGGCGAAGGCGAAGATCACGGGATAGAACGCGAAGGCGTGCACCAGCCACGACAGCGGAACACCGGCGATGACGACGTGGTCCAGCTCCGGGATCGCCGTGAGGGCCACGGTGAGGGCCACCGTCACGATCACGAAACCCGCGACCGTCCCCAGGGCGAGCCGCAACTGGGTGCGCCGAAGCGCCCGGCCGTACACCGCGTCGATGTCGTCGCTTCCCTCGCCGACGCGAAGAGGAAGGGAACGCGGACCGGGTCGGACGGCGGGGCGTGGCTCCGGACCGCCTCCGGTCACCCGCACCCGGCGGGGAGTGTCGGGGCTCATCGTCCCGCCCCGTCGGCGCGCCCGTGCACGAGGGCCTCACGCACCGCCGGCAGGAGGCGCCTGCTCACGGGCAGCGAGACGGCGCCCACGGAGACGGCGGGCTCGGATCCGCTCAACCGGGCCTCGGTCACCGCATCGGACCGCACCAGGTACGACCGGTGCACCCGCACGAAGCCCGCGTCGGCCCAGCGCTGATCGAGCTCGGAGATCGGGATGCGGACGAGGTGGCCGGCGCCCTCGTCCGTATGCAGCCGAGAGTAATCGCCCTGAGCCTGCACCCAGCGCACGTCGCTCCGCCGCACGAAACGCACCGTCTGCCCCACCGTCACCGGCACGACCTCGTCGGCGTCGGCGTCACCCGACGCTGCGGAGAGCTCGGCCACGCGATCGATCGCCCGTCGCAGGCGTTCGAGCCGCACCGGTTTGAGCACGTAATCGGCCGCGCGCACCTCGAACGCCTCGAGGGCGCGCGCATCGTCGGCCGTGACGAAGACGACCACGGGCGGCGACGCCAGGGCGTTCATGGCGGCGGCGAGGTCGATCCCGGTGAGCCCGGGCATGTGGATGTCGAGGAAGGCCGCGTGAACGGCCCGTTCCGAGAGCTGGCGCAGCGCGTCGGCACCGGAGGACGCCGTCAGGATCTCCCCGATCCGGGCATCCGCACGCAGCAGATGGACGAGTTCGTCGAGCGCGGGCCGCTCGTCGTCGGCGACGAGCACGTCGATCACGGCAGCACCTCACCTCCGGCGGTCACCGTCCGTCGACATCCGTGTCGTGCCGGGGCTGCGATTTCGGGATCCGCATCCTGACCAGGGTACCGGCGCCCATCGCGGTCTCCACGACCAATCCGCCCTCCGCGCCGTACAGCTGACGCAGGCGCGTGTCGACGTTGCGCACGCCGACGTGCGCGCCGTCGACCACGCTCGTCAGGAGTGCCCGCAGCCGCTCGGGGTCCATTCCCACTCCGTCGTCCTCGACGGTGATCTCGGTATGCGTGACGTCGTCGCGCGAGGCGATCCGGATGGTCCCGCCCCGCTCGCCGGGCTCGAGCCCGTGGCGCACGGCGTTCTCGACGATCGGCTGCACCGACAGGAATGGGATGACGGTCGCGAGAGTCTCGGGGGCGATGCGGAGGGTCACCTGCAGTCGCTCCCCGAACCGCGCCCGCTCGAGCTCGAGGTAGGAGTGGATGCTCCGGAGCTCCTCGGCCAGGGTCGTGAACTCCCCTTGCCTGCGGAAGGAGTACCGGGTGAAGTCCGCGAACTCCAGCACGAGCTCCCGTGCGCGCGGTGGATCGGTGTGGACGAAGGAGGCGATCGCGGTGAGCGCGTTGTAGATGAAGTGCGGCGAGATCTGTGCGCGCAGCGCCCGCAGCTCCGCTTCGGCGAGCGCAGCCCGCGAGGCGTCGAGCTCCCCGAGCTCCAGTTGCGCGGCGCACCAGTCGGCCACCTCGACGGCGGCGCGAACGAGCGCAGCGCGCACCGGCGCGGCGAAGGCGACGACGACGCCGACCACCTCGCCGGCGACGACGATCGGCGCCCCCACCGCTTCGCGTCCGGAGTCCCCGTCGGCGCCGGCGGAGACCTGGCGGCGCCCGGTGTCCCTCACCCGCTCGGCCACGCGCTCGGCGACAGCGGTGAGCGCGGACACGTCACCCGAGCCATCGATCGCGACGACGCCCTCCGTTCCCACCAGCGCGACCGCCGTGCTGCCCAGGAGCGCACGCAGGTGGTGCACGGCGCGGGCGGCCTCCGGCGCATCCAGCCCGCCCCGGAGGTGGGGCGCGGCGAGGCTCGCGCGGTGGAGCGCCCGGTGGGTCGCCTGTTCGGCGTCGCTGCCGAGGTCTCGCGTGCCCCGCGCCAGCCGCCGGGCGAGCAGGAGCAGCACCGTGAGCGCGACTCCAGCCGCGACGCCGAGCAGCGCCGCGAGGACGACCGCATCAGTCATCCCCTCACCCTACGGACTCCCCCGCCTCGTTCCCGTTCCCGTTCCCGTTCCTCGTCCCCGTTCCCCGTTCCTCGTCCCCGTTCCCGTTCCCCGTTCCCCGTTCCTCGTCCCCGTTCCCGTTCCCGTTCCCGAGAGCACATGCTGTCACCGAGCGCATAGGCCCCGGGCGCACGCGAGGTATGCCCTCGATGAGAGCATGTGCTCTCGGCCCTGGAACCCGAGGGAACCCGAGGGAACCGGGTAACCGGGGAACCCGAGGGAACCGGGGAACCGGGGAACCCGAGCCGGGCCGGAGCCGGGGGTCAGCAGCAGCGGGCGCCGGGGTTGCGATCCTGCTCGTCCATCCGCTGGCGCCAGAACTCGCGCTCGGAGGGAACGGGCGCGTTCGGATGGTGCCGCCGCTGATGGGCGACGTACGTCGCGTACGCGCTGTCGCCCATCAGGCTCGACATGTACCAGTGGATCGCACGTCCCGCTCGAGCCAGGGCCACCGCCGCCCGCCTGCAGAACTCCGCCATACCGGCCACCCGCCCGGGCGCGCCTCCGCTCGTGGCGGGCGCCCCGGCGCGGGCACCGACCGGATTGGCGGAGTTCTGCAGGATGCTCATCGCTCAGTGCCCCCGATGGGCGAGCTCCGCCCGCTCGTCGGCGAGGATCGGCTCCCACTCCTTCTCGAGCGTCCGCTCCGCGCGAGTGGGAAGGAAGCCGGCCGGAGCGAACCGGCGCGACACGACCGGCGTGTCTTCGCTGTTCTCGCCGCCGCCGGCGCGGATCGCGCGGATCGTCACCACGACGGCGGCGATGATGACGACGATCGCGAGCGTCACGAAGACGATCGAGAGCGTTCCCTGCACCGCCGTGTTCCGGATCACGGCGCGGACCACCTCGGGCGCACCGAGACTGTCGTCACCGGCGTCCTGCGCCGCGCGGTACTTGAAGTGGTTCGCCCAGTATCCGATCGCCGGGACGGGCGAGAAGATCTTGTACAGCGAGGCGGTGATCGTCACGACGGCGGTGAACGCCAGGGGCACCGCGATGATCCACAGCCACTTCACGTAGCTCCGGCCGCGCTTGGCGACGATCGCGAGCACGACGGCGAGCGCGATGGCCGCCAGCAACTGGTTGGCGATGCCGAACAGCGGGAAGAACGTGTTGATGCCTCCCAGCGGATCGGTCACGCCCAGGATGAGGATCGTCCCCCACCCGGCCACCATGATCGCGGTGCAGATCCACACGCCCGGACGCCACGTGACGTCGCGGAACTTGGGGAACCAGGCGCCGATCGAGTCCTGCAGCATGAAGCGCGCGACGCGGGTCCCGGCGTCGACGGCGGTGAGGATGAACAGCGCCTCGAACATGATCGCGAAGTGGTACCAGAAGGCCATGAGCGCCTGGCCGCCGAGCGCCTGCTGCATGATGTGCGCGAGTCCGAGCGCGAGGGTCGGGGCACCGCCGGTGCGCGAGACGATCGATTCCTCACCGACGGCGACGGCGGTACCGGTGAGCATGTCAGCGGTGAGGGGTGACCCGGTGAGACCGAGCGAGTTCACGAAGGCCACGGCGCCTTCCACCGTTCCGCCGGTGAGGGCGGCGGGGGAGTTCATCGCGAAGTAGATGCCCTGATCGATCGAGATCGCCGCAACGAGGGCCATGATCGCCACGAACGACTCCATGAGCATGCCGCCGTAGCCGATGAAGCGCGTCTGTCGTTCCTTCTCGACGAGCTTCGGTGTCGTGCCCGAGGCGATGAGGGCGTGGAACCCCGACAACGCGCCACACGCGATGGTGACGAAGAGGAACGGGAAGAGGGGCCCCGCGAAGACCGGCCCCAGCCCGTTCTCCCCGAAGATCGTGACGGCGGGCACCGAGATCTCGGGCATGACGATGATGATCGCGCCGGCGAGCATGACGATCACGCCGATCTTCATGAAGGTCGACAGGTAGTCGCGCGGAGCCAGCAGCAGCCACACCGGAAGCACCGCGGCCACGAAGCCGTAGACGATGATTCCCCAAGCGATCACCTCGCGGTCGAGGTGGAACATCGCGGAGCCCCACTCGGTGCCGGCCACCCAGCCACCCGCGACGATCGCGAACATCAGCAGCACGAAGCCGATGATCGACACCTCGGTGACCTTGCCGGGACGGAGGTAGCGCAGATAGACCCCCATGAAGATGGCGATCGGGATCGTGAGCGCCACCGAGAAGACTCCCCACGGGCTCTCCCCGAGGGCGTTGACCACCACGAGGGCGAGGATCGCGACGATGATCAACATGATCAGGAGCGAGGCGATGATGGCGGCGGTGCCACCGATCCTGCCGAGTTCCTGCCGGGCCATCTGGCCGATCGTGCGACCGCCGCGGCGCATCGAGAAGAAGAGGACCGTGTAGTCCTGCACCGCGCCGGCGAGCACGACACCGACGATGATCCAGATGGTTCCGGGCAGGTACCCCATCTGAGCGGCGAGCACCGGTCCGACGAGGGGCCCGGCTCCGGCGATGGCGGCGAAGTGGTGGCCGTAGAGCACCCGGCGGTCGGTGGGGACGTAGTCCTTGCCATCGGAGCGGACCTCGGCGGGGGTGGCCCGTTTGTCGTTCGGGCGCGTGATGTAGCGCTCGATCACCTTTGAGTAGAAGCGGTAACCGATGAGGTAGGTGCACACCGCCGCGAAGACGAACCAGATGGCGTTGACCGTCTCCCCGCGAACGAGGGCGAGCATGACCCACGCCACCCCGCCGAGGAGGGCGATCGCGATCCAGACGGCGATCTTCAGCGGGGTCCAGCGGGCTTCTTTCTCGTGCGCCTCGTCGGAGACGGCGGGCGGCGGAAGAGTCGGATCCGGGACGAGGTCGGGTTCGTCGGTCAAACCGGAGGGCGAAGAAGGCGCAGTCATGGGGTCTCCTCGGGGGCGCGTCGTTGCGACACCTCAGGCTAGGAATCCACGCGTCGGAGGACCACGAGCACGCCACCGGGCTGCGACGAGCGGCACCGGCCCCGCGACGAGCGGCGCCGCCGCGGACGCGCGTCGGCCGATCGGCCGCCCGGAACGTCGCGCCGCGGTCTACGTTGGAAGTCAGGGACGAGAGGAGCAGCCGTGAGCGATGACGCCGAGGTCACGGTCGACCGCAACGACGAGAAGAACCGCTACGAGATCCATGTCGGCGACACGCTCGCCGGCTTCACCGAGTTCCGCCCCGACGCGCACGGTCGCCTCGTGCTGCCGCACACCGAGATCGATCCGGCCTTCGGCGGACGAGGGCTCGGCTCCGCGCTGGTCGGCCGTGCCCTGGAAGACGTCGCCGCGCGCGGCGAGTCGGTCGTTCCGGTGTGCCCGTTCGTCGTGAAGTACCTGAAGTCGCACGACGTGACGGGGCTCGACGTGCAGTGGCGCCCCACCGCGGACGACGCCGGCAGCGCGAGCGTGGACACCTGACGTGACCCGGCTCGACTCCCCCTCCGAACCCGAGACCGAGGCAGCCGTCGCGTGTGACGGTCCCCGGTCCTTGCTGCTGGAGGCGCGGGAGGTGCCGCTCGGCGGCGTCCGCGGCATGTCCGTGCATCGGAGCCTGCCGCAGCGCGCGCTGCCGATGGTCGGCGCCTGGTGCTTCCTCGATCGCTTCGGCCCGCAGACCACCACGATGCGTGTGGAGCCGCACCCTCATATCGGGCTGCAGACGGTCACGTGGCCGTTCGTCGGCGAGGTGCGTCATCGCGACACGATCGGCAGCGACGTGGTCGTCCGCCGCGGAGTGCTCAACCTCATGACCAGCGGAGCGGGTATCGCCCACTCCGAGTATTCGGTCGGCGACGGACCGGTGCCCCTCGACGCTCTGCAGCTGTGGGTGGCGCTCCCCGAGTCGCGGCGCCACGGCGAGCGCGACTTCGAACGCATCGAGGATCTCCCGGTGGTGGACTTGGGCGGCGGCTCATCGGCGTGCGTCGTGGTCGGGGAGTTCGCCGGCACGTTGTCGCCCGCCCGCATGTACACGCCGATCGTCGGCGCCGAGGTCTTCCTCCCCGCCGGCACGCGGACCGCCCTGCCCCTGACACCGGCGTGGGAGTACGCGGTGGTCGGGGTGTCGGGAGCGCCCGTCGTGCACACGCCCGATCCGCTGGCGGTGTCGGATCTCGGACTCCTCTATCTCGGCCGCGACCGAGATTCGGTGGAGATCGTCGCTCACGAGGACGCCACGGTGTTCCTCCTCGGCGGTGAGCCGTTCGAGTCGGACATCGTCATGTGGTGGAACTTCGTCGGGCGCAGTCACGACGAGATCGTCGAGGCGCGCGAGGCGTGGGAAGCGGGGACGGAGAGGTTCGGACACGTCGTCGGCCACGGCGACGAGCGCATTCCTGCTCCGCCGCTTCCCGGCGTCCGCCTCACCCAGCGGCGTCGGCACCTCTGAGGGCGGTCTCGGTCGGCCTTTTTGCCCGGTGAGCACCGCGCCGTGGCCCCGGCGCCCGCGAGTACGCTGGAGGGGTGGCCCGAACACCCGCCCTCTCGACGCGCGTCCTGCTGATCTGCGCGGCGATCGGTGTCGCGACGGGTGTGCTCCAGGTGGCCGCGGGAGCGGTCAGTGCACCGGTGTCGGCCTTCGTTCCGGTGCTCTACGGGCTCGTGCTCGGCGTGCACGTCGTTCCCGGTGTGGTCGCCCAGGCGCTCCTGCGTCTGCCGTGGGTGGCCCTGATCACGCACCTGCTGGCCGCCCTGGTCGCCAGTGCCTTCGCACCGCCGTGGATCGGACGGTACCTCGGCACGGCATTGCTCATCGGCGGCCTGCAGGAAGGCATCGCCGCGCTCACCCGCTACCGGCAGTGGCAGGCCTGGCGGTTCTTCGTCTCCGCCGTGATCGTCGGCGCCGTGATCGCGGTCGCGATCTGGTTCGCCGCGGACGTCGCCAAGTTCGCGGTGTGGGGGCAGATCCTCTACGTCACTCTCTTCATCGTCGGTCCCGTGCTGTGGACGGCCGTCGGCCTCGCCGTGGGGTCGGCGTTGCGTCGCGCCGGCGTCGCACGGACGAGCACCGCGGCGTCTCGCCGCTGACGCGTCGTCGAGGTGCCCGTCGAGGTCGACGATGACAGCGGAGGTTAGGGCAGGCTAAGTTAGGAGATGCTGACTGACGTCTCCAGCCCTCTCCGTTTGGACTCCACCCGTGACCACTGCCGTCCCCGCGGCCGGCGCCGACCCGGCTTCCGAGGCCGATCCGGCGGAGTCGACGGCGCGTGACGAGTCGCGCGAGGCACCGGCCGAGATCCTCCGGGTGACAGGGGTGGGGATCGCTCACGACGGCGAGACGCGCGCCCGGCCCGCCGCCGCCACCTTCACCCTCCGACGCGGCGAGGTGGCCCTGCTCCTCGGGCCGAGCGGGTCGGGCAAGTCGACCCTCGCCCTCGCCCTCAACGGGCTCGTGCCCCAGACGGTCCCCGCGACGATCGAGGGCGCCATCGAGGTGGACGGGTGGGATGCGCGGTCGACTCCCGTGACCACGCTCAGCCGTCACGTCGGGATGGTCTTCCAAGACCCCGATGCGCAACTGGTCACCGGAACGGTGCTGGACGAAGTCGCGTTCGGGCCCGAGAACCTGCGGCTCCCCGTCGACGAGGTGCTCTCTCGCACCCGTGACGCCCTGGAACGCGTCGGACTGTGGGAACGCCGCGCCGACAACCCCGACCGGCTCTCGGGCGGGGGACGGCAACGCCTCGCGATCGCGTGCGCCCTCGCCATGGGCTCACCGCTCCTCGTGCTCGACGAGCCGACCGCCAATCTGGATCCCGCGGGCATCGAAGAGGTCTATGCCACGCTCGCCGACGTCGTGGCCGCGGGAGATCGGGCCATCGTGCTGATCGAGCACAACCTCGACGCCGCCGTCGCGCTCACCGACCGCGTCGTCGCGCTCGACGCCGACGGGCGGACGGTCGCGGACGGCACCGTCGACGAGGTGCTGCGCGAGGGTGCCGCGCAGCTGCACGCACTCGGGGTCTGGCTTCCCGTGTCCACCCTCGCCGCTCTGCGCCTGCGGGAGGCGGGGTGGGAGTTCGAGCGCCTTCCGCTGACGCCCGACGAACTGCGCGCGGCGGTGGAGTCGGCCACGCCTCCCGCGGCCGGATCGCCGCCGCCCCGCCCACCGGCTCCCGCGCCTACGGCGCCCACGGCCTTG